>PLUC01000054.1 GCA_003165415.1 Holophagaceae bacterium
AGTCCAAACTGCAGAGCAGCCGTAACGGAGCAAAGCTCCGTAACGGCTGCTAGAAGTGATACCTCGCCTGCATGGCCAGGACGTCGATGCTGTTCTTGTAGGTGCCGCTCAGGTTGCCCTGGAAGAAGGACGCGTTCTGCGGGTTGCTGCCGCCCTGGAGGTCGATGGTGGAATTCTTGCAGAACAGGTGGCTGTAGCCGACGTCCACGCCCCAGGCCTTGCTGAACTGATAGCCCACGCCGCCGGAGACCCAGAACCGGTCCGCGTCCGGGATCCGGGGATTGCGGGTGGAGTCGGGCACCGGGGTTTTGTCCAGGGCGATGCCCGCCCGGTAGGTCCAGTTGCCGGCAGGGTGGCAGGTGGCGCCCAGGGCCACGAACAGGGCGTCCTTCCAGTTCTCGGTGATGACGCTGTCGGGCTGTGCCGCGGGGTTGCTGAACTTCACCCGCAGTTCCTTGAACGAGGACCACTGGGTGTCGGAGATTTCCGCCGCCAGGGAGAAGGTGCTGGAAACGTCGTAGAGCATGCCCAGGGAGATGGTGGCGGGCAGCACCAGGAGGGCCGAGACGGAGCCGTTGGCGGTGGCGGCCTGGAGACCCGCGGCGGCGGCCAGGGCGGTGTTGGAACCGCCATTGGCCTCAACCATGTTGAAAAGCCCGGTCTGCACGGAGGAGGGCACTGAGAAGGTGGCGGTGCCCTTGATGTTCTCCCTGATCTCGGACTGGTAGCCCAGGCCGAAGTGAAGGGTCTTGGAGGGTTCGTAGACCAGGCCGAGCTTGTAGCCGTACGCCCAGGAACTGCCCTTGACGTCCACGGAGCCGTCGCCGGTGCCGGGGGTGATCCCCGCGGACCCGGGGTTGGTGAGGCCAAGCCCTTGGATCTCCCCAGCCGCCTCGTATCCCATGTCGATGCCCTGGCTCAGCTCGGCCTTGGCCTGCCGGGCCACGAAGGCGAAGCCCACGGACCATTTGGGGTCCAGGCGGTAGGCGATGGCGGGGGCGATGTCCAGGGTCTGCAGGTGGGACTTGAGGGCCTGGTAGCGGCCCATCCAGCCGGAGTCGTAGTTGGTGGTGAGGCCGAACGGGACGTTGACGGAGATGCCGAGCCTGAGGTCGGGATTCACCATCCACATGGCGTACACAGTGGGGATGACGGCGCTGGAGGCGATGTTGCCGGTGGAGGAGGGGCCCGAGATGTCGCCGGCGCCCCCGGAACGGGTGGCGACGCCGTCGCTGAACTTGGAGTCGGGGGCGATCTCGGTGAGGCCGACCTGGAACTGGTTGCCCTCGAAGCGGATCATCGCCGCGGGATTGAAGAACATGCTGCTGATGTCCGTGCCGCCGGCGCTGATGCCGGCGTAGGAATTGCCCTGGCCGCTGCCGCTCTGGTCGCGGAGCTGGAAGCCGGAAGCCGCCGCCTGGGGCGCCGCGGCCGCAGCTAGCAGAAAGGCCAGGGTGGAGACGGGGAGGGAAAAGCGCACATTCCTAGACATCATCATCAACTCCTCAGCGATGGGAACCGGTTAACCTAATAGTCGGCGATTCTTTGAGAACCGTTCACAATAACAAATCAGCCTCAGCAAATGTTTTTTTTCCCCGACATTCACTCTATCTAAATGACCCCTGGTCACTATATTGGTAAAAAGAACTTCTCCCATGCGCCGTGCCTACCGTCCCGAAGAAAAAGAATTGCGGCGTCAGGCCATCCTGACCGGCGCGCTCCAGCTGTTCCAGGAAGTCTCCTATCCCGCGCTGCGCATGACCGACCTGGCCCAGCGCCTGGGGCTGGGCAAGGGCACCTTGTATCTTTATTTCCCCACCAAGGAATCCCTGTTCCTGGCCATGCTGGTGGCGGAGATGGGCACCTGGTTCGACCAGGCGGCCCAGGGCCTGGAGGCCACCCCCAAGGGCAGCGATCCCGTGGCCGTGGCCGAGCGGCTGGTGCTGGAGCTGGTGCGGCGGCCGCTGCTGCCCAAGCTCCAGGCCCTCCTGCACGGGGTGCTGGAGCAGAACATCCCGGTGGCGGAGGCCCATGCCTTCGCCCGGTTCCTCCAGGCCGGCGTGGTGCGGGTGGGCGAGCGGCTGGAGCGGGTGCTGCCGGACCTGGCCCGGGGGCTGGGCCCGCTGTACCTGATCCGTTTCCACGGGCTGGTGATCGGCAGCCAGCTCATGGCCGCGCGGCCGCCCGCGGTGCGGGCGGCCCTCCAGGATCCGGACATGGCCCTGTTCGATTTCAACTTCGAGAGCGTCATGCGCGGAACCGCGGTGGACCTGCTGCTGGGCATGCTGTTCCAGCCGGCCCCCTTCGCCCAGGGAGCCGCCCTGTTCGCCGGCCCCATGCGCACTTAGGCCACGCCGGCCCGCTCGTGCCGGGCCCGCTCCAACGCCAGGATGGCCCGCTTGCGCTCCGCGCCCCAGTGGTAGTCCCCCAGCGCGCCGCTGGCCTGGATCACCCGGTGGCAGGGGATCAGGTAGCCCACCGGGTTCTGGCCGACGGCGGTGCCGATGGCGCGGCTGGCCCCGGGGTCGCCCAGCTGCCGGGCCAGGTCGCCGTAGGCCAGCACCCGGCCTTCGGGGATCCGCAGCAGCGCTTCCCACACCCTGAGCTGGAACGGGGTGCCCTTGAGGGCCAGGGCCAGAGGCTGCGGCGGGCCGCCCCGGAAGCGCTGCTCCAGGGCCGCGGCGAAGGGCGCCAGCGCCTGCGGGTCCTGCTGGAACCGGGCCCGGGGCCAGCGGGCCTCAAGCTCGGCCAGGGCCTGGCCGGGATCTCCGGCCTGGAAGGAGAGCGCGCACAGGCGGCCCTCCAGGGCGGCCATGAGCGCCGGCCCGAACGGCGTCTCCGTCACGGCCCAGCCCAGGGTCAGGCCCCGGGCCTGCTCCTTGAACTGGCCCGGGGTCATGCGCTCGATGGTCACGAACAGGTCGTGCAGCCGGCTCGGGCTGGAAAGCCCCAGCTCCAGGCTGGCCTCCAGGACCGACCGGGATTCCAGCAGCAGCGCCTTGGCCTCCCGCAGGGTGAGGTACTGGAGGAAGCGCTTGGGGCTGATGCCCGCCCACTTCTGGAAGATCCGCTGGAAGTGGAACTCGCTGACCCCCGCCTGGGCCGCCACCTCGGCCAGGGACGGCTGCTCCTGCACCCGGGCGCAAAGAAACCGGATCGCCTGGGCCACGCGGCTGAAATCGCTCTGGGACATGAGCCTACCCCCTGGATCCAGGTTCGGGGATCCAGGGCCCCCGCTCAATCCGTTTCTTGCTTACAACTCAGGAGGCCGGGACGATCTCCCGCTTGAAGAGCTCCGCCAGGGCCGGGCCGACGGGCACCAGCCGGGGGGCCTTCAGGCAGGGGCGGACCTCGCCGTTGACCCACTCCGTCAGGCGGTAGAGGGTCGCGAAGTGGAAACCCGGGGCGGCGGAGCCCAGGCCGCCCACCAGCTCACTGCCCCGGCGGACGTTGTCGGACATCCAGGAGGGCAGGGACAGGTGGTAGGGATTGCGCACCACCTCGCCTTTGTGGAAGGAGACGGCGGCCACCAGGTCGGCCACGTCGTCCGGGGAGGATTCCACCATCAGGTTGGGATCGGCGATGGCGCGCCAGTACTCGGTCTCCACCAGCTTGCAGCGGATGCCCGGGATGGTGGCCAGGGCGTCGAGCACCAGGTGGTGGGTGCCGATGTGGGTGCCGTGGTGGTCCTGGTCATGGGGCAGGAAGATCACCGAGGCGCGGTGGTAGGCGATGATCTGGGCGATGGTCGCGACCGCGTCCTCCCAGGCGCCGGGGTTCTGTTCCCGGGTCCGGGGGTTGATGCCCACCAGCCCGTTGGGACGGGTGGTGATCAGCTCGAAGCCCAGGAAGTGGCAGGCGCCGCGCATCTCCTCCAGGCGCGCCGGCTGGCGATCCACCCGGCTGCCCTGGGTCACGGCCACGGCGGAGATCCGGAAGCTCAGCTCCCGGCGCAGGCGCAGCGGCAGCCCGCCCAGGATGCTCTCGTCGTCCGGGTGCGGGGCGAACACCAGCGCCCGGGGGGCGTTGTCCAGCAGCCTGGGGACGTCGGCCAAAGGGAAGCCGCCCAGCGGGGCTTCCCGGGTTTCATCCAGCAGCCGCACGAACTCGTTGACAAAGTGGTTGTATGGATGGCTCAAGGAACGACTCCTGGGGTTTCATGGCTATCCATGCTAAGCCAGACTCGCATCCCTGTGTTGGCTTTTCAGGCCGCGGACCCCAGCCCGGGTCCCGGTCCTTTGGCATGCGCGGCCAGGACTTGTATGATGGATAGAGCGGCGGCACGTAGAAAACCGGTTCTATGGAGGGCTGATCATGGCATGGGCCCGGCCGTTTGCTTGTGTCAAATGTCACGGATGACCGGGTAGATTCCAGGAAGATCTCTACAATAGATGTGTTGCAGGTATTTACAAGCTTGAGCGGACGTCCAGGCCCTTCCGCATGGACTCCCCCCAACCGCACAACCGGATCCCAGGAGGACGCTGGATGGACACCAAGGCGAAGAAGGCAATGCTGGAGAAACTGCGCAAGGATGCGTTCCTTGGCGGAGGGGTGGACCGGATCGAAGCCCAGCACGCCAAGGGCAAGATGACCGCCCGGGAGCGGATCGAGGCGCTGGTGGACAAGGGCTCGTTCCGGGAACTGGACGCCTTCGTCACCCACCGGACCCACGACTTCCACATGGACAAGAAGCACTTCCTGGGCGACAGCGTGGTCACCGGCTGGGCCACGGTGGAGGGCCGTCCGGTCTACCTGTTCAGCCAGGACTTCACCGTTCTGGGCGGGTCCCTGGGCGAAGTGCACGCGGAAAAGATCTGCAAGGTGATGGACCTGGCCGTCAAGAACGGCGTGCCGGTGGTGGGCCTCAACGACAGCGGCGGCGCCCGCATCCAGGAGGGCGTGGTCAGCCTGGGCGCCTACGCCGACATCTTCCTGCGCAACACCCTGGCTTCCGGGGTGGTGCCCCAGATCAGCGCCATCATGGGACCCTGCGCCGGCGGCGCGGTCTACAGCCCGGCCCTCACCGACTTCATCCTGATGGTCAAGAAGACCAGTCACATGTTCATCACCGGCCCCGACGTGGTGAAGACCGTCACCCACGAGGACGTGTCCATGGACGACCTGGGCGGCGCCACCATCCACGCCACCAAGAGCGGCGTGGCCCACTTCGCGGCCGAGGACGAGGCCGACGGCCTGGCCACCATCCGCACCCTGCTGGGCTACCTGCCCAGCAACAACATGGAAGACGCGCCCCGGGTCGACACCGGCGACGATCCCGCCCGCCGGGAGGAAGCCCTCAACAACCTGGTGCCCGACGATCCGCGCAAGGCCTACGACATGCACGAAGTCATCGCCAACGTGGTGGACAACGGCGAGTTCCTGGAAGTGCACGCCGGCTTCGCCGGCAACATGCTCGTCGGCTTCGCCCGCATGGACGGGCACACCGTGGGCATCGTGGCCAACCAGCCCCTGGTCCTGGCCGGAGTGCTGGACATCAAGGCCTCCCTCAAGGGCGCCCGCTTCGTGCGCTTCTGCGACGCCTTCAACATCCCGCTGATCACCTTCGTGGACGTGCCCGGGTTCATGCCCGGCGTGGACCAGGAGCACGGCGGCATCATCCTGCACGGCGCCAAGCTGCTCTACGCCTACTGCGAAGCCACCGTGCCCAAGCTCACCGTGATCACCCGCAAGGCCTACGGCGGCGCCTACGACGTGATGAGNNTCCAAGCACATCCGCGGCGACTACAACGTCTCCTGGCCCACCGGCGAGATCGCCGTCATGGGGCCGGACGGCGCGGTCAACATCATCTTCCGCAAGGAGCTCACCGACGCCGTGGACCCGGTGGCCAAGCGCGCCGAGCTGATCGAGCTCTACAAGGACAAGTTCGCCAACCCCTTCGTGGCGGCCAGCCGGGGCTACCTGGACGATGTCATCGACCCGGCCGACACCCGCGCCCGGCTGAACGAAGCGCTGAAGATCACCCGCAACAAGCGCGACAGCAACCCGCCCCGCAAGCACTCGACGATGCCTTTGTAGGCCAGGGAGAATCCAATGGGAAACAAGACCAGCATCGCTGAACTCGCGGCCCTGCTCACCAACCCCTACAGCCATCTGGAGCTGGGGCAGGTGAACGATCATGCCGCCTACCTCATGAACTTCAAGGAATCGTATCCCTTCCACCGGCACATCCAGGACGAGCTGTACCTGGTCCTGGAGGGGGAGATCACGATCCGCTTCAAGAGCGCCACCCCCATCGTCCTGAAGAAGGGGGAGAGCACGGTGGTGCGCGCCTACACCACCCACTCCTCGGAGTCCCTGGAAGGCGCCCTGGTGCTCATGGTGAAGCCCAAGGAAATGTTCCCCCACGCGTCTGAAGTGGAGTAGCCGGATATGTCCATGAAACCCCTCATGATCTGCGAAACCCTCCTGCGGGACGCGCACCAGAGCCTTCTGGCCACGCGCATGCGCACCGAGGACATGCTCCCGCTCTGCCCGGCCCTGGACGAGATCGGCTACTGGTCCCTGGAAGTCTGGGGCGGCGCCACCTTCGACACCGCCATCCGGTTCCTGGGCGAGGACCCCTGGGAGCGCCTGCGCGCTCTGCGCAAGGCCCTGCCCAAGACCCGCCTGCAGATGCTCCTGCGCGGCCAGAACGTGCTCGGCTACAAGCACTACCCCGACGACATCGTGGAGAAGTTCATCCAGCTGGCCAAGACCAACGGCATCGATGTGTTCCGCATCTTCGACGCCCTGAACGACCTGCGCAACATGGAAAAGTGCTTTGAAGTGGTCAAGGCCGTGGGCGGCCACGTGCAGGGGACCATCTCCTACACCATCAGCCCGGTGCACACCGACGCGGCCTTCGTGCAGATGGCCAAGGACATGAAGTCCATGGGCGCCGATTCCATCTGCGTCAAGGACATGGCCGGCCTGATCAGCCCCTACATCGCCTACAGCCTGGTCAAGGCCCTGAAGGAGGAAGTGGGCCTGCCGGTGCAGCTGCACACCCACTACACCTCGGGGTTCGGCACTGCCTCCCTGATCAAAGCCGCCGAGGCCGGGGTGGACGTGGTGGACTGCGCGATATCCGCCATGTCCATGTCCACCTCCCAGCCCCCCACCGAGACCCTGGTGGCCGCACTCAAGGGCCAGCCCCGGGACACCGGCCTGGACCTGGCCAAGCTGGCCGACATCGCCCGCAAGATGACCGAAGTGCGCAAGAAGTACGCGAGCTTCGAAGCCGGCGTGCCGCCGGTGGACGTGAACGTGCTGCAGTTCCAGGTGCCGGGCGGGATGCTCTCCAACCTGGTGGGCCAGTTGCGCCAGCAGGGGGCCATGGACAAGTACTACGCCGTGCTGGACGAGATCCCCAGGGTCCGCAAGGACATGGGCTACCCGCCCCTGGTCACCCCCTCCAGCCAGATCGTGGGCACCCAGGCCACCCTGAACGTGCTGCTGGGCGAGCGCTACAAGGTCATTCCGGAGGAAGTGAAGCAGTACTTCCGGGGCTACTACGGCAAGCCGCCCGCGCCCATGGATCCGGTCATCCAGAAGATGGCCATCGGCGACGAGGAGCCCATCACCTGCCGCGCCGCCGACATGCTGGCGCCCGGCTGGGAAGACGCCAAGCAGGAGATCGGCGACCTCGCTCAGTCCGACGAGGACGTCATGTCCTACGCCCTGTTCCCCCAGATCGCCAAGCCGTTCCTGCTTCGGCGCAAGCAGGGCCTCGGCGGCAAGGAAGAAGTGGCCGCCGCCATCGGCGAGGCCTTGTACCAGCAGGCCAACAGCAGGGATGCCAAGCCGGTGATGGCAGCGGGGCCGGCCCAGGAGGGCTCCATGTGGAAGATGGCCGCGCGGGCGGGCATCCAGAGGGGGTGGTGACATGGCCAACAACAAGTTCAAGCTCACGCTGGAAGGCCAGGCCTACGAACTGGAGCGCCGGGACGGCATGATGGTGGTCAACGGCGTGGAGTTCTCCTGCGAGCGCAAGGAACACCAGGTCCTCATCGCCGGCAGCCCTCACCTGGTCAAGCTGTCCCCCGGGACCGCCGAGGTGGACGGCATCGCCTACACCGTCGAAGTGGACGGCCTGGAAGAGCCCAAGGCCACCGGCCGGACCCGCCGGGCCACCCACGCCGCTGCCGATGAGGCCGGGGCGCTCACCGCGGTCATGCCCGGGCTCATCCTCAAGATCCTCAAGAAGGAAGGGGACCATGTGGACGTGGGCGAGACCGTCATCATCCTGGAAGCCATGAAGATGCAGAACGACCTCCAGGCCAAGTGCGCGGGCGTCATCACCCAGATGAACGTGAAGAAGGGCGACAACGTCGAGATGAGGCAGGTCCTCTGCATCATCGATTCCACTGCCGCCGGCGAGGGCGCCCAACCTGCTTTGTAGCGTTTCAACGGATTTCCCAGGAAACCCCGCGCTTAAGGGTGGGGAGGAATGGTTGCTTGACACTCACTGTATTCGCGCACAATGCCTATCTCCTTGTGTAGTGGAAAGCTCCTCCTTTCAGGGAGGGGTCGTTTACATCAGAATGGTCATCAGCCAGCCCTCCGGGAGCCCCATGACCAGACTTGCCCTCATCGCCCTCGACGGACCCTCCGGCGTGGGCAAGTCCACCACGGCCAAGCGGGTGGCCCAGCAGTTGGGCTGGGACTACCTGGACACCGGAGCCATGTACCGCGCCGCCGCCCTGGCCCTGCGCCGGGCCGGCATCGACCTGGACGACCGTCCAGGCCTGGAGCGGGTCCTGGCCGGGCTGCGGATCCAGCAGCGGGGCATCCGCGAGTTCCTGGGCGACGAGGACGTGAGCGAGGCCATCCGCACCCCCGAGATCACCCGCATGGTGACCCCCGTCTCGGCCGACGCCCGGGTGCGTGAGGTGCTGGTGGACCAGCAGCGCCGCATCGGCGGCCAGGGCGGATGGGTGGTGGACGGCCGGGACATCGGCACCGTGGTGTTCCCCGACGCCTGCTGCAAGATCTTCCTCACCGCCAGCGTCGAGGCCCGGGCGGGGCGCCGGTTCAAGGAGCTCCGGGACAAGGGCGTGCCGCTGCCCCTGGCCGAGGTGGCGGCCGACCTCCAGCGCCGGGACCTGGCCGATTCCACCCGGGCGGTTTCGCCGCTGTGCAAGGCCGCGGATGCGGTGGAACTGGACTCCAGCGGGATGGCCCTGGCGGAAGTGGTGGACTGGATCGTAGGGCGGCACCGGGCGCATCCCAAGTAGGTCATCCCCGTCTGCGCGGGGAAGGGGGGGCCTCGGTTTGACTGGGCGTCCGTGCTGGGCACAATACTGAGCGGTTCTCCGGCGGCCGCACTGCGTGCGTCCGCCGAATCGAACCTGCCCGCCGGAGGTTCGCGAGCTTGGACGTAGCGCTTCGTCCAAGCGCTGCCGGCATGGATTGACCCAGTCGGCGATGGCGGCGCAACTGGCGGTGGCCCAGCAGGTCTACGCGCGGCTGGAGCGCCCCGGCAAGGCGAATCCCACCGCCACCGTCCAGCGGCTTTCGGTCATCCTGCAGGAAGATCTATTGGCGCTGGCTTGAGCCGGCTCAGACCCTGAAGGTATCCGCCCGCCAGCTGAGGATCCGCTTCTTGATCTCCGCCCCGCTCAGCCCTTCATCCAGCGCCTCCGCCACCCGCGTCGCCAGCTCCCCGTCCGAGGCGAAGCGCAGGGCCACGAACTGCCCGGGCCGCAGCTCGTGGATGCGGTCCCGCAGGCTCTGGTCCAGCAGGGCCTGCATGCGCAGCGTCTCCTCCAGCCGGATGATCCGGTCCTGCACCCGCAGGGCGTAGATCCGCAGCCGCAGGAACATCAGCAGGAGGAACAAGGCCACGAGGATCTGCCAGGCGCCCCCGTGGCCGCGGAACGGATGGGCCAGGGCCATGATCAGGATCAGCAGCGCCAGGCCGAAACCCATGTAGTGGTACCAAGGGTCGACGCGCTTGTGGTTGGCGTAGGTCTGGGGCTCGGTGGCCATGGCGATCTCCTCAAAACAGCACCATCATGCCCCGAAAAGATCCGCTGTTGACGGTCAACTTTTGGGGCGGAAGGCCTTGATCACTGTCTCGTCGGTGTGGAGGGAGGGGCCGCCGGCCAGCTCCAGGCAGTACGGGATGGCCGGGAACACGGCTTCCATGCACTCCCGGATGGAGCGGGGCTTGCCGGGGAGGTTCACGATGAGGGTGCTGCCGCGCAGTCCGGCCATCTGCCGGGACAGGATGGCGGTGGGGACGTACTGCAGGGACACGGCGCGCATGCGCTCGCCGAAACCGTCCAGGATCTTGCCGCAGACGGCCCGGGTGGCCTCGGGGGTCACGTCCCTCGGGCTTGGGCCGGTGCCGCCGGTGGTGAGCACCAGGCAGCAGCCTTCGTCGTCGCAAAGGGCCTTGAGCGTCGCCTCGATCTGGTCCTGCTCGTCCGGGATCACCCGGTAGCACTCCTCCCAGGGGGAACTGAGAAAGGCCTTCAAGGTCTCCCGGATGGCCGGGCCGCCCAGGTCTTCGTAGACGCCCTGGCTGGCCCGGTCCGAGATGGTGACAATGCCGATCCTAGTGGTCATGGTCGCAATCGGGGCCGTGGACGTGGGCTTCCGCCGGCACCACGGCGTCGGGGCCGCCCCCTTCCTGGTGCTCCAGCTCGCCGCCCTCCACCCCGCCCGCGTCGAACCGGGCCGCGGGCTGGCCGGACTCGCGCCGGTGCTCCAGCTCCTCCAGGGACTTGTAGGCCTCCCGGTCCAGCAGCTCCTCGGTGACGGTGGCGAGGCTGAGGATGTGGGTGAAGATCTTGTCGGTGCGCACCCGGCCCTTGATCTCGTTGGTGGCGCCGCCCTGGTCCAGCTGCTTCTTGAAGGCCTCGAAGGACTGCTGGACTTTGCGGTCCTCCATGAACTCGCGGATCTCGGCGTCCACCTCCTCGTCGTTCACCTGGATGTCCTCGAGATTGCCGATGGTCTGGAGCAGATAGCCGGAACGCACGGCCCGCTCGGCTTCGCGGGTGCGGCTCTGGCGGTAGGCTTCCCAGTTGACCTTCTTGGGGTCGACCCCCTGGCGGGCGACCATCTCGGCGAACTCCTGGCAGTAGTCGTTCAACTGCAGGGCCACCATGGAGGTGGGCACTTCGAACGTGGCGGCGTCCAGGAAGCCATCCAGGATGCTCTGGTGGGTGCGGGAGAGGGCGTCGTTCTCGGCGGCGGTCTCGAGTTCCTTGCGCACGAACAGCTTCAGGTCGTCCAGGCTGGCGTGGGCGCCCAGGTCCTTGGCGAAATCGTCGTTCAGCTCGGGCACTTCCCGGGAACGCAGGTCCTTCATAGTCACTTCATAAGTCACCGGCTTGCCGGCCATGGCGCGGTTGGCATCCCCCTCGGGGATGGTGATGGAGAACTTGCGGGATTCGTCCACCCGCATGCCCAGCACTTCCGCGTCGAAGGGGCGTTCGGCCGCCAACTGGATCACCTGGTCCTTGTACTCCATGGCCTTCAGGCCCTGGGGCTTCACCCGGATGTCCAGGGTGACGTAGTGGCCCAGTTCGGCCCCGCAGTCGTCCACGGGGATGTACTTGGCGGCTTCCTGGCGCATGGTCTCCAGCTGCTCGGCCACGGCGGCGTCGTCGATCAGGCGCTTCTTCTTGGTGACGGCCAGGCCCTTGTACTCGGGCAGGACCACCTGGGGGGCCACGTCGAACAGGGCCTTGAACTTGCCGTCGACGCCCTCCTGCAGCTCCACCTTCTCCAGGGCGGGCCGGGAGATGGGCTGGGCGCCCGCGTCGGTGGCGGCTTTCATGAAATGCTTCTCGACCAGGGCTTCGGCCACCTCGGACTTGATCTCGCGGTCATAGCGGGAGAGCAGCACGGATTTTGGGGCCTTGCCGGGGCGGAACCCGGGAATCTTGACCTTCGGGGTCAGCTTGGCGATCACTTTGCTGAACTCAGCGGTCACCTCCGAGGCGGGAACGATGACTTCCAGGGACTTCCGCGTGGCGGTGTGGTGGGTGAGGCTGGACTGCATGGGTGCTCCTGCTGCGAGTTGGAAAAAGGAGAAGCTGGGGGGCTTACCTTGTGGTGCGAATGGCGGGACTCGAACCCGCATGGTGTGAACCGCTGGAACCTAAATCCAGTGCGTCTGCCAGTTCCGCCACATTCGCATGGTCAAGCCTCGTGAAGCTTTCGTGGTGCGCCCGGAGCGACTCGAACGCCCGACCCTCAGGTTCGAAGCCTGATGCTCTATCCAGCTGAGCTACGGGCGCACACCGAATCCGCTATTTTGCCACGAAAGAGCTCGGAATTCACGCGTCATTCAGCTGGAGGCACCATGCGTCGGCTTCGGAATGGGCGCGGACGGCCTCCAATTCGGCGGGAGTGAGGCCCAGGCTCTGGGCCCGCTCCCATTCTCCGGGCAACGTGCAGGGGATCACCCCGGGGTCGTCGGTGCCCAGGGCGCAGCGGACCCCGGCCCGGAGCAGGGCCGGCAGGGGGTGGCCGCCCAGGTCGGGCACCAGGGCCCGGTTGGAGGTGATGCAGATGTCAACGGGGATCTTCCGTGCCGCCAGCAGCTCCAGGATGTCCGGATGGCTCGCGGCCCGCACCCCGTGGACGATGCGCTCCACCCCGGCGTCCAGGATCGCTTCCCGCACATTGGCCGCCGGACCGTTCTCGCCGGCGTGGGCGGCCAGCCGCAGACCCGCTTGGCGCGCCCGCTCGAACACCGGAGCCCAGGCCTTGAACGGGACCCCCTCCAGGCCGCCGGTGGAGAAGCCGATGATCCAGGACGGTTTGTCCGGCAGCACCAGGTCCAGCACTTCCTGGCCGTGGTCCACCCCGAAATGGTTGACCGCGTCGATGATGATGGCGATGCGCACGCCCTGGCTGCGGGCCTGGGCGATCCCGTCATCGATGCCCCGCCACAGGGCGTCCAGGGTGAGGAACTGCCCCTGCTTCACCAGGAAATGAGGGGACACCCACATGTCGATGCCCCGGGGGAGCCCCGGAACGGCCTCGGGCAGGCGGCCCACCGCCGCCAGGATGGCGGCGGTCACCGCCTCGGCGTTGCGCAGGAAGCCGCAGCTGAAGAAGAAGGCCCGGATGAAGCCTTCGAAGGGCACGGCCTCGTTGCGCCACAGGGCCTCCAGGGCCCGGGGCGGGGTGAGCCCTTCTTCCTGGGCCCGCTGTCGGACCCAGGCGGCGTCCAGGCTGCCCTCCAGGTGCGTGTGGCGGTCGACTCTGACGCAGGGGAGCACGGCTGGCCCGCTCACTCGTCGTAATCGTCCATCTGCAGATCCCCCGGATCCACCCCCTCGGCCCGGGCTCCGGAAATGCCCAGGCTTTCCTCCAGGGTGTCCTCACCGGCGGCGTCGGCATCCACTTCCGGCACGAAATCGTCCTCGATCTGCAGCACCACCTTCTCTTTCTTCACGGCCTTGGGCTTGGCCGGGGCCTCCTTCTGGTTCGCCCCGCACTTGGGGCACAACGCCTCCGCCTTGGTGAAGTCGTAGAACTTCGCCGAGCAGCTGAAACAAGTCCACTTTTTGCCCAAATTCGCCATGGCTCCCTCAATCCCGTCAAAGGATCAAGGATTTACCATGTTTCTTCGCTGTTGTCACTGGGGAGAACAAATGTTTTTTCCATGGCCGCCCGACCTCACCGGGCCGCCCAGGGAGCCGGCCCGAGGCGGGCGGGGTTTCCAGCGCATAGCTGCTGGACAACGGTCTTGTAGAAAATCTGGTGCTGGCTTTCCAGCTCGCTGCCGTAGCGCTCCACAAAGGAAGCCCTGCTGCGGTCCAATTCGTCCCTCATGGCGGCGTAGAGGTTGCCCTGGTTCTGCCCCTGGGCCACCTTGCCGGGGAAATAGAGCTCGATGTCGCCCACCAGCACCCTGGCGCTGCGCTCGGCGTTGATGCGGACCATGGGATCCAGCGCCGGGACTGCGTTTTCGGCAATGGGGTCGGGGATTCTCTGGGTCATGACCGACGGGTGGGCTTCGGTCTGGACCGCCCGTTCCTCGTCCCGGGCGCCGGCCAGGGCGGCGAGCCTGGCCTCGGCCCCAAGGGTCACGGCCCTGAGATGGTTGGGAAATTCCAGGGCCTCCCGCAGGCCGCTGTCCGCCAGCAGCAGCGCCACGGTCTTCCGGCGCAGGTGGAGCGGGATGATCCTGGCCGAACTGGCCTCGAAACGGCTGAGGGGGCCGAGCAGGGCCAGGTAGGCCGGTCCGGGGGCGGCCACCAGGCCGGTCTGGCCCAGGATGAGCTGCTCCAGCTCCGGCGGCGGGACCACGGCGACCCCCAGCTTGGGATGGTCGGCCTCGAACCCGCGTTGGGCGTAAAGGTTGGCGATGCCCTGTTTGATGACGAAGAGGGCGCTGCGTTCGCAAAAGCGCATGGCCCCTTCCAGGAGCCGCTTGAGCACCTCGCCCTGGGTGGCGGCCTCGGCCATGAGGTCCAGCCCGGCGCCCAGGTCGGCGTCCGAATCCCGGGGCGCCGGCGCCGGCGGGGTCGCGGTCTGGGCCAGGGCCAGCTCCATCAGCGCGTCGTCGGGGACCATGCGGTCCTGGGCGTCGCGCAGCGCGGCCAGCACCTGCTCCCGAAGGGCCGACTGCCGTTCGTTGATCCACTGTTGAAGCAAGGTCTTCAGGGCGGCTTGATTGCTTTCGTCCATAGCGGTCTCGGGTTTACCCACGATTCTACCCGAAAAGCAAGATCCGGCCGGTTAATCCCATGTCCAATCGCAGGGGTCCCGACCTGCGGCTGGCAATTGGATCATGAGGGCGCTAGGATTCAGCCAGATTCTTTGGAGCTCATGCATGGCTGACCTTACGATCCAGGTCCACGAAGTGAACGGGGTGGCGGTGCTGAGGCCGGAAGGTTTCATCAACGCCCACACTGTCCGTCAGTTCGAAGGGGCCATGGAGGCGCAGATCCATGCGGGCAGGTTCACCCTTTTGTTGGATTGCAGGTTATTGAATTACATCAGTTCCGCCGGTCTTGGGGCCATAATGGGACTGATCGAGACGGTCCGGGAGAACGGCGGCGATATCATGCTCTGCAGTCTCCAGAAAAATGTGCGCGAAATTTTCGACACCCTGGGGTTCACCGAACTCTACCGTGTTTTCCCAACTGAAGAGGAAGCATTGCGAAGCTTGAACGGGACGATCTGAGTGCGCAATCCGGCTGAACCCGAATCCTTCCGGCTGGTCATACCAAGCCAGACCCGTTACCTGAACCTGGTGACCGGCATGGCCAAGCGCGCCTCCATCGTCGCCGGCATGGACGACGCCACCTCGGCCAAGATCTCCATCGCCGTGGACGAGGCGGTGACCAACGTCATCGTCCATGCCTACAGCGGCGAGGCCGACCACCTGGTGGAGATCGACCTGCGCTTCCTGCCCCAGGCCCTGGAGGTGCACATCCACCACACGGGCCGGCCCATCCGGGACAACGAGGTGGTGCTGCCGGATCCCCGGGAGTACATCAAGCATCCGCGGAAGGGCGGGCTGGGGCTGCTCCTCATGAGCCGATTTATGGACGAGATCCGTTACATCGAAACCGGTGAGGGCAGCGAGTGCCTGATGATCAAGCGCGTGGTGTAGCGCCCGCGCCGCTCCCGGTCCCCCTGGACCCCAACGCGTCCTTCCAGCGCCTGCGGGAACTGTCCATGCGGATCCCCGAGGGCACCCAGGAACTGCTGCCGATCATCGACTTCCTGGAGACCTTCCCGGACCAGGTGACAGAGGAGGCGCTCATCCACCTGGTGGGGGTCACCGCCCTGGGCATCGCCAAGGCCTCCCAGGGGGGCCTCTGGAGCGGCTCCCGCTGGCTGTTCCTGCGGGGCAACGCCCCGGCCTTCCCCACCCATCCTGGCCCGGGCTGGTCCAGCCTGCCCTGGGTGTTCGGCGAGGACTACTACGGGCACCTGGTGGTGCGCACGGTGAAGGTGCCGGACGCGCTGGTCCTGCTGCTGTCCATCTCGGCGCCGCTGCTGGCCTGGCGTCGGCTGGAATCCAACCGCAGCGACCAGAACCGGGCCCTGG
Source organism: Holophagaceae bacterium (assembly GCA_003165415.1). GTDB lineage: Bacteria > Acidobacteriota > Holophagae > Holophagales > Holophagaceae > Mesoterricola. Next base: position 16,032 of record PLUC01000054.1, read on the forward strand.
CCCTGCAGATCTCCCGGCTCAGCACGCTGTTCGACCTGACCCGCACCATGGGCGAGGGGGAGACGGCCCAGGACCTGCTCCGGCTCATGGGCGACACCCTGGCCGGGGAATTCAACATCCAGCGCCTGCTGGTGGTGGGCCTCTCCGGCCGGGTGATGTACAGCCGGGGCCTGGGGCCGCTGGCGCCCACCCTCTCCGGAGACGCCCTGCACACCCTGGTGGCGGCCAAGGGGTTGGCCCGGGCCATGGAACTGCGCGACCTGGACCGCAGCCACGGCTTCGTCTACGCCGCCGAGCCCGCCTCCGGCGCCATGAACGAGGACGACGAGCTGTTCTACCAGACCCTGCTTAACATCACCTGCTCCCAGCTGACCGGGCGGGAACTGCGCGAAGGACGGATCCTGGCGGTGAAGCTGGAGAAGGACCTGGAGCTGGCCCGGAACATCCAGCGCCGGATCCTGCCCAAGCGCCTGCCGGATCCCCCCGGGTGGGCCTGCGCCGCGGCCAACCTCCCGTACCAGGCGGTGGGGGGCGACCTGTACGATCTCTGGATGGCCTCGGACCAGGACCGCAGCCCCAGGCTGCACCTGGCCGTGGGCGACATCTCGGGCAAGGGGCTGCCCGCCTCGCTGATGATGACCCAGCTTTCCGCCTTCCTGCGGGCCATGGCCGACCTGAGGGTGGCGGACTGGGGCCAGCTCGCCCTGCGCCTCAACGCCCGCATGAACGAGGTGCGGGACCGGAACCGTTACGCCACCCTGTTCATGGGCAGCCTCAACCCCGCCAACGGCGATCTGCGCTATGTGAACGGCGGGCACAACCCGCCGCTGCTGGTGCCGGCGGACGGCCGTCCCTGGCAGCGGCTCATGCCCACCGGCCCCATGGTGGGGCTGCTCCCGGGCGCGACCTTCGCCGAGGGCCGGGCCACCATGCATCCGGGGGACACCCTGGTGATCTTCACGGACGGGCTGGTGGAGGCGGAAAACGCCTGCGGCGAGGAACTGGGGGACGCGGCCCTGGTGGAGGTGGTGCGCCAGTTGCCCCAGGGGTCGGCGGACGAGGTATTCGAGGCGCTGCTCACCCGGACCTTCACCCACATGGAGGGCGGCGGGTTCAAGGACGACGTGACCCTGGTGGTGGTCAAGCGGGCGTCGTAGACTTGCCTGCGAACAAATATAACTTATACATATCTGGTGATGAACCGGTCCACCTTCTACCTCACCCTTGCCGGGACCCTCCTGTCCCTGACCGCACTGCTGGCCTGCGGCGGCGGCGGCGGGGGCGGCGGCTCCAGCCCAGGCCTGTCCCTGGTCTACACGGATCCCCCGGCCACCGGCTACCGCTTCGTGCGCGACGCCCAGTATTCCACCGCCACCCACCTGGTGCTGGACCTGGTGGGTCCGGCCACGGACCAGGGCCGGGGGGTGGCCTTCACCCTGGACCTGGCCCCGGGGCCGGTGGCCTGGGCCCTGGTGGCCGCCGGCGACACCCAGTACGTGGAGAACATCCTGTTCAACCCGGGGCCGGGCGTCCCGCTGGTGAAGACCGCCCTCCAGGGGGGGACCACGCTCCTGGTGGACGACTTCCAGAAGGGGGCGGGCAACGCCCTGTCCCTGGCCGGTCCCATCTGCCGGGTGGCCCTGGACGGCATGACGCCGCTGACGGCGGCCGCCAGCGTCCCGATCCAGGTGGTGCAGTTCAGGCTGCTGCCCGCCACCGGCAATGTCCTCAGCGATGCAACTGCCAATTGCACCGTGGGTGCACTTTCCGTTCAATAGGGATCCGTTTGCTTGTATAATACAAGTTCACCTGGAGCACCCATGAGACCCTTCACCCTCCGTTCAGCCATCATCTGCGCCGTCCTTGTGGGCGCCCCGGCGGTGGCTGCCGAACATCCCGCCTACCTCCATGCCCTCGCCGATCTGCGCGATGCCCGGGCGCACCTGGAACGCCGCCCCGGCGCCGGCGATGCCCGGGTGAAGTGGGACGAGCGGGCCGCCATCAAGGAGATCGACGAGGCCATGCGCGAGATCAAGGCAGCCGCCGTCTGGGATGGCAAGAACATCTTGGACCACATGCCCGTGGACGAGCACATGGAATACGGTGGCCGGCTCCGCCGCGCGGTGGAGCTGCTGCGCAAGGCCGAGAGCGACTGCCGGGAGGACCGGGACCGCAGCTTCGCCGGCAAAATGCAGGAGCGCGCCATCGAACACATCCATGAGGCGATCCGCCTCACCATGGAAGGCATCGAACACGCCCGCTGACCGCCGATCCTCACCCGGCGCATCATGGGACTCGCCCGGCGCGACCTGGCCCCGCCCGCGGTCCTGGATCTGGGTGAGGAACTGGATCAACTGGAAGACCTGTTGCGAATGCTCCTGCCCAGGAACATCGAGCTGCGCCTGGAACAGGCCCCGGAGCCGTTTCCCGTTCTTTGAGCTCTTCATCACCACCAAAGGCGAGGGGCTGGGCACCGGCCTGGGCCTGGCTACGGTCAAGGCCCTGGTGGATGGTGATCTGGGGGCCGTGCGGGTGCAGAGTTCGGCGGCGGGTTGCCGGTTCATCATCACCTACCCGGTGGCCACCAGGGTCGAGTCTCCCGTCCAGGTCGGATAGGATTGGAGGGGGGAATTTCATGAACGGAATTAAAACATTCATCCTGATCATGGCCATGACCGCCCTGCTGGTGTGGATCGGCGATCTGCTCTACGGCGAATCGGGGGTGATCCTGGCTCTGGCCCTCAGCATCGTCCTGAACGGGGTCAGCTACTTCTTTTCCGACCGGATCGTGCTGGCGGCCTACGGGGCGCAGCTGGTGACCCCGGCCCAGGCGCCGGAGCTGTGCGCCATCGTGGCCAACCTGGCCCAGCGGGCCGGCCTGCCCTTGCCCAGGGTGGCGATCATCGCCGACGAGACCCCCAACGCCTTCGCCACCGGGCGGGATCCGGACCACGCGGTGGTGGCGGTCACCGAGGGCCTGCTGGCGACGATGTCCCGGCAGGAGCTGGAGGGGGTGCTGGGCCATGAGCTGGGCCACGTGAAGCACCGGGACATCCTCATCGGCAGCCTCTGCGCGGTGCTGGCCCAGGCCATCATGCTGCTGTCCCGCATGGCCTTCTTCATCCGCCCGCGGGACGACCGCGAGGGCGGCAATCCCTTCGCGGCCATCCTGGTCATGATCCTGGGGCCCATCGCCGCCCTGGTCCTGCAGATGGCCGTGAGCCGGTCCCGGGAGTACGAGGCAGACGACTACTCGGCCCACCTCACCGGCCGGCCGGATCAGCTCGCCTCGGCCCTGAAGCGGATCGAAAGCCTCAACCGCATGAGCCCCATGCGCGACGCGCAGCCGGCGACCGCGCACATGATGATCATCAACCCGCTCCGGGGCGGGGGCATCCTGGAGCTGTTCTCCACCCACCCGCCGGTGGCCAAGCGCATCGCCAGGCTGGACGCCATGAGCATCCAGATGCGATGAAATATGATAACGGGGGGACCGCCCGGGGAAAAGGCGCGCTCTAATCGAACGCATGCGTTCGATCCCCGCACCCCCACTTCATGCTCGGGCGGAGCCCGTGCATGAAGTCTGCAGTTTGGACTTTTCGT
>PLUC01000238.1 GCA_003165415.1 Holophagaceae bacterium
TCCGCGTTTCCCGCCTCGGCGCAGCCAGGGGTCGCCAGATCGCAATGGCTCGCCGATAGTCCCCTGACTCATAGGCCTTCAGCCCATCGGCGCTGGTAGACCTGAAAGTGCAGGTAAGGAATGCCACGAGCACAAGCAAGACGTATTTGATCTTCATGGGTAATCCAGGGTGGGTAATCCAGGGGTTGCCTGACCATACACCGACAGGCAGAAACCGTCACTCCTCTGATTGTTCCCATACTCGCAACGACAGACTGGGTTCATGCAAGGGAACCAAAACGTGGGCGTTATAATATAAGAGAGGCTTGAATAGCTGGATGTTTAACTGTAATGGCTTTGGCAGTGGTGGAGTCCGATATGCTTCATTTAACACGTATTGCCAGTCCAATTATCCTTGGGATCATCCTTGGGAACCTGCTCGCACAGGAGGAGGCTCATGGTCCACATAACCATCATGAACCTCCAACATATGTCAGCATGTACCATTCCAACGATCAAAGGGACACCGGTTACTCAGGGGCAATTTTTAAAACAGGACCTAATTATATCACCACTGATGAGTTCAAGGATCTCCTGAAGATCCACTGGGCTGGGTATGGCTCTTGGCAAAGCATTGAACAAGGGATCCAAGAGGGCTCGATTAACGCAGCTTTGCCGATTGTCCTTAAACAGGAAGAGTTTTGTCTTATTCCGTATCTAGTAATGCTATATCCAGATGTAATAATAGAACCAATCAACGAGCTGAATTACCATAAAAGATTCATTTCGAAAGGATAATTTTGTGCCCGGTTGTCATGGCTTGTGGCGCTTGATGCCTGGAGACCCGCCCCCCACATCGGGACGGTCGTCGCCCTTTGAAGGCACCTGGGGCTTCCCGGGGCCTCCTTGGCCCGTTTCAGGGCCTCCTTCTGCTCCCTCTCCGCGATCCTCTTGTCCGCGGCTGCCTCGGCCAACTTCTGGCGGCGCTCCCGCTCTTGCCACCACGCAGGGCCAGGGCCAGGAACCTCTGTGGCCTTGGCGAAGATGTTGCGGCCGGCGGGCGCGGTCCCGATGCCCAGAATGGGCGAGGCCATGGCCTCCTTGATCTGCGCGGCCTTACTGAATCCTGGCTTGGGCGGCAGGGGCGGCCTGGGGGCCTTCGGCTGGACCTGGGGTGGTTCCCCGGCGCGGGCATCTCGGGCACGGCCACCTGGGGCCTGCGGGCGGCCTTGGCCACGGCTTCTTCGACCCACATGGAGGCGGGCCTGCCGTCTGGCCCCAGTAGGCCCCAGTAGGACCAACCTGTTTCCCTGTTGCTCGGTCCCCAGGTCCAGGGGGTGGGGCAGCACGATCTGCCCAAAGGCAGGCAGGAGTGAGCCGGAGTCGGAAGCCTTCCGCCAGACGGCACCCCGCAGGTTGCCGTGGCAGGCAGTCGCCTCCAGATCCAGGCTGTCCATCTCGTCAGTGTCCTGGCCCGGGTGGAACTCCTGAAGGGAGGCCATGACGCCAGTGGTGACTAAGGGATCCGGGCACCAGAGCGCCAGCTTCGGGTCCTGCTGGGCCAGACCGTGGTAGCTGTTCCCCCACTGCTGGGCGTCCGCTGGGCCGCGCTGTTCACGCCGGAAGATTCGGGCGAGGTCCAGGTCCGCGTACGACCAGGGCGTCAGCGCGGCTTGAACCCGATCACCAGGCCGTCGAGGATCCCCGGCACCACCAGGTCGGGCCACCAGGTCTCGTGGATCACGAACGGCGGGCTCTTGACCACCCCGGTCCCCACTTCCGCCCCGTCCTTGGGGTCGAACAGGTCTCACGGACTGTTCTCCAACGGCCCCTTCCGGTCGGCGAACCCCCTTCTTTGAATCTTGTGCGCAGCTGTACAGTAGTTCATTCGAGGAAGGCCTCGCTATGGGCGGTCACTCGGCATGGCCACCACCGTCCCGACCGTCCTGGGGTAAGCTAGGCGGTCCCGACCTGCTTCGCCTTGGCGACCTTCACGCGGGGTTCACCTTCTTCCCAGCCATTCCTGCGGCGATCCAGTCATGCCCCATGCTCATCCACGTCCTAGCCTACCTGTAAATGTCCTTCCGGTGCCCTACCCTGACCACCAGGAGGACCAGGGCGCCCTCATCCACTCGATAGATGACCCGGTAGACCTTCCGGATTTTGATTCTCCAGTGCCCTTTCCAGGGATGCTGCATCCCCCGCGCACCAGCCGGGAAGGGATTTGCCACAAGCTCCCGCACGGCATCCCTCACAGCCACCTGGATGTCCTTGGGAAGCCCGCGCATGTCCCGCTTGGCCGCCTCCGTGATTTCCACCTTGAGTGGCACGGATCAATCCAGGCCCAGCTCGCTCATGAATTCGTTGAAATCAGAAAAGGGACGGTCCCCCTGATCCCGGTAAGCCTTTGCAATGGCTTTCCCGGCCAGGAGATCTTCAGCGCCTTCGAACATGGCCATGTCTTCCGGGGCAACCAGATAGGCCACAACCTTGCCGTCGACCTCCAAGGCGCGCGTCCCTTGTCTTACCAGCAGTTGCCGAAGATTCACTCCCAGCACGGCTTCAGGAGTCAGCATCTCTCCGCCCACGGGGGAAAAGCTGAACTGGGCTTGCCCTGGCCCGGCCATCGCTGCGAGTGGCGCCATCTGATCCTCCTCCCTTAAATGTATGCCCTTTTGGGGGCCAATGATGCCATCCATTTTTTCCAGGAGGAAGCATGGATTTCCATGGTTTGCCAGCAGCATATTTTTACCGCCGTTTTACTTTTTGGGCTTTTCAAAATCTCGATATGCCGCTTAAAAACAAGAACACCCTTGATTTCTCAAGGGTGTTGGCTGGTAGGGCTAACGGGATTCGAACCCGTGTTACCGCCGTGAAAGGGCGGTGTCCTGACCCCTAGACGATAGCCCCATGGGAATGGGTGATGCGGGTCTGGCTTTGCTGCGGGGTGGTGCGGGTGAAATGGTGAGCCCAGCCGGACTCGAACCGGCGACAATCTCCTTAAAAGGGAGGTGCTCTAACCAGCTGAGCTATGGGCCCATGCCGTTGCCGGCTGAAGGAGTAGTTTGCCGCGCTTTGGGGGGAGGGTCAAGGGCTGGTTGCTGCGGACGGGCGCGGGGCATGGATCAGGGGATCTTGACCCCGAGCTTGCGCAGGGCGCCTTCGACCCGGGTGTCGCCGGGCTGGTATCCGACGATGGCGTTGGCCACCTTGCCCTGGGCGTCGATGATGTAGGTGGTGGGGATGCCGCTGACGTTGAACTTGGCGGCGAGGTTGGCGGGGGTGCGGCCGGCGGGGTCGTAGCCGAACTTGAAGGTGAAGCTGTCGCGATGCTGCTTCATCCAGGAATCATAGGCGGAACGCTGGTCCCACACGCAGACGCCGAGGATGGCCACGTTCTGGCCGGCCACGGCCTTGGCCACGGTCTCCAGGTGGGGCATGGACCGCTGGCAGGGGGGACACCAGGTGGCCCAGAAATCCAGGACGACCACTTTGCCCCGCTGGCTGGAGAGGCTCAGGGTGCCGCCGCCGTCGGCGTCGACGCTGAAATCCGGGGCCTGGACTCCGACCTTCAGCAGCGGGGGCTCGGCCTGGGCCCGCAGCCCCGGCCCGCCGGCGCAGGCGATGGCCACGAGGGCGACGGCGCAAAGGTGGAACCTGGTGACGGACGTCCTGAGGGTCATGATGCGCCTCCCGCTAGGGGGTGACTATACCAGAAGGCTCGGGGGCCAGGAGTTCCTGGACCAGGCCGGGGGCGTCGTAGACTTTGGCCAGCGCCTCCAGGATGGCGCGGCCGTCCACCGACACGCCGCGGTTGGCCCGGGGGTCGTAATAGTAGCGGCCGGCGATGGTGGCGAGGTTGCCGTCGAACACCAGGCCCACCAGCTCCCCCCGGCGGTCCAGCACCGGGGATCCGGAATTGCCGCCGATGATGTCGTTGCTGGTGATGAAGTCGAGCGGGGTGCTGGGGTCGAGGGCGGGGCGCCGCTCCCGCCACCGGGGCGGCAGGGCCCAGGAATGGTTCTCGGCCTCGGGGCCCCAGCCGTCGGCGCGGTCGTACAGGCCGCCGAAGGTGGTGAAGGGCTGGACCAGGGTGCCGTTGCCGGGGCAGCTCTCCACGGAACCATAGCTGATGCGCAGGGTGAAGCTGGCGTCGGGATAGTCGGCCTTGCCGTACAGGGCGAACCGGGCCTGGTTGATGCGCCGGGCCTCGGCGGCGACCACAGCGTCGGCCTCCTCGTTCTGGCGGATGAATGGGCGGGACAGCAGCTCGAGCTTCCGGGCCAGGACCACCAGCGGGTCGGGGCTGGCCTGGACGGCGGCCGGGGAGGCCTCGGCCAGGGCGGCGCGGCCGGCGGGATCCAGCAGCCGGGTGCCGGTCACCAGGTCCGCGGCCCGGTCCTCGGGGGCGTACCCGTCCAGGAGGGCGGCCACGATGGGATGGGCCGGGCCCAGTTCCTCCAGGGCCTCCCGCAGGCCTTGGGCCAGGCTGGCCTGCTCCACCCCGGAATCCAGCGCGTCGGAAAAGGCGAGGCCGGCCTGGACCTTCTCCAGGTCTCGGGGGGTGCGGTAGCCCAGCGCCCGGTGGGCCAGGGGCTTCGCCGCCTGGATTTTCCAGCGCGCCACCCCCAGGGCGAAGGCCAGGGCCCGGCTGCCGCGGCCGTCCAGCATGGCGCTCTCCCGGGCGATGGCGCAGCGGGCCTGGACGGCCTTCTGGATGAGCGCCCAGCTCTGGCCGGCAGGCCGCAACCGGGGCTCCTGGGCCACCTTGGCCCGCAACTGGTGTTCGGCCTCGGCCACCTTGGCCATGGCCGCCGGATCGTTCAGCCCGTCCAGCTCGTTCCGGGAGATCTTGTAGGCGTTTTCCAGGGACAGGAGCTGGCCGGAGACCAGCCTGGCCTGCTCCGGGCCCCGGGCGGCGAAGGCGTGCAGGGCCTTGCGGGCGCGGTCGAGGCTGCGCAGCCGGAACGGGGTCAGGATGTCCCGGGCGGCCTCCATCTGGGCCAGGGTGTCCAGCCGGGAGGTGCGGCCGGGATGGCCCACCACGAAGGTCAGGTCGCCGGCCTTGAGCCCGGTGCGGGACCAGCGCAAGTGCTGGGCCGGGTGGTACGGCGTCCCGTGCTCGTAGACCCGGAACAGGGCGAAGTCCAGGTCGTGGCGGGGGTAGGTGAAGTTGTCCCAGTCCCGGCCGAAGGCGGCGATGCCGAACTCGGGGGCCATGACCAGGCGCACGTCGCTGTGCACCTGGTAGCTGTAGATCCAGGTTTCGCCGCCGTGGTAGAGGGTGACCGGCTCGCTGGCGAGCCCGGTTCGGGTCTCCGCCGCCTGGACCAGGCGGGCCAGCGCTTCCTTCCGGACCCGGCCGGCTTCGGCGTCGGTGGCGGAGGGCGGCACCGCCTGCTTCAGGGCGGCGGTGACGTCCTCCATGGCCATGAGGGTGCGCACCTCCAGGCCCGGCACCGGCAGCTCCCGGGACCGGTCCCGGGCGATGAAGCCGTCCTTCACGTAGTCGTGGCCCGCGTCGGCGATCTTCTCGATCCAGCTGTGGGCCACGTGGTGGTTGGTGAGCACCAGGCCGTCCCCGCTGACGAAGGCGCCGCTGCCGCCCGGCAGGCGCAGGGCGGACAGCCGCGCATGCTCCAGCCAGGCCGCGTCCGGGGCGAACCCGTACTGGGCCTGGATGCGCGCGGCCGGCAGGTTGTCGAAGGTCCACATGCCTTCCTCCCCGCGCAGGGAGGCGCCCAGCAGGACGGTCAGGGAAAGGCGGACGGCGCGGGTGGCGGTTCTCGGCATACCTGAAGCCTACCGGGGCCCGCCGGTACCATCAACCCGCCGGGGCGGCCTGCGGCAGCCCGGCCTGGGCCGCCACCCACCGGGCCAGGGTCAGGCAGACGGTCAGCCCGGGCGATTCGATCCCCAGGAGGTTCCACAGGCCCTTGATCCCGTGCCCGGCCTCGCCCTGGATCAGGAAGTCCCGGGCGGAATCCCCGGGGCCCTGCAGCTTGGGCCGGATGCCCGCATAGGCCGGCTGCAGGCTGCCGTCGGGCAGCCCGGGCCAGTAGCGGCGGATGGCGGCGTAGAAGCCGTCGGCGCGGGCGGGGTCCACGTCGTAGTTGATGGTGTCCACCCACTCCACGTCGGGGCCGAAGCGGGCCTGACCGCCCAGGTCCAGGGTGAGGTGCACGCCCAGTCCCGCCGCCTCGGGCACCGGGTAGACCAGCCTGGAGAACGGGGCGGCGCCGGCGAGGGTGTAGTAGTTGCCCTTGGCGTAGTAGAGGGGCGGGATGACCTCGGGCGGGATGCCGCGGATGGCGCAGGCCACCTCCCGGGCCTGGAGGCCGGCGCAGTTGAACACGTGCCTGGCCAGGATGCGCATGGGCTCGGCGCCGCCCACTTCCAGCTGCACCCCCGCCGCGGCGGCCTCCCCGCCGGTGACCGGGCTGCGGTAGACCACGGCGGCGCCGTGCTCCTCGGCGTCCCGCAGCAGCGCCTGCATCAGGCCGTGGCTGTCGACGATCCCGGTGGAGCGGGAGAACAGGGCCGCCACGCAGTTCAGCCTGGGCTCAAGGGCGAGGGCCTGCTCCCCCTCCAGCCACTCCAGCTCGGGAACGCCGTTGGCGGCGGCCTGGGCCTGGATCCGCAGCAGGGCCTCCACCTGGCCCGGGGCGGCGGCCACGATCAGCTTGCCGCAGCGCCGGTGCCCGATCTGCCGGGCGCGGCAGAACTCGTACAGGGTGCGGTTGCCTTCCGGGCAGAGCCTGGCCTTGAGGGTGCCGGTGGCGTAGTACATGCCGGCATGGATCACTTCGCTGTTGCGCGAGCTGGTGCCGGTGCCGAACCGGTCCTCGGACTCCAGGATGACCACCTCCCGGCCGGCCATGGCCAGTTCCCGGGCCAGGGCCAATCCCACCACGCCGGCACCGATCACGACGCACTCGATGCGTTCCATGAAAACCCCCTGCGATCAAGAAATGGGCATCGAGATGGTGAGCGTGGTGCCCTTGCCTTCCCCCTCGCTGCTGAGCTGGACGGTGCCGTTCATCATTTCCATCAGATGCTTGCAGATTACCAGACCCAGTCCGGTGCCGCCGTACTCCCGCGCGTGGCCGCCTTCAGCCTGGACGAATTTCTGGAACAGGTGGGCCTGGGTCTCGGGGCTGACGCCGATGCCGGTGTCCACCACGTGGATGGAGACCTCGCCGATGCCCCGCTCCACCACCACCCGCACGCTGCCCACCTTGGTGAACTTGAGGGCGTTGGACACCAGGTTCAGCAGCACCTGCTTGAGCCGGCCCTCGTCCACCATCACCTCGGGGATGTCCACCAGCTCCTCGGGCCAGATCAGCTCGACGCCGGGCTTGCGCGGGTAGGCCGCGACGATGCTCTTGGCCTCGTCCAGCAGGCCGGCGAGGCTCCGGGGCTCCAGGTCGATCTGCATGCGGCCGCTCTCGATCTTGGCCAGGTCCAGGATGTCGTTGAGGAGCTCCAGGAGGTGCTTGCCGGAGGCGTAGCTGTCCGCCAGCATCTGGCGCATGTCCTCGTCGCTCTCGTACAGGCCGTCCATGACCAGGCGGGTGAACCCCAGGATGCCGGTGAGCGGAGTGCGCAGCTCGTGGCTGGTGAGGGCCAGGAACTCGCTGCGGAACCGGTCCGCCTCCAGCAGCGCGGCATTGGCCTTCTCCAGCTCGCCGGTCTGGGTGCGCAGCACGTCCCGCTGCTCGGCCAGGTCCCGGAACAGCCAGGCGTTGTAGATGCTCACGGCCACCTGGCGCTGGAGGATGGTGAGGGTGTTCTCGTCCGATTCCAGGATCCGCCCGGGTTCCAGCCCGATGATGGCGAAGCCCATGAGCAGAAGCTGGTTCTCGAACGGCACGAAGTAGAGGCCGGGGGCCTCGGGCCCGGTGAGCGGGTCCAGCAGGCCGCCGTGCGTGGCCGGCTCCAGCCACTGGTCCTGGAACAGCAGCAGCGGCGCGATGGGGAACGGGTTGGGGGCGGGAAGCTGGAGCTGGCTCCATTCGGCCCGGGGCAGGCCGTAGCCGGCCCGCGGGAGGTAGGTGGAACCGGAGTCCTCCAGGATCCAGACGATGCACTTCTTGGCGCCGAACTCCTGGACGAACACGTCCAGCACCACGCCTGCCACCTGGGCCACCTTGGGCGTGGCCGCCAGGATCTCGGCCACCCGCTGCAGCACGGTCATCTGGTGGCTGCGCCGGGCCAGGCTGGCCTTCAGCTCGGTCGCCTCCTGGCTCAGGCTGGAGATCTGGCGCTGGGCATGGAGCAGGTCCACCAGGAGTTCGGTGCTCTGCTCCTTGTTCATGCCGGTGGCGGGACCCGCCGGGGCACTGGGCCGGGCCGGGGATGGACTGTTTTTGGGGGGGGGAGAGGAGGGGTTATTCATTCATTTCTAGGATGGCCAGAAGGCTTCGGTTTGCAAGTTCTGTTGTGGGCCCCGGCGGCTCCGGCCGAAGAGATCGTGGCTTCCACGGCGGGCGGGAAAATGGCCGGACAGGCGCCACCACTAGCTCTTGGCTTGTTCCAGGCCCGGGAAATCGTCACACTCCTTCAAGGGGAACGGTGGACTTCGAGTCCCGGGTCCGAGAACGGAACCGCCCTTGCCACTCGCCCTTCTCTGCCCCAGAACCAGGCCACGCCATGAACGCTGTCCTTGAAAGCGAACTCATCTCAAGATCCCAGCAAGGGGATGGCGATGCCTTCAGCAGCCTCGTGGGCCCGTATCTCGGGCTGTTCTACGCGGGCATCCACCGGATCCTGCAGGACACGCTGGATACCCAGGACGCCCTCCAGGAAGCCCTGATGAGCATCCATACGGAACTGCCGAGGTTCCAGGGCAAGAGCAAATTCTCCACCTGGGCCTACCGGATCTGCATCAACGAAGCCCTGATGTTGCGCCGGTCACGTATCCGCCGGAGGGAAGACAACATCGAAGATTTCATGCCACGTTTTTCCCCTGACGGGCATCTCATTAATACGGAGAAGATGCGCGACTGGAGCCAGGAAGCGCTGGCCTTGGTCTCCGTTGAATCGGATCAGGTGCGGAGCAAGATACGGGAGGGTTTGAACCAGTTGTCCGACGAGCAGAGGGCAGTCTTCATTTTGAGGGACCTGGAAGGGATGGACACCAACGAAGTGGCCCGCATGCTGGGCATCAGCAGGGGACTGGTCCGCCAGCGGCTGCACCGGGCGCGGCTCGGGCTCAGGGGCATTCTGGACGCTTTCATGTCGGGGAGACGCTGATGGGCCTGTTCTTCACCTGCAAGGAGACCGCGGCCACCCTGTCGGACTACCAGGACGGCATCCTCCCCCTGGCCCCTTTCCTCAAGACCCGGGCGCACCTGTTCAACTGCCCCGGCTGCCGGACGCTCCTGGCCACCCTGCGCGTCCTCCCCGCCCTCGCCGCCACCGCCCTGGCGCCGGAGGACGATGGCTGGGCGCAGGCCCGCCGGGCCATGGACGCCGCCCTGGAGGGGGCCCTGGCCCGCCTGGCGCTGGCCGCGGCCGAGGTGCCCGAGGAGGCGCGGCGGGTGCTGGCGGCCGGCCCCGACCTGCCCATGCGCCTGCTGGCCTCCACCCATGAGCACCTGGCCCGGTGGCGGACCGGCCCGCCCCAGGCCTGGCCCCTGCCCCAGGACATCCTGGACCAGCTCCCCCCGCCGGAGCGCTGGAACTGGCAGGAGGGCCCGGGCGGCTCCATGAAGGCCGAACTCTGCGCGGAATCCCGGGGGGGCCTGCGCCTGCTCCTGGTGTACGCCGCCCCCGACTCGACCCTCCCACCCCACCGGCACCTGGGCTCAGAAAGCATCCTGGTCCTGGACGGCGCCATGGACGACCTGGGCCGCCAGTACTGTCGCGGCGACTGGGTCCACTATGCCCACGGCACCTGCCACTCCCCGCGGATCGCGCCCTCCGGGTGCTGGTGCCTGATCCGGGAGCAGGGCAAAGCGCGGCTCATGGACGCCGCCGCCTGGTTGCGGCACCTGAGCCATGCCAGCTAGCAACCGTTGCGGAGCTCGCTCCGCTACGGTTGCTTGTGCCCGGAACGGCCGCTGTGCCCTGAACGAATCCAATGGTGCTAGTGTGGGTCGCCTAAAATAT
>PLUC01000195.1 GCA_003165415.1 Holophagaceae bacterium
AATTCGACGCTGCCGGAGGCCACCCGGTCGGCGAGACTTGCGATGTTGCGCACCGTTTCCAGCATCTTTCCGTTGTAGACGTTGAAGGCCTCGGCCGCCTCGCCGATCTCGTCCCGGGTGGCCACATCGATGTGCCTGGACAGGTCGCTATCGCGCAGACCATCGACCAGCTGGCGCAGGGGCCGGACCATGGTGTTTGAGCGCAGCCTGGAGATGTACGCCACCAGCACGGCCACCGCCAGCGCCACGCCTAGCACGGCCACGGTGATCTTGAACATCTCCGCGTCGATGTCGTCCAGGTAGACCCCTGCGCCGATCACCCAGTCCCAGTCATCGATCCGTTTGGCATAGGCCGATTTGGGGAAGAGGCCTTCTCTCCCCTGCTTGGTGAATTGGTAGTCGTAAAACCCGCCCCCGGTTGCGCCGGAGGCCGCCCGCAGACCCTCATAGATCGCCACCAGCTTAGGCGGCTCCTGATCTGCTGGTTTGTCCACGAACTGCCGGATATTGGCGTTGACCAGGGTCACATTCCCCGGACCGAAGATGAACACGTAATTGGCTTCGGCGAAACGGATGGCGTCCACCAGGTCCTTGGCCCGGGCCTGGGCCTCCTCGCGGCTCATTCTGCCGTCCTTGGCCGCCTGGGCCAAGTGGGTCACCTCTGTTTGGACGGCCTCCACCAAATGGCGCACACCCTCCTTCTTGGACTCCACCAGGCGCCCGTGGACCTTGGGCAGCATGTAGAACGCGATAAGGAGCAGGAACAGCACCACTGGGATCATGGCCGTACCGAAGACCTTGCCCGCCAGGGACCGGAAGAAGGAGCGCTTCGTAGTCATTCCTTTTCTCCCTATGTGATCATTAGGCAACACTAACACTTCAAATGAATTGTAAAATTGAGATTATTCCGGATTCGCCCGGGCGTCCATCAGATCGGCGCAGGGGATGAATACCTTCGGTTGACTCCAACAACCGTCGCAATTTGCTTTGCATTACTCTGGTTGCATGCATCTTCAAAGCCTTCTGGATGACATCGCTTCCAAGTCGTCGGCCCTGGCGGCCAAGGGAAAGGTGGCGGACTACATCCCTGGCCTCGCCCAGGTGGACCCGAATCGTTTCGGCATGGCTGTGGCTACAGTGGAGGGCGAACTCCTGGGCACTGGGGATTGGCTTGTTCCCTTCTCCATTCAAAGCATTTCCAAGGTATTCACGCTTGTGCTGGCGCTGGCCCTGGACGGCGACAAGTTGTGGTCGCGGGTGGGCCGGGAGCCCTCGGGAGATCCATTCAATTCCCTGGTTCAGTTGGAACACGAGCGGGGCATTCCCCGGAATCCATTCATCAACGCCGGGGCCCTGGTGGTGACAGACCGACTTCTGTCCCTTGAAGAGGACGCCTTCGGCACCTTGCTGTCCTTCTTGAGGCATGAAAGTGGGCAACCGGATCTTGACACTGACCAGGAGGTGGCTCGCTCCGAGGCAGAGCACGGTCACCGGAATGCCGCCCTGGCTCACTTCATGGCCAGCTTCGGCAACCTGGAAAATTCTGTGGACCGGGTGCTGGACCATTACTTCCGTCAGTGCGCCATCGCCATGAGTTGTGCCGATCTGGCCGAGGCAGGCCTCTTCCTTGCAAGGCACGGACTGAGAAGAGACGGTTCGCGATTGCTCAGCCCCAGCCAAGCCAAGCGAGTCAATGCCGTCATGCTCACGTGCGGAACCTACGACACCGCCGGAGACTTCGCTTTCAGGGTCGGGCTGCCCGGCAAGAGTGGTGTGGGTGGAGGCATCCTTGCCATAATCCCAGGCCGTTGCTCGCTTTGCGTCTGGGGCCCAGCTCTTGATCCCAGCGGCACCAGCCTGGCCGGCGTGGATGCCCTGGACCGGTTCACGACGCTCACGGGCTGGAGCGTGTTTTAGGGTACCACTGAGCGAATGGTGTGGGATTGTATCGTGTCCCTTCTGGGTGCGCTGATGCACGAGAATCTCCCAGGACCAGATGAGCGGTGCCCGAGTTGTGCCATCGTCAAGTCGCATGGAGGGAACCGGAAGGGAACGAGGAAATTACACTCGTCCGGGATCATCGCACCATGTGGCGCCGCTTGATTGCTTTCGCACTGAGACTGTTCGGGCGGGGGCACTGGAACCCCTTCCTGCGCGCCCTGGCCAACCAGGGGCGCCCCTCGCCGGTGTTCTTCCCGCCGGAGCTGGTGGACCAGGGACTGACCATCCTCCTCACCGGACTCACCAACACCTTCGCGTTCCAGGCCCACCCTTTCTGGACGCTGCCCTGGTGGGCGGAACAGCAGGTGCGCCCGGAGTCGGCCTCTTTCATCCCCACGGGCGTGAACGTCCTCACGGTGAATCAGACCCACCGGAACTGGACCGCCCTCGGGCTGGCGGGCATGCCTTGGAAAGCCATGGTCGATCCCTGCGGGATGCTCACGCCCAAGGCCTTCGGCCCTTCCTGGATGCCCACCCTGGCTTTGGAGGGGCGGACCTGGGTTCCCTCCCTGCTCGGACCCGCCCAGGTGGAGCAGGGCCTCCGCGACGGCTGGCAGAACCGCGTGGTCACGGGCTACCGGGTCCATGATGCCCTCGAGTGGAGCAGCGAGGCCATGGCCTTCCGCCATGGCGGCGGGGACTGGGTCCGCTGGACCCACACCCTCGCCTGGACCGGGACGGACCCCGTGGACCTGGTGTTCGCCCTGGGCCTGCGCCCCTACAACGCCCTGTCCCTGGGCCCCGTGTTCCGAAGCAGGCTGCGGAACCGGTTCTGGAGCGTCAACCGCCAGGCCGCCCTGCTCCTTACCGCCGAACCGGACGCCGTCTGGTTCGGCAAGGATCGGATGGACCCGCTCCTGGACCAGCCTCCGCCCGAAGCTTCCCGGCATGGCCGCGCCAGGAGCGGCTGGCTGGCGGGCGCGGCCCGGTGGAACCTGCGCCTGGAACGGGGCCAGACCTGGACCCTGGAGACCTTCGCCCTCATCCCGGCCCATGACCAGCGCCTGCGCTGGCAGAACCTGGACGTGGAAGGACTGGGGGCATCCGCCGCGGCCCAGGACGCAGTCTGGGAATCGCTTTCGGCGCCGCTAGGGCTGCGGCTGGCCGACCCGGACCTGCTGACCCTGGTGACCGCTCTGGCCCATCGCCTGCAGGTCTTCGATAACGGCACCCACTTCGCCCCGGGCGCTTTCTTCTATAACCATAACTGGATACGGGACAGCGCGTTCCTGGCCCTGGCCCACGACCTGTGGGGCCTGCACGGCGCGGTCGCGGACAAGGAAACCGCCTGGATGCGCACTCAGACCCTGGGCGGGGACTTCCGCTCCCACTCGGGAGAGTGGGACGGGACCGGGCAGACCCTGTTCGTCTGGGCCACCCACGCCCTCACGACCGGGTCCCCCGGCGTCCTGGCGCGCCACTGGCGAAGCATGGGCCGGGGCGCCCGCTGGATCGCCCGGGCCCGGCGCCGCGAGCGGGACGCTGCCTCCCCGCGCTCCGGTCTGCTCCCTGCCGGGCTCTCGGCCGAACATTTCGGCCCCAACGACCATTACCTCTGGGACAACTTCTGGTGCCTGGCGGGCCTGGACCGCCTCCACCTGGCCTTGACCCGGTGGGACGCCGCCCCCGCGGGGGCGCGGCACCTGGCGGATTGGCTGGACCTTGAAGCGGACGCCTACCGGGCCGATCTGCGGACGCACGCCGCCCGGCTAACCCCACGCCATGCCGGGCTGCTGCCCTCGTCGCCCTACCGCCAGCCCGACGCGGCCTGCATCGGCACCCTCGCCGCGCTGGGCCCCCTGGACCTTGAACTCGGCCCGGAAGCAGCCCAGTGGGCCCGAGCCAATGTGGAGTTCCTCCTGGACCACTGGGTACGCAATGACCTCTTCCACCAGCCCATCATCCATACCGGGGGCAATGCCTACCTGACCGCCCAGCTCGCCCGGGCCATGCAGTGCCTTGGCGATGCCCGCTGGCTGGGACTGCTGGCGGGGATCCTGGCCCACGCGAGCCCCACCTGGACCTGGCCGGAGGCCATCCACCCCCACACCGGCGGAGGCTGCATGGGGGACGGGGACCACGGCTGGCCTTGCGCGGAAGTGCTGTCCCTGGTGCGCCAGGCCCTGGTCCGGGAGCAGGCCGGGGTCGTCCTCCTCCTGCCCAATGCCCCGGAAGCCTGGTGGATGGCCGGCTCCCTGGCTCTCACGGAGGCTCCGACCCCCGCCGGGAAGATCACCTTCAGCCTGGTGCCCGAAGCCAAGGGCACCCACGTCCTCACCTGGGAGCGGCGCCGCACCGCCCTCCAGGCTCCCTGGCCCCTGATGCTGGCGCTCCCTGAAGGGTGGCAGGCCGAAGGTGGTTTCGAAGCCGCCGAAACGCCCTGGGGCGCGCCGGGTGTTTGGCTGCCGGAGAAGGGACGGTTGTCCCTGGAGCGTGGCTCTTGTCACCGGATCGCAACGCAGTCATCACGGCCAGGAGACAATGGCCTGTGACCATGGACGGGTGCCAGAACCTCCCGGTTTCGCCCTTCCGTCCTTCCGAACTGCGGTCCACCAGCGTCTGCGGGACTTGCTCGACGGGAACGCGCCGGCGTTCCCGGAGGCTGATCGCCTCCGCATCGACCTGCACTGCCACGACCGGAACTCCGATGTCACGGACGAACTGTGGGGGCGCATCCTCCGCATCCCCGAAAGCTGGCTGGAGCCGCGCAGGCTGCACAAGACCCTGCGCAGCCGCGGGGCGACGGCCTGGACCGTGACCAACCACAACAACGCCCGCTCCTGCTGGGAACTGTTGGAGCAGGGGGTGGACACCCTCAGCGCGGCGGAATGGACCTGTGTCTTCCCCGAACACGATGTCTCGGTCCACATCCTGGTCTACGGCTTCACCCCGGAGCAGGAGCCCGAGCTGGAGCGCCGGCGCCGGAACGTCTATGACTTCCTGCGCTACTGCCGGAGCCATGACCTGCCGGTGGTGCAGCCGCACCCGCTCTATTTCTACGCCCGGGAGCGCCGGCCGTCCCGGGAGCTCTTCGAAAAATTCGCCATCCTGTTCGAACGCTTCGAAGTCTGCAATGGCCAGCGGGAGGCCTGGCAGAACCTGCTGGCCTGGGAGTGGGTCCGGTCCCTGGACCGGGATCGGCTGGAGGGCTATGCCCGCAAGCACGGCCTGGACCCTTTCGAGTTCTGCGCCGACCCCTGGAGCAAGGGCGCCGCCGGAGGTTCGGACGACCACATCGGCGCTCTCGTGGGCCTGACCGGCACCTGGCTGGAGGTACCCGGCCTGGAGCAGCGCCTCGCCGCGGGGGCCATGCCGTCGGAACTGGCGCTGGAGGCCCTGCGGGCCAAGCGCATGAATCCCTTCGGCCGCCCCGCGGACGAGGAGAACCTCAGCACCGCCATCCTCGACTACCTGGACCAGACGGCCATCCATTACGAAGACTCAAGGCCAGGGTGCCCAAGGCGCAGTTGGTATTCGCGGGCAGGGGGCCGGCGGAGGCCAAGTTGCGCGGGCTGGCGCCCGAGGCCCGGTTCACGGGGTGGGTGGACCGGGAGACTTTGGCCGGGTGGTTCCGGGCCAGCACCCTGCTCATCTTCCCGTCGCGCTTCGATACGTTTGGCTGCGCGGTGCTGGAGGGGCTGAGCTGCGGGCTGCCCGTGGCCTGCTACCCGGTCAAGGGGCCGGCGGACCTGGTGGAGGATGGGGTCAATGGGCTGGTCTGCAAGGATTCGGCGGATATGGCAGAGCCGATCGTGGGGTACCTGGCGGGGGGTGCGGAGAAGCGGGAATCGTTTCGGCATCGGGCGCTGGGGACGGCGTTGCGGTACCAGGCGGGGGATATCATGGACAGGATGATGGTGGATGTGGGGATGGGGTAGGGATTGATCAGGTGTGCCTCAACCGCCGCTCCAGGTCGGCAATGATCTGATCCTTCTGCTCGAGGGTTTTGTCCTTATCTTCGAGGGCCTTGTCCTTATCTTCGAGAGCCTTGTCCTTCGCCTCGAGGGCCTNNTCGAGGGCCTTGTCCTTCGCCTCGATGACCCGGTCCTTTTCCTCGAGGGCCTGGGCGGTCTTCCGGGCCTGTTCCTGGAAGGCGGCCACCACGTCGTCCTCCACATCCATGCCGTCCCGGATGTCCTTCTCGGCGCCGGCCCGCAGCAATCGGCGCAACACGTCCCGGTAACGTTCCGGAAAGTTCTCCTCCAGGATGTCCAGCAGGTGCGGATCCGACTGGAACGCCTGGCCCTGGTCGAATACCGCCAGGAGCTGTTCCAGATCGGTCCGCCGCCGGTCCTTCAGGCGGTTGATCTGCACCACGATGGAATCGTGGGTGAGCGCTTCCACGAACGGGTCGGTGATGCGCACCTCGTCCCCGGTGGCCACGTCCAGGTAGTGCCGGTTGACCTTAAGCACCGGCACATCGATCCCCTCCAGCCCTTCCCCCAGGAAGTAGACGGTGAGCAGGGGCAGCGCCTGCTCACGGCCTCCGGAATCCACGTAGACGTTTTCCGGGTTGCAGTAGTTGGAGCCCAGGTAGCGCCGGAACCGCTGCACGTCCCAGGCGTTGTTGGCCTTCTGGATCTCGATCAGGACCAGTTTGAGGCTGCCGTCCTCCAGGCGCACAGTGGCGGAGAAATCCATGCGCAGGACCAGCCATTCGGACCCATCCGGATGCTCCATCGGCTGCCGCACTTCGGTGGGCCGGAACGCCAGTTCCAGGACCTCCTTTCCCAACAGGGCCGAGAGCATGAGCCTAGCAACCTTCTCGTCGTCGAGCAGGTATTTGAAGACCACGTCGTAGATGGGATTGGCGATGCGCACAGGTCCGGATGCTCCTGGGCGGAGTATAGCGGTGCCTTGCCCCGGCTTCCATGGAAGGGCTCATCAGCTTGGGCAAAAGACACTGGCCCAGCCTGCACGCTAGGGTGGGTTGGGTTGAAAGCCAGGGATTAGTTTGGGGGCAGTGGCTTCGATTGGCGAGATTTCGTCCCGCCGCGGCATTGGCTGCGCACGGGAATCGGCTGCGCCGACCACTCCGCACGCAGTGCGTGCTCCGTTTTCCCTACCTGCGCGCCACTGCCGACCGGAAGTCCGAATCTTTCCCCCGACAATGGCAGGGGAGCACCTTTGCTTCGGTGCTCCCCTAATGAAGTGGTCGGGGCGAGAAGATTCGAACTTCCGACCTCTCGGTCCCGAACCGAGCGCTCTACCAGGCTGAGCCACGCCCCGACGAAGCTTGAATGTTACCTCAGTCTGATCTCCGGGTCCATCCCCCTTTGCCCTGTTCGCGCAAAAGGTTGAGGACCGCCTCCAGGGGGTCGGCCCGGGGCGGGCGTCTGGGCTCGGGTTCGGGGGGGTCGCAGGGGACGATCTCCATGCGCTGGATCTTGAGGTGCCACAAGCGGTCCAGGCGGTCGCGCAACTGCGGCCAGATGGATTCGGCGGACTGGCGCAGGCTGGGAATGATGTCCGGGTGCCAGCAGCCCACCAGGAGGATGCCCCGGTGGATCCGCAGCAGCCGGGTCTGGCGGACCAGGGTGGGCCCCACCACCAGCAGCCAGGCGCCCCGGACCCGGGCCTCGAGGCGGGCCTCGGCCTGGGCGGCGCGGTCGGGGGTCCGCGCCAGGGCGCTGAGCGGCACCAGGCCCCCGCCGCCGAGGCGCTTCACTCCATCCACCGGGCGGGAGGCAGGTCGCTGCAGGCGCGCTCGTCGTTGAACAGCACCGGGGTGGCCAGCACTGGAACCATCTTGCCGGCGGTCTCGTCGTAGAGGGTCTGGATGAGGTGGTGGATCTGGCCGGCCTGGCGGAACAGCACGTCGTCCACGGTCCGCACCTGGCTGGCGGGGATCGCGTTGGCGTCGCAGAAGGCGATGGTCTCCTTCACGGTGCGCTGGCGGAAATGGCGGTCCAGGACGGCCACCAGCCGCTCCCGGTCCCGGACCCGGCCCTGGTTGGCGCGCCAGCCGGGCTCGGCCTCCAGGTCGATGCCGGCCCAGAGGGCCAGGACCTCGAACTGCCGGTCGCTGCCCACGCCGATGGCTGCCTCGCCGTCGCTGCACGGGAAGGTCTGGTAGGGGACGATCTGGGCGTGGGCGTTGCCCAGCCGTTCCGGGGCCTGGCCGGTCATGAGCGTGGCCGCGCCCACGTTCACCAGGCCCGCCAGGGCCGCTTCCATGAGCGGCACTTCCACGTGCATGGCCTCCCCGGTGCGTTCCCGGTGCAGCAGCGCGGCCTGGATGCCGTTGGCGGCGTAGAGCGCGGCCAGTACATCCACCAGGGCCACGCCGATCTTCATGGGCCGGCCCCCGGGCTCCCCGGTGATGGACATCCAGCCGCTTTCCGCCTGGATGATGAAATCGTAGCCGGGGCGGCGGCTGGCGGCCACGTCCGAGGCGAAGCCCCGGATCGAGGCCAGGATCAGCTTCGGGTACAGCTCATGGAGCCGCTCCCAGGTGAAGCCCAGGTCCTCCGCGGCATCCGGGAGGAAGTTCTCCACCAGCACATCGCTGGTCTGGATCAGACCGGTCAGGTACTCCCGGTCCCCGCGGTCGCGCAGGTCCATGCGCTGGGTGCGCTTGCCCCGGTTGGCGCAGCGGAAATAGGCGCTTTCCCCTTGCTCGAAGGGGGGCCCCCAACCCCGGGTGGGATCACCGGTGGGCGGCTCGATCTTGAGCACCTCGGCGCCGAAATCCGCCAGAAGCTGGGTGGCGAACGGCCCGGCCAGGATGCGGGACAGGTCCAGAATCTTGAAGTGGCCAAGAGGCTTGGGCAAGGCGGTACCTTAAGGGAGTTGCTTCAGGATACGCTGGATCGAGACCGCTTTGCGCCCTTCCGTGAGCACCAGCACCCCGTGGAGCTGGAGATCGCCCTCGGCCACCTCGAACCGGTCCCCCTTGGCCTTGAGGAAACGGCTGAGGCTGTTGTCCTTCTTCATGCCGATGACCCCGTCGTAGGGCCCCACCATGCCGATGTCGGTCACGTAGGCCGTGCCGCCGGGCAGGACCTTGGCGTCCAGGGTCGGGACGTGGGTGTGGGTCCCCACCACCGCCGCCACCCGCCCGTCCAGGTACCAGCCCATGGCCTGGGCCTCGCTGGTGGCTTCCGCGTGCATGTCCACCAGGACCAGGTCGGCCCGTTCCTTGGCCAGGACCGCGTCGGCGCAGCGGAACGGGTCGTCGCAGATGGGCATGTGCACCCGCCCCATCAGGTTGATGACCAGGACCTCCAGGCCCCCGGGGGTGTGCAGCTTCACGTAGCCGTTGCCCGGAGTCCCGGGAGGATAGTTGGCCGGCCGCAGCAGCCTGGGCTCCTTCTGGAAACAGGGGCCGACGTCCTTCACGTCGAAGGCGTGGTTGCCGGTGGTGATCACATCGACCCCCAGCTCGTCCAGCCACTCCCTGGCGATGCGCTCGGTGATGCCGTTGCCGTGGGCCGCGTTCTCCCCGTTCACCACCACGAAATCCAGGGCCAGCTCGCGCCGGAGGGCCGGCACGTGGGCCTCCACCAGCCTCCGTCCCGGCTCCCCCACGACGTCGCCAAGGATGAGAATGCGCATGGAGCCACTCTACCAGGAGCGGAACCGGACCGCGCGGGTTGGTAAGAATTGAAATCCGCACAATTTGAGTTTCCCAGGAACTTCGGCCCAACTGGTCGCACGGCTGCTGTGTCTCTTTCCCGGTCCGCCAGATTATGTCCTTCCCCTGCTAGGCTTTTCCTTTATGGGTTCCGCATGCTCAACGTTTTCCGCCGACTGCTTCCCTTGTTCCTGGCCACCGTCCTGGCCGCCCAGGCCCCGGCCACCATGTCCGTGCAGGAGATCCGGCCAGGCATGAAGGGACAGGGCCGGACCGTGTTCCTGGGCGGCAAGATCGACCGGTTCGACTTCGAAGTTCTGGGCGTCCAGCACAACCTGGCCCCGGGCCGCAGCCTCATCATGGTCCGGGCCAGCGGCGGCCCCCTGGCCGAAACCGGCATCCTCCAGGGCATGAGCGGATCCCCCTGCTACATCGACGGCAAGCTCATCGGCGCCCTGGCCATCGCCTTCCCGTTCGAGAAGGAGCCCATCGGCGGCGTCACCCCCATCGCCGAGATGCTGGACCAGCTACGGGACCTGCCGGAGCTGCCCCCGAGCCGCACGCCTCTCATCCTGCCCAAGATGGGGCCCCCCACGGTGCTGAAGAGCGCCCTCACCGGGCAGATGATCCCCATGGCCCTGCTCCTGGGCGGCACCACCAGCACCCCCGACGGCGGCCAGGAGATTCCCATGCCGGTGTTCGGCGCCAACCTCACCGCCGAGGCCCGGTCCTTCTGGACCGGCACCCCGGTGAGCTTCATGTCCGGCCAAACCGGCGCCTCCGCCGGCGGCGGCCCGGCCAGCCCCCTGGAACCCGGGGGCATGGCGGCCATCAACCTGGTGCAGGGCGACATGGTCATGTCCGGGGCCGGCACCATCACCTATGTGTCCGGCAAGAAGATCCTGCTGTTCGGGCACCAGCTGTTCAACCTGGGCGAGCTGGACCTGCCGCTGTGGTCCGCCACCGTGGCGGCCTCCATGCCCAGCTACCAGAGCTCCTTCAAGCTGGCCGCCCCGGTGGCGCCCATCGGCGCCCTGCGCCTGGACCGGAGCGCGGGGGTGGCCGGCCTGCTGGGCGCCGAGGCGCGCATGGTGCCGCTGCGCATCGGCCTGAACCTCGGCGGCAAGCGGATCCTGAACTTCAAGTACGAGATCATGGACCACCCCATCATCACCCCCAGCCTGGCCGCCACCGTGCTGGCCCAGACCATCTCCACCTATGTGCGCGGCCAGGGCTTCCAGAGCCTCTCCCTGCAGGGCAACATCAAGCTGGCGGGCCAGCCGGCCGTGGAGATCGAGAGCATGGTGGCCGACCTCAGCGCCAACCGCATCGCCTCCTACCTGGGCGCGATCCTCCAGTTCATCACCCTGAATCCGTTCGAACGGCCGGTGATCGACGGCATCTCGCTCACGGTGAAGGCCGAGGAGCGGCTGGACCTCACCGCCATCGCCGGGGTGCGCACCCTCAAGGCGCGGGCGAAGCGCGGCCAGGCGCTGCCGGTACTGGTCACCCTGCAGAACATCCAGGGGGTGCGGGAGACCACCACCTTCAACCTGTTCGTCCCCCAGAGCGCCAGGCTGGGCCGGGCCACCCTCATGGTGGGGGACGGCTTCAGCCTCATCGGCGCCGACCCGGACGAGCGCGCCGTGGAGATGAACAGCCTGCCCGACATGCTGCGGCTGCTGAACAACTCCATGAAGAACAACCACGTCTATGGCCTCCTGGTGCAGGCCGTGCCGGGCCTGGGCCTGCGCGGCAGCCGGATCGAGGGGGTGCCCCCCTCCATCAGCAGCCTCCTGGGCAGCGACGGCGACGCCACCAGCAACACCTTGCAACGCCAGATCATCAGCCGCGGGGTGCTGCCCCTTGAGCGGGAAGTGCGCGGCCTGGTCAGCCTGGAACTGGAGATCGAGTGACCAAAAGGGGATATGCACCCATGAGAGTTTCCGCGAGCATCCTGGCCGCGACCCTGTTCGCCGCGGTGAGCCTGGCCCGGGCCGAGCAGCCCTCCGCCACCTTCACCTCCTTCAACGACTGGACCACCTCGGATTCCAGGGGCGTGCGCATCGAGGCGGACGGCCGGCTGCGGCTGGCGCCCAACGTCCGGCGGGTGGCCCAGCTTCCCGAAGGGGTGGTGTGGGCCGCGGTGGCCGACGGTGCCGGCGGGGCCTACCTCAGCGCGGGCACTGAGGGCAAGCTGTTCCACTACACCGGCGGCCTGATGAAGCCGCTGACCCAGGTCAAGGGCGGCATCGTGTTCGCCATGGCCAAGGTGGGCCAGGACCTGGTGGTGGCGCCCAGCGGCGAGGGCAAGCTGTTCCGGGTCACCCCGGCCGGCGACGTGAAGCCGTTCGCGGACATCGACGCCCGGCTGGTGTGGGCCCTGGCGGTGGAGGGCAACGATGTGGTGGTGGCCGGCGGCAGCGAGCGCGGGGCGACCCTCATCCTGGCCCGGGAAGGCACCAGCCGCAAGCTGGCCGACCTGCCCGAGGAGACCGCCTTCACCTGCCTGGCCTCCGACGGCCAGGGCGGCTACTACCTGGGCACCCACGGCCGGGGCCTGCTCATGCACTATACCGGCGTGCGTACCGGCGACACCATGCAGGCCCTCATGTCCACGGGCGCCGAGGAGGTGCGCGCCATCGTCGTCAACAATGGCCAGGTGTACGCCGGGGCCACCTCCGGCCTGGGCGCCAAGTTCAGCTCGGGCAACCTGGAGCGCCGGGAGGGCTACCTGGGGGAGCCGGGCCTCGCCACCCGGTCCACGGTGATCCGCCTGGACCCGGACGGGGTCCCCCAGACCCTCTGGCAGAGCGGCCAGAGCCAGATCTTCGCCCTGACCATCTGGAACGGCCAGCTCCTGGTGGGCACCGGCAACCGCTCCAGGCTGTTCTCCATCCCCCTGCAGGAGGCGGACCGCGCCCTGAACCCGTTCAGCGTGCTGGACGACCTGGGCACGGCCCAGGCCACGGCCTTCCTGCGGCTGGGCAGCGACCTCCTGGTGGTGGCCTCCAACCCCGCGGAACTGCACCTGCTGGGCGAGGCCCAGGCCACCGAGGGCACCATCGACAGCCGGATCCTGAAAGGGGTGCCCCTGGCGGACTGGGGCCGGGCCTACCTGGAGGCGGACACCCCCGCCGGCACCAGCGTGAACCTGCAGACCCGCACCGGCGCCACCGAGATCCCGGACGGCACCTGGAGCCCCTGGACCCCGCCCCTGCGCAGCGGCGAACGCCCGGTGCTGCCCCCGGCGCGGTTCGCCCAGTTCCGGCTCAAGCTGGCCAGCACCCGGGGCGGCGCCACCCCGGCCGTGGAGAGCGTCACCATCCACTGGGCCAACCGCAGCCTGCCGCCATTGTGGGATGGGGTGGACATTATGCCCCCGGGCCTGGTCCTCACCCGCAACGCCCCCCTGGACGACATCGGCATCGAGCGGGTGCCGTTGAAGATCCAGGAGCTGATCCCCGCCCTGGGCTACGCCGGCGGCGAGAAGCGCAGCTTCCGCCGGGGCGCCCAGGCCTTCGGCTTCCGGGTGGCCGACCCCGGCGGCGACCCGCTCCAGTTCCGGATCCGGCTGCTGCCGGAGACCGGGGGGCCCATGGAGCTGGAGCGGTCCTGGAGGGAGAAGTTCTTCACCTTCGACACGCTGGTGGTCCCGGACGGCAAGTACCGCCTGGAAGTCACCGCCTCCAACGGCGCCAGCCAGCCCTTCAACATGGCCCGGAGCGCCGTATGGCGGACCCCGACCTTCATCGTCGACCACACCCCCCCGGTGATCTCCGCCCTGACCGCCGTGGCCGAAGCCGACGGGGTGCGGGTGAAGTTCACGGCCCGGGACGAGACCTCCGTGCTCAAGGAGGGCGCCCTGTCCGCCGACGGCGGCGCCTGGCTGGAGCTGGTCCCCGAGGACGGCCTGTTCGACGCCAAGGAGAAGACCTTCGACATCCTGGTCCCCCGCGACCGGATCAAGGGCAACCGCGTGCTGGTGCGCGCCACGGACGCCAAGAACAACGAACAGACCGCCACGGTGCTCATCGGAGCCGGGAAGAAGCCCTAGTACCCTTAGATGGCGTTTTGATTAGGCATGCTGCTTGGCACAAGCAGCCGTAACGGAGCAAGCTCCGTAACGGCTGCTACTGCAGTTTGGAC
>PLUC01000258.1 GCA_003165415.1 Holophagaceae bacterium
CAAACGCTTCGGACTTTCCGCCCGCAGCTTGCGTGTACGGAAAGTGCGAAGCGAAAGTGTTGGTCGTCGCCTGGCCGGGGGACCCGAGTTGAGTCGTCGCCAAGCCGAGGGACCCGGACGGACCATTCCAGAGCCACCGGCAGGTCATGATGGAATGGGACGGAATGTCCAAACTGCAGAGAGGGTGTCTGCATATATGCAGACACCCTCTTGGCTATTCCTCGGTCTCCAGGAGCACCAGCTCGCCGTGCCGGTCGGCGATGCGGTCCTTGATCCGAAGCAGCTGGTACCACTTCACGAAGGCCTCCACGAACACGATGCTCATGAGGACCATGAGCACCACCGAGAACGTCACCAGCAGCCACATGCCCTTGGGCACGTAGTTGTATACGATGTTCTCGTACCCGGCCAGCAGGGTGACCGGGATCATGAACAGGCCCGGGATGCCGGTGGTCCAGGCGTAGCGGGCCTTGCCGTGGCGGATGAGCATGGTGGTGCCGACGATCAGGGCGCAGGTGGCGAGGAGCTGGTTGGCCATGCCGAAAAGGGGCCAGATGGTGGAGATATCGCCGGTGTAGACCAGGTAGCCCCAGGCGGCGGTGAACAGCAGGCTGGTGCTGAGGATGCCGGGCAGCCACTTCTTTTCGTCGAATTTCGGCCAGACCCTGCCCAGCATTTCCTGGAGCATGTAGCGGCCCACCCGGGTGCCGGTGTCCACGGCAGTGAGGATGAACACTGCCTCGAACATGATGGCGAAATGGTACCAATAGGCGGCCAGGGTCTTCATCAAGGGGATGGAGGTGAAGATGTAGGACATGCCCACCGCCAGGGACACCGCGCCGCCGGGCCGGCCCTGCAGCTGCTCGCCCACGGACCGGCCCAGGTCCCCCAGGTGCACCGGGGTCATGTGCAGGAGGGCGTAGGCCTTGGGCATGGCGTTGATGGCGAAGTAGTCGGAGGGCACCAGCACGCAGGCGGCGATCAGGGCCATGATGGCCACCACGCCTTCGGTCAGCATGGCGCCGTAGCCCACAAACAGGATGTCCTTCTCGCTGGCGATCATCTTGGGGGTGGTGCCCGTGCCGATGATGGCGTGGAAGCCGCTCAGGGCGCCGCAGGCGATGGTGATGAAGATGAACGGGAACACCGAGCCGGGGATGACCGGGCCGCCGCCGTGGATGAAGGGGGTGAGCGCGGTCATCTCCAGCCGCGGGTGCACGAAGGCGATGCCGCCCACCAGCATGATGATGACGCCCAGCTTCAGGTAAGTGGACAGGTAGTCCCGGGGGCAGAGCAGCAGCCACACGGGCAGGGCCGAGGCGGCGAAGCCGTAGAGCGGGATGATCACCGCCAGCTGGTTCCGGGACAGGGTCAGCCACCGGGCCCAGGTGGGATTGGCGGCCACATAGGGGCCGGCCAGCAGGGCCAGGAACAGCAGCACCACGCCGATGACGCTGGCGCCCAGGACGTCGCCCTTGCGCCAGATGTACATGTACACGCCCATGAGCAGGGCGATGGGCATGGTGGCCAGCACGGTGAAGGTGCCCCAGGGGCTGTTGAACAGGGCGTTCACCACCCCGATGGAGAGCCCGTATGGATCCATGATGGGGATCGGGTTTACATTGAATTTCCGGCAAAGGGCCCAAAGGAACTTCCTGGAACGCAAGCGGTCGGTTCCAGCCCGCGACCGGTAGGGTCCAGGAGCGTGTGCGTTGATGAAGCTGTTGTTTCCACTCATCCAGGTGGTGTCGTTTTTCCTGCTGGTGGCCTACGTCTACTGCAAGTCCCCGGCGTACCGCCTGCGCCGCTCCGAGGCCCTGGGCGGGGGCCAGAAGATAGCCCTGTTCCTGTTCTTCGCGCTCATTTCCATCGGGGGCACCTACATGGGCGTGAAGGTGCAGGGGGCCATCGCCAATGCCCGGGCCATCGGCCCGGTGCTGGCCGGGCTCATCGGCGGCCCCGCCCTGGGCCTCGGGGTGGGGCTGGTGAGCGGTCTGCACCGGTACTCCCTGGGCGGCTTCACGGCCCTGGCCTGCGGCCTCTCCACCACGGTGGAAGGCCTCATCGGCGGCCTGGCCGGCCTCGTCCTCCGGCGTTCGGCCTCCCACGAGCGGGCCCTCAGCCCGCTCACCGCCGGGCTCACCATGCTGCTGGCCGAGGTGGTGCAGATGGCCATCATCCTGGCGGTGGCCCGGCCCTTCGCCGATGCCTGGGCCCTGGTGCGGGTGATCGGACTGCCCATGATCCTGGCCAATTCCTGCGGGGCCGCGCTGTTCATGAGCATCCTCCGCGACCGCCTGAACATCTACGATCTGGCCGGAAACGCCTCCACCGCCCGCACCCTGCGCATCGCCGACCGCACCCTGGAACTCCTGGCCAAGGGCTTCAGCCCGAGCGTGGCGCCCCAATTGGCCGCCATCATCCAGGAGGAGCTGGCCCACGTGAACGCCTACCTGGAGATCGAGAAGGCCCGGTTCGAAGAGCAGCTCACGGTGCGCATCGAGGTTGACCCGCAGCTGCTCCAGCTCAAGGGGCCCACCTTCACCCTGCAGCCGCTCATCGAGAACGCCATCAAGCACGGCATCGCCGAGATGCTGGAACCCGGCACGGCCCTGATCCGCATCTACCGGGACGGGGCCTGCGCGCGCATCGACATCNNTCTCGGTGCACTGCGAGCCCGACGTGCTCACCCGGGTCTCCTTCGAGATCCCCGTCGCCCAGGGTGCCGCATGATGCGCGCGGTGGTGGTGGACAACGAGCGCCACGCCAGGAGGGAGCTGGAGACGCTCCTCCAGGAGCAGAGCGACATCACCCTGGTGGGCGCCTGCGCCAACGCCGTCCAGGCCATCCGGATGATCCGCGCGTTCCGGCCGGAGATCCTGTTCGTGGACATCCACATGCCCAGGCTGGACGGCTTCCAGCTGGTGTCCATGATCGAGCCGGAGATCATGCCTTGCGTGGTGTTCGTCACCGCCCACGACGAGTATGCCCTCAAAGCCTTCGACGAGAACGCGGTGGACTACCTGCTCAAGCCGGTGCAGGCGGACCGCCTGGCCCGCGCCCTGGAGAAGATCCGCCGCTACCTGGGCGACGGCCGCCAGCCCGCGTACCGGGGCCCGGCCATCACCCGGATCCCCTGCGTGTGCGCCCAGGGTGTCCGGTTCGTGGACACCACCGAGGTGGAGCTGGTGCGCTCCAGCGAAACCGGCGTGCATCTGGTGACCGCCCGGGGGGATTTCCTCACCGAACTCACGCTGACCCTGCTGGAAGCCAGGGCTCTGGACATGGTGCGCTGCCACAAGCAGTTCCTGGTGAACCTGACGCACATCGAGCAGATCAACCGGCTCGATCCCGCCACAGTCATGCTGCGGACCCGCTCCGGCAAGCTGGCGCCGGTGAGCCGCCGGTACCACGCCGGGCTCAAGGAGCGGCTGGGGATCTGACATCATGAACTATAATGGAAAGACCAGGAACAACGGAGGCGACAATGCGGGTGATCGCGTTCAACGGCAGTCCAAGAAAGACATGGAACACCGCGATGCTGCTGGAAAAGGCGCTGGAGGGGGCCGCGGCCCAGGGTGCGGAGACCACGCTCATCCACCTCTATGATCTGGAGTACCAGGGCTGCAAGAGCTGCTTCGCCTGCAAGACCAAAGGTGGCAAATCCTATGGGAGGTGCGCCTGCCTGGATGACCTGACCCCGGTCCTTGACCAGGTCCTGCAGGCCGATGCCATCCTGCTGGGCTCCCCCATCTATTTCTGGGCGGTGACCGGAGAGATGAAGTCCTTCCTGGAACGGTTGATTTTCCCCTACTACCGCTATGTGGAGGCCGATGACCCCGCCCCTACCCTGTTTCCCCGGTCGATCCGCACCGGATTCATTTATACGATGGGCGTTCCCGAGGAGCGAATGCAGGAGATGGGATACGCCAAGGCGATCGAGCTCAACCAGATGTTCCTCGCCAAGACCTTCGGCAGTTCCGAATACCTTTTGAGTTTCGATACTTATCAGTTCAGCGACTACAGCAAGATCGACCAGACCCGCTTCGATGTGGCCAGCAAGGCCGCCCGGCGGGAACGGCAGTTCCCGCTGGATGGCCAGAGCGCCTTCGCCATGGGAGCCCGCCTGGCGACCCCGTGACCGCCTCCGGGACGGCGAAGAAATACCGGCCCAGCATGTTGGGGTTCCCCCCGTATCGGCTTCCTACTGAACCGTGAATCGGGTCCAAGACAAGCATTGTCGTCAGTAAAGGCCCCGTCGCCATGCCGCTTGGCTTCACAGGACCTGTGAAACACGCCTTACCCCAGCCCAATGTTTTGGGATGCTTCTGGAGCTCCCTCAACCCGAAGGGCTTTGACAGTATGGTGACACCCGGATGAGCAGAGGCCAGGGTCAGCGACGTCTGGTCTACTCGGCCCGTCGCAAGCAGAACAGGCAATTCTGGGCGCAACACGCGCAGGCGGGGCAGCGTCCCCATCCCGCCCAGCCCCGGCATGTTCATGTCCAGGATGACAAGGCCAGGCTCAAGCCCTCCTTCCAGCATCGCCAGAGCCTCCTCGCCGCTCGGGGCTATGGTCACCGCCGTGTAGCCCAAGCACTCCAGGATTGCCTGGACGGAACTCTGGATCAGGTCGTCGTCATCGACCAGCAGCACCTTCAGTGATCCATGGGGGGGCACGGTCTCCTCGGAAACCGCAGGAACTGCGGCCTGAGCTTGGGTTTCCTGCTCGCAGGCGGGGAAGCGCAGCATAACGCGGGTGCCCTGGCCGGGTTCGCTCTCAATCGCCATCTGCCCCCGATGGGCCTTCACGGTGCTGAAGACCATGGAGAGGCCCAGCCCCGTGCCTTTGCCGATTCCCTTGGTTGTATAGAAGGGCTCCATGGCTTTTCCCAGGACCTCCTTGGACATTCCCGTTCCGTTGTCTTCCACCACCACCTCGATCCAGTCGTTATCGACATTGCGAGTGTGCAGGGTGAGGGCGCCATTCTCCGACATGGCATCCACGGCGTTGACGCAGAGGTTCATGAAGGCGTGGGCCAGGGCGCTGGCGTCGCCCAGGATAGGCCGCAGGTTCGCTTCCAGGTCTATCTCCAAGCGAACCTTCGCCAGGGTCGTCCGTTCCAGCAGGGCGACCTGCTCCCGGAGAATTGCATTCATATCGAGCTTGTTATTCTCTGCGGGGCTCTGGCGAGCAAAGTTCAGCAGGCTCTTGACCATCTTGCCACCCCGTTCGGTGGCCTTGCAGATGGTGTCAAGGGCTTGGTGGAGAGGGCTGCCGTAGGGCTGAGTGCCGATGTGGGCTGAAGCCAGGCCGAGAATGGCCCCGAGCACATTGTTTATGTCGTGAGCGACGCCGCCCGCCAACGTGCCCAGGCTCTCCATCTTCTGCACTTGCTGAAGCTGGGCTTGGAGTTCGAGGTTTCTTTCTTCTGCCACCTCCCGCTGGGTGATGATCTCCGAAAAAATGACGATGCCGCCGATGTCCCCCGCGCCTCGGTACCAAGGCTGAATTTCCCATCGGATCCAGTCGGTGGTCCCATCAGCACGTGGGAACGGATCTTCGTCGCATTTTTCGATTGCGCCAGCTAGGCAGCGTTGGTGAATGTCGATCCATCGCTGCGAAATTTCGGGAAAAACATCGTAATGGCTACGACCAATAATCGTTTGAGAACCGAGGTTGTAATCCACCAACCAGCGATTGCTGACAACCAGATACGTCATTTCGGTGTCCAGCATGGCGATGGCGGTTGGGGTGCGCTCTACAAAGAGGCGTAATTGTTCCTCCTTCACTTTCAGTAACTCTCCCGCCTTCTTACGCTCCGTGATGTCCTCGTAGATCCCGAGCACCGCGAAGGGATGTCCGTTCCCATCCAGCAACGGCGCCTTGGATGTCTCGATCTGCAGGCGGGTGCCATCCGCTTGTTGTTGCGTCTCGATGATGCGCAGTTTGGGCTGGCGGCTTTCCAGCACCTGCCTGTCATCCGCACGATAAGCCTCAGACTCTTCGTGCGTCCACGGGAGGTCGAAGTCCGTCTTGCCGATGACCTCGGCCGGATCCTCCACTCCAGCAGCCTTGGAGAAGGGTTTGTTGCAACCCAAATACCGTCCGTCCGGGGCCTTCCAGAACACGGACTGGGGGATCGTATCCAGGATCTGCGCCAGCATCGCCCGGTTCTCGCGGAGGGCCGCCTCAGATTTGCGGAGCGCCAGCGCTGAACGCGATTGTTCCCGGATGAATTCCGCTGACCGGATGTTACTCAACGTAAATCTAGACACGAGGTCGGTGAACTTGACCAGGAAATCCATGAGCCGCCTGACCTGGTCCCGACTGAAGCGGGGGACGCAGTCCAGGGCGGCCAGGTAGGTGGTCTTGTCGTAACCGAAGGCCTCGGCCTGGGCTTCGAATGCTTGTCGGTCGATGACCTCGTCGTCATAGAAGAACTGGCCAGTGTAGATGTTCCCCATGTGCCGGTCGGCGACATATAGTGGGGTCACCACGTCCCAGAGGCCGTTCTTGCACTTGTAGGCGACGTATTCGCCTCTTTCGACGTGGCCAGCCAGGAAGAGGTCGCTCTCGGTGCAGTTCTGACAGGAGGTCGCATTGACTCGGTGAAACTTGGTACAGATGTCCTGCCAGCCCACCGCCACCAGAACCTTGCCCTTGAGGTCCAGGATTGCCGTAACCGTGAGGGTGAGCTTCGCGTAATCCTCCATCAAGGACTGGAGCACCGGCGCATTGAGCAGGGTCTCCAGTTCCCACTCACGAGGATCGGTTTCCGTAAGCCAGTCCGCGGCCCCTTCCTGGGCTCCATTCGGCTCGGGGGTTGCTTCCCATCCTTTCTTCGGTTCCATCGCTTCACCCCTGTGGAATTATCCATCCACTACCCTAGAGTGGGGGTGATGTTTCGTTCACCTCGGGCACCGGCAATGGGCAGGGATCAGGGGGTGCTGATCTGTGCGCATAAACTTTCAGGGCCGCAATATAAGTCTAACAATTACAAAATAAGAACGTATCCCAACTGGCGTCAACCTGCTCGGGGCATCTACGGGGTGGTCGACATGGGCGGAATCCACGGTTGAGGACAGAGACGATGTCAAGGATGGAAAAGGTATACGGATTCCTGGAAGGGTGAGCCAGCTGTTGCAAACTGCTACCCAAGTGTTATTATATAAGCAATAAGATAAACTATTTTTCATTTCAATCTGTCAGGCCCTGCGTCCCTGGTTCGGGCAGACGTGGGTGGCCAAGGCCCTTCGGATCGACCGCGTGGCATCGCCAGAAACGCTCCGTCAACACCTCGACAACTTGGCCGACGGCCACCTGGAATCGGCGCTGCGAATGGTCCGTCAGGCCAACCTGGATCTCATTCTCCGGTCTGGGGCGTCAATCACGCCTTGCAGCACTGGGCACGCCTGCCTGGATGGGGACACCACGCCCCAGGACAACGGCAAGACCAAGAAGGAGGGTGTGAGCCGCACCTATATGCCGGACGTCTTTGGCTTCGCGCCGATGTTCGTGTTCGCGGGAGTCGAGGGGTGGTGCATCCGCGAGGAGTTCCGGCCCGGCAAACAGCACGGTCAGAAAGGGGCCACGGCGGTCCTGCGGGCCGCGATCCAGGACCTCCGCAGCCAGGGCGTGGAGTTGATCCTGGTCCGGCTAGATTCAGCCTTCGACGCCGCCGAGAACGCCATGGCCCAGGCAGAGGGCGCGGACTTTCTGGTGAAGGGGAACCCAGCTCATGTGCGCTGGGACTGGGTGAAGGAGGCCGAGGCGCTTTCCGGTCGCGCCTGGACGCGCACGGGGCGGAACCGCCGGGAGACCTATCCAAACCAGACCTAACCGCCATCCTCACTTGGAAGTCGGCTGCAATCGTCACGGCTGGCCTAAGGTTCCGGCGGGAAGGCCCCGGGAAGGTCCATAGCTGCCTTCTGGGCATGACCTGCAAGGTCCCGAGTCGAAAAAACACCCGGTGAACGGCTATGGCGAGCGGGGTGGTCAGGTAGAATTGAACCCACCAGTCCAGTTCGCTCAAACTTTCACGGATCCAGGCTCATGAATCCAGGTATTCCCATCTTTATCCCGTTTTATCCTCGTTCATCCTGTCCATCCCCGGCAAAAAAACCAAGGATGATGCCGACGCGCTGAAACAAAACGCGCCGAAGCACCCAGCGTCTTTGTTAGCCGGGGATGAACTAGATGAACGGGGATAGAGAAGGATAAAAAAAAATTACTCATAGCCATCCCGGCCGATATAACCGCAAACCTTTGAAAATCCCTGATCCATGATAAAGTGCCAGCCCATGAGCCATCCCCAGGTTCCCCCCAGCGCTTCACCCCGAGCCAAACCCGCCTCTTTCCCGCCGACCTATGAACTCACCCCGGCCGATCACCAGTTCCTGAAGTCGCTTGAACCCCTCATGGAAGGCATCGCCCGGAGCCTGGGCCCCCATTCGGAGATCGTGCTGCACTCCCTGGGCGACCTGGCCCATTCCGTGGTGCAGATCAAGAATGGCTACGTCACCGGCCGGGAGGTGGGCGCGCCCATCACCAACCTGGCCCTGAACGTCCTGGCCCAGGCACTGGAGACCCACCAGGACGTTATCGGCCCGTATCGGTCCACCACCGCCAACGGCCGCACGGTCAAGTCGGTCACCACCTTGCTGCGCAACCGCGGCGGCCACCCCATCGGCTTCTTCTGCATCAATGTCGATCTCGATGTCAGCGTGGTGGACTTTGTCCGGGACTTTTCCGCCATCCACGACGTCGCCGGGCCGCCCCCTGAGATCTACCCCCTGGAACTGCCGGACCTGATCCGCAGGTCCCTGGCCGAGGAAATGCCGGCCATCGCCGGCCGCACCGGCATTTCCGCCTCCGAAAAGAACCGCCTGCTGGTCCTGGCCCTGGAACAAAAGCACATCTTCAGCATCAAGGGCGCGGTGGACCTGGTGGCGCGGGAAATGGGCGTCTCCAGGCACACGATCTACAACAACCTGCGCTCGCTCCGGCGGATCCAGGAACCGGCCGGAAATCCTTGATTTGTAAATTTTGTAGAATTTTTAGAATTTTGTTGACATCCCCGGTGCCAGCAGGCAATCTTCTGGATAGCTTGATCTTGTCAGGCTGGGGAAGCGAACATGCACGTGAAGCTGACTATATTTAATTCATATATTCAGCAACCATCGTAACGTGCCTCAGGCTTGCCCGGGAACCCCCCGAAGGCGATACCATAAGCTAAATCATTCTGACAATCGGCAACGCGGGCTGGACTTCGGAGGCGGGAATCATGGGCGTTATTCTAGCGATCATCGTGGTTGCCTGGGTTGTCTACATGATCATCAAGCGGTACTACCCCCAGGCGGTGCTGCTCACCGCCGGCTGCGTCCTGCTACTGTATGTATTTTTTATGATGCACACGCCCATTCTTGAGGCCAAGGAATCCTCCGGCTCCAATTTCCTGGACGTCTTCCAGACCATCAAGTCCCTCCTCGCCACCCGGGTGGCCGGACTGGGCCTGATGATCATGTCCATCGCCGGCTTCGCCAAGTACATGGATTACCTCGGCGCGAGCCGGTCCCTGTTCGCCGTGGTGGCGGCCCCGCTCAGGCTGATCAAGTCACCCTATCTCCTTCTGGTCCTCGGCTTTTACGTCAGCCAGTTCCTGGTCCTGTTCATTCCCAGCCACGCGGGGCTTGGCCTGCTGCTCATGGTGACCATGTACCCGATCCTGATCCGGGCGGGGGTCAGCAAGCTCTCGGCCCTGGGGGTGATCGGCTGCGCCCAGTACATGGATGTGGGCCCCGGTTCGGGCAACGCCATTCTCGCCGCCAACGTGGCCAAGCTGTCGCCGGCGGTCTACTTCGTCCATTACCAGCTGCCCATCTTCGTCACCACCACCCTGATCCTGGGCGTCGTGCACTTCTTCGCGCAGAGGTGGTGGGACAAGAGGGAAGGCTTCACCGGCTATGACAACTCGGCGGATCTGGCCAAGGAAAACGAAGAACGGCCGCCCCTGATCTTCGCCATCCTGCCCATCATCCCCATGATGCTCATCCTGGGCTTCAGCCCCATCTTCCACAGCAAGGTCAACATGGACGTGGTCACGGCCATGTTCCTGAGCACCTTCATCAGCATGGCCTTCCAGTTCTGCAGGATCCGGGATTTCAAGGCCACCATGCTCAGCCTGAAGCACCTGTATGAAGGCATGGGCACCAGCTTCGCCACGGTGATCAGCCTGATCGTGGCCGGGGAGGTGTTCGCCGCCGGCCTGCTCAAGATCGGCGCCGTGGACGCCATGATCAGCGCGGTGCAGAGGACCGGGCTGGGGATCCACTTCCTGATCATCCTCATCTGCCTGGTCATTTGCGGCTGCGCCTTCCTCATGGGCTCCGGCAACGCGGCGTTCTTCTCCTTCGCCGCCCTCACCCCGAAGATCGCCGCGTCCCTCAACATCGATGTGCTCACCCTGCTGGTGCCCATGCAGATCATGACCAGCTTCGGCCGGGTGGTCTCGCCCATCACGGCGGCCATCGTCGCCATCGCCGGGGTGGCGGAGGTGTCGCCGTTCCAGGTGGTGAAACGGACCGCCCTGCCCATGGCGGCGGCGGCCCTGATCAATATCGCCTTCATATTCTTTCACTAGGGAGCTGGAACCATGCAGGACGGCCATCCTTCAGCGGCATGCGTCCGGTTCGCCACCGGGTTCCAGCTGGACTCCGCCCCCGCCGCGGCGCGGGAGCAGGGCCGGAAGCTGCTGCTGGACTGGCTGGGCTGCGCCATCCGCGGGTCGGTCATGCCCCAGGCGGCGTGCATCAAGCAATACACTGAGCTCATGGGCGGCCATGAACAGGCCCGGGTGATCGGTCGGGCCCGGCCCGACTCGGCCTACCACGCCGCCCTCAGCAACGGCTATTTCGGGCACATCCTGGAAATGGACGATGTGGACAAGGAGTCCATCAGCCATCCCGGCACGGTGGTCATCCCCGCCGCCCTGGCGGTGGGCGAATGGCGGGGGGCCTCGGGGCGGGAGCTGCTGGCCGCGGTCATCGCCGGGTACGAAGTCATGCTGCGGGTGGGGGCGGCCATCACCCCGGCCCACTACCAGGTTTTCCACACCACGGCCACCACCGGGGTGTTCGGCTCGGCGATGGCCGCCGGGCGCCTGCTCAAGCTGGACGAGGAACAGATGACCTGGGCCCTGGGCAATGCCGGGACCATGTCGTCCGGCCTGTGGGAGTTCCTGCAGGACGGGGCCATGAGCAAGTTCCTGCACGCGGGCCACGCCGCCGCCTCGGGGGTCATGGCCGCCTGCCTGGCCCAGACCGGCTTCACCGGACCCAGCCGGATCCTGGAGGGCAGGCAGGGCTTCTTCGCCGGCTTCGCCCGGCAGGAACCCGACCTGGACCTCTTCACCGATTTCGGCGCCCGGTTCCGCACCGCGTCGGTGTCCATCAAGCCCTACCCCTGCTGCCGCCACACCCACTCCGCCATCGATTGCGCCAGGGCAGTCCGGACCCGCCTGGACACCGGGCTGGAGGCCATCGCCGGGATCCACCTGGACACCTACCAGGCGGCCAACCAGGTTGCCTGCAACGAGAACCCGGGGGATGCCCGCCAGGCGCAATTCAGCCTGAATTACGTCATCGCCCGCGCTCTGAAGACCGGCCGGATCGCCCTGGCCGACTTCGCCCCGGAGGTGCTGTCGGACCCGGAAGTGCGTGGCCTCATGGGCCTGACCACGGTGACGGTGGATCCCAGCATCGACGCCCTGACGCCCAAGGCCTGGCCGGCCCGGCTCACGGTGCGGCTCAGGGACGGGCGGGAGCTGACCGAGTACGTGGAAAACCCCAAGGGCGATCCGGAAAACGCCCTGAACTGGCAAGCCGTCAAGGAAAAATTCGAGATCCTGGTGGACGGGCTCCTGCCCGCGCCGGCCTGCCGGGAAATCATCGCCATGTGCGAGGACCTGGAAGACCTGAAGGCCTGTGCCGACCTCCTGGGAAGCGTGAACCGCCATGGAACCTTTCAACCTGGATGAGGAGGACAAGAGCTGATGGCCAATTTCAACATCACCTATGAGGAAGTTTTCGAGCTGCTGCACCATTCGTGCACCACCATCTCGGCGGACGCGCTGGAGCTCATGAACGCCGCCCTGGCCAAGGAGACCCGGCCCGAGGCCCTGGCGATGCTGCAGACGATGGTGGAGAACGTCAGCCAGGCGGGGCTGCAGGACAAGCCGGTGTGCCAGTCCCCGGGCCTGCCCACGGTCTACATCCGCTTCGGCGACAACGGGGAGCTGGGCGGCCTCACCCGGTTCCTGCCCCAGGCGCTGGTGGAGTGCACCAAGCGCGGCTTCATCCGGCCCAGCATCGTCCACCCGCTGACCCGGTACAACCCGGGGGACAGTTCCGGCGCCGGCATCCCCAACTTCGAGTACCAGTACCGGCCGGGCCAGGAATACATGGAAGTCATCGCCAGCGCCAAGGGCTGCGGGGCGGAACTGGCCAACATCTCGGTGATCCTCACCCCGGCCACCCTGGGCGTCAACTATGTGGGCCTGAAGAAGCTGGTGCTGGAAACCGTGGTCAAGGGCGGCGGCATCCCCTGCCCGCCTTCGGCCATCGGCATCGGCATCGGCGGCCAGATGGACATCTCCGCCAAGCTCAGCCGGGAGGCCATCAGCACCCGGGACTGGCGCGACACCCATCCCGATCCCCTGTTCGCAGACCTGGAGCAGGAACTGCTGGCCAACATCAACGCGCTGGGCATCGGACCGGCGGGCATCGGCGGCGACACCACCTGCCTGGCCGTGAAGATCGGCTACGCCGCCACGCACACGGCCATCTGCCCGGTGACCATCAACTTCCATTGCTGGGTCGCCAGGAGGTTCGGGGTGCGGTTCTATCCGGACGGCCGCAGAGAACATCTTTTCCAGGGTGGAGTCCAGAATGTCTGAACATGTTTTGACACTGCCTATCGATGATGCCCAGGTGGAACGCCTTGAGATCGGCGACAGCGTCCGCTTGACCGGCACGATCTTCACCGCCCGGGACATGGCGCACCTGGAAATCAAGCGCCTGCTGGCCGCGGGCCAGCCGCTGCCGGTGCACCTGGCCGGCGGAGCGGTGTTCCACGCCGGCCCGGTGGTGCGCAAGGTGGGCGACCAGTGGGAGCTGATCGTCATCGGCCCCACCACCAGCATCCGCATGGAGCCTTACGCCCGGATGGTGGGGGAGCTGGGGATCAAGCTGCTCATCGGCAAGGGCGGCATGGGCCCGGACAGCCAGGCCATGTTCAAGCAGTACAAGCAGGCGTACCTGCAGGCGGCTCCGGGCTGCGCGGTGCAGATCGCCGCCGGCGTGCGCCGGGTGGCCGCCTGCCTGTGGCCCCAGAACGGCATGCCCGAGGCCATGTGGGTCCTGGAGGTGGAGAAGCTGGGCCCCTTCATCGTGACCATGGACGCCCGGGGCAACAGCCGGTACGAGCAGGTCAAGGCGGCCGGCTTCGAGAAGGTCAAACAACTGTACGGTTGATGAGGAGAACGGCAATGCTGGTACATGACTTCGATCAGATCACCCAACGGCGCGG
Organism: Holophagaceae bacterium; assembly: GCA_003165415.1. Taxonomy (GTDB): domain Bacteria; phylum Acidobacteriota; class Holophagae; order Holophagales; family Holophagaceae; genus Mesoterricola. The sequence continues at coordinate 13,588 of PLUC01000258.1, forward strand.
CACCGAGTGCAAGAAGTACGACACCTACGCAGAAGACATCCTGCCCCTGTGGATCGCCGACACGGATTTCCAGTGCCCCCAGCCGGTCATCGACGCCATGGTGGCCCGGGCCCAGCACGGGATCTACGGCTATCCCATCAACGCCATGAACTTCAACCGGGCCGTGGCGCACTGGCAGAAGGAGCGGTTCGGCTGGGACGTCGAAGCCGGCTGGGTGGAATACACCCCGGCGGTGATCCCGGCGATCATTTACGCCATCAAGACCTTCAGCCAGCCCGGAGACCAGGTGCTGATCCAGTGCCCGGTGTATCCACCCTTCCACGCGGCCATCATCAATAACGGCCGGATCATCGTCAATAATCAGCTCGTGCTGGAAGACGGCCAGTACCACATCAATTTCCAGGACCTGGAAGCCAAGCTGAAGCAGCCCAGGACCCGGCTGATGGTCCTGTGCCACCCCCATAATCCGGTGGGCAAGGCCTTCACCCGGGAAGAGCTGCTGCGCATCGGCGAGTTGTGCGCCAAGCACCATGTGCTGGTGGTGGTGGACGAGATCCACCAGGACATCATCTACCACGGCTGCCGGCACTACCCCTTCGCCAGCCTGTCGGACACCAACCGCGACAACAGCATCACCTGCGTCAATCCCAGCAAGACCTTCAACACCGCCGGGGTCCGCACCGGCGCCGTGATCATCCCCGACAAGGCCATCCGCGAGCTGTTCTACGAGTGCATCGTCAACCACAAGTCGTACGGGCGCACCATCTTCGGCACCCTGCCCCTGGAAGTGGCCTACACCCAGTGCGGCTACTACGCCGACCAGTTGATGGCCTACCTGGAAATCAACCTGAAGTGCCTGATGGACTTCGTGGAGCAGCACCTGCCCGGGATCCGGGTGATCAAGCCCCAGGCCACCTACCTGATCTGGCTGGACTGCCGGGGCCTGGGCCTCTCCCAGAAGGACCTGGTCAAGCTGCTCATGGAAAAGGCCAAGGTCGCCCTGAACGACGGCGAATCCTTCGGCCCCGGCGGCACCGGCTTCATGCGCATGAATATCGCCTGCCCCAAGGCCACCCTGGAAGAGGGGCTCCGGCGGATCCAGCAGGCCATGGTCTAACCTTTCCGAGGCGCCCGTTGTCCCACCCGTCGCGCCTGCCTGTTACGTTCGGGTCCCAAGCCGGTGCGCCGACCCACCGGTGCGTGNNCACGCACCGGTGGGTCGGCGCAGTAAGTCGGGACCTGGACAAAGCAGAAAGGCGCGACCGGCGGGACAACGGACGCCTCAGTAGGACGAAGACCCTAAAAAACGAGCGGCCCCGGAAGGGGCCGCCCGTCAAACTCGGAACAGTAGAACTACAGCTTGACGACGTTGGTGGCCTGGGGGCCTTTCTGGCCCTGGCCAGTGTCGAAGCTCACCCGCTGGTTCTCGTCCAGGGTCTTGAAGCCGCTGCCCTGGATCGCGGTGTGGTGGACGAACAGGTCCGCGCCGCCACCATCAGGGGTGATGAAGCCGAAACCCTTTTCGGCGTTGAACCATTTGACCGTGCCTTGTGCTGCCATGATTTTATCCTGACCTCTCGTCTGGGCGTTTCGATGCAGTGACATTCCCCAGACAAAGGCCGTCAAAGCTTATTCGTGATGGCCGCGCGAAACGGTTCACAAGTCCAGGATGACCGCAATCCCTCCGGAAGTCTCAAATAACTGTATAAATTTTCCGGCGGGAGTTGTGGCGCCTGGCGAGGGTATCATAATCCTTCGGGATCCGATGCGAGGTTACGATGCGACTTCTGGGGTGTATCAGCCTGTCCCTGGCGGCTGGACTGATCGGTTGCGATCAACGGGACAGCCAGGCGCCAGCGCCGGCCCCCGTCCAGGCCCCCGCGGAACCCGGCGCGGCCGCCTCCGCGGCCCAGGCCCCCTCGCTGATGGACTACCCCAACAGCCCGGCGGTCTACACCAAAGGCGTGGCCATCCAGCCGAACATCCCCTACAATTCCGGCGGTGTGATCACCGCCTACCGGGTGAGCCCGCCCCTGCCGCCGGGCCTGAACCTGGACCCCGGCAGCGGCACCATCAGCGGGACCCCCACGGCGGTGGCGCCGGCAGCCGCCTACACGGTGACCGCCTCCAACAGCGCCGGCAGCATCACCGTCGCCCTGAACCTGACGGTCAATGAGCCGGCCCCCACCACCCGGCCGGTGGTGACCCTCGACCCCATGGTCACGGCGACCATGACCGGCCTCGCCGCCAGCACCCAGAACCAGGGCCCCGGCGTGACCTACGTCTGGTCCGTGGCGGGCGGTTCCATCACCTCGGGCCAAGGGACTCCGGCCATCACCTTCACCGCCGGCGAACCGGGCCCCCTTTCGGTCTCCGTGACCCTGAGCAATTCCGGCGGCAGCATTTCCGGCACCACCGACGCCACCGTGGTGCCGGCGCCGGACTCGACCCTCTCCCTGCCGGACGCGGTGGCGGCCCAGGACGGCACCAAGTGGGCCAGCGTGCCTGAGCAGCCCGGGATGACCTACCAGTGGACCATCATTCCCGGAACCAGTTCCGCCACCATCACCTCGGGCCAAGGCACCAGCAGGATCGTGTTCCTGGCGGGGAGCAACCCGGGCAACTTCCAGATCCAGGTCAAGGTCCAGAACCAGGCCGGGGTCCACCTCAGCAACAGCGGGACCGTCGAAGTCAAGTAGGGATTCCGAACGCCATCCATAAGGAGTCGGCCGTGTCCATCACCCAAGGTTTGCTGATCCTGTTCCTGAGTCTGCCGGTCGGGCTGCGCGCGGAGAACCCTCCGGCCTGGGTCCAGAACCAGGGCGCCGACCCGGGCACCTATCCCGATGCCCGCTACCTCACCGGCTACGGCCTGTCCACCCCCGGGGGCACCGAAGCGGACCAGCGCAGGCAGGCCCTGGCCATGGCCAGGGATGCCCTGGCCTCCTCCATCCGCACCCACGTCACCTCCGAGTTTTCCAGCCGGGTGACCCAGCAGGACAAGCACATGTCCCACTACGCCCAGAACCTGGTCCGCACCCGGGCCGATCTGGAGCTGGACGGCCTGGACACCCTGCTCACCTGGCAGGACGGCAAGAAGAACATCACCTACGCGCTGGCGGTGCTTGACAAGGTCAAGACCCTGCAGCTGCTCGATACCCAGTTGCGGCGGCAGGCCGGGGAATGCGCCTCCCTGTATGCCTCCGCCCGGGCCGCGGGAGACACGGCCGGCCTGATCCGGGCCCAGCACCTGCGCGAAGGGATGGAGGAGCAGCTGCTGATCCACGCCGTGCTTTCGCCGGGGGCCACGCCGACCCTCCCCGGGCCCAGCGCCGCGGAGATCAACGGGGAACTGCGCCGGATCTTCGGCGCCGGCAAGGGCCTGGACGGCTATGTGGCCCTGGCCGCCCTGGACCTGAGCGCGGACCTGCCCAAGGGCATCAACGTGCTCATGGACCGCATCACCTTCTCCGACACGCCCTTCTGCGGGAGCCTGTCGGCCTACCTGGAACCGGCCCTGTCCAGCCGGCTGGCGGCCTTCGGCCAGGTGAAGATCCTGGACAAGACCCAGGGCCGGAATGCCATCCAGGGGGGCGACCTGAGCGGGGACCTGGCCTCGGCCATGCAGTCCCAGGCGGCGGTGCGCGGGACGATCAACGACCTGGGCGAGCAGGTGAACCTCATCCTCACGGTGAACGCCGCCACCGGCGAGCAGCTCGCCACCGCCTCGGTGGACATGCCCGCCCTGCTGATCAGGAAGGCCGGCCTGAAGCTGGTGCCCGACAACTACCAGGAGGCCAGGCAGGCCCTGGCCATCTGCGATGCCCAGGTCCAGGCCACCAAGCTGCAGGTGAAGCTGGTCCTGGACCGGGGCAACGGGGGCATCTACCGCAAGGGCGACCGCATGCACCTGTTCCTCAAGGCGAACATGGACTGCTACGTGAAGCTCCTCTACCACCAGGTGGACGGCACCAAGGTGCTGATCTTCCCCAACAAGTACCACCCCGACGCCCGGATCCAGAAGGACCGCCTCTACCAGATCCCCCCCGACGACAACTCCTTCGAGCTGCAGGTGGAGCCCCCGTTCGGGTCCGAGATGGTCAAGCTCATCGCCTGCACCGACCCCATCGACGTCCAGGGCAACGACCCCGACGTCAACGGGCTGTCGGTGGTGCGGGACGACCTGGCCAGCCTTCTGGGCCGCACCAGGTCGATCCTGCTCAAGAAGGCCGAGGTTCAGTACAGCGAGGCCACGGCGGTGGTGAACACCATGGAGGCGGTCAATTAGTTAGCCGCAGCCTGCTTGTCGGTGGCGGCGATGGCGGCGTCCAGCTTGTCCAGGGCGGTGTTCAGGCTCTGCTCGCCCTCGGCGATCTCCTTCTTGATCTGGGCCTTGGCGCTGGCGGCCAGGGCCTGGTCCATGGAGTCCTTGGTCATCACCACGAACACGTAGAGGGATCCGTCCTGGGGGTCGGTCCAGACGCCGCGGGTGTTGGTGCCGGCCAACTCCTGGTTGACCACCTGGCGGGTGACGTTCTCGATGACCCGGTTCATGACCTCGGTCCGCACCGGCTTGCCGTTCTTTTCCAGAGCGGCCTCGCTCACCTGCTGGTTGAGCTGGCTGAACATGCTCTGGACCCGGACCTTGAGCTTGCCGGCCAGCTTGGTGCGGGCGTCGGCGATGGCGGTGGTGCGCTGCAGGCCCTTGTCGCCCATCACGTTGGCCTGGGCGATGCCCACGGCGGCGAGGCCGTCGGGAATCTCTTCATTGTCGACCCAGGCCGGCGCGTTGCGGGTCTGAGTGGTGGTCACCGGGGCGGTGACCGGTGCCTGCTGTCCGGCGCAGCCGACCATGGCCAGAAGCAGGGTGCCGAGGGGGAGAACAGTGCGCATGCGCATGAATGCTCCTTTGGGTTGGCGATGATGGCAAGAGACTACCGGGCGGACCAGGATTGGGAAAGGACTATTTATGAATTAAACCTCCTGCTTCATCAGGAAACAGGACACGAAATGGTCGGGGGAGACCTCCACCGGCCCCGGGTCCGCCAGGGTGCAGGCCTCGGTGCAGTAATCGCATCGTTTGGCGAACCGGCACCCGGGCTTCACGTTGATCGGATTGCTCACCTCCCCACGGAGGATCACGAAGTCCTTGTCCCTGGTGGAGAGGTCGGCCACGGGTATGGCACTGAGCAAGGCTCGGGTGTAGGGGTGCTGAGGGTTGGCGAAGAGCTCGTCCGAGGTCGCCATCTCCACGCACTGCCCGAGGTACATCACCATGATCTTATTGGAGATATGTTTCACGACGCTCATGTCGTGGGTGATGAACATGTAGGTCAGGCCAAGTTCCTCCTCAAGGTCCATGAGGAGATTGAGGATCTGGGCCTGGATGGACACGTCAAGGGCGGAGACGGGCTCGTCGCATACGATGAACTTCGGATTGAGGGAGAGGGCGCGGGCGATGCCCACCCGCTGGCGGCGCCCGCCGTCCAGCTCGTGGGGATAGGAATTGGCGTAGCGCCTCGCCAGGCCCACCAGATCCATGAGGGTGACGGCCCGGTGGTAGGTCTCCGCCCTGGTCTTGTACCGGCGGTGGATGAACATGTACTCCGCGATGACTTCGATGACGGACTTGCGGGGATCGAGGCTGGAATAGGGGTCCTGGAAGATGATCTGGAGTTCCTTCCGGAGCTCGCGCATCTTCCCGCCGCCCAGCTTCATGATATTGCGTCCGTTGTACAGGATCTGGCCGGAGGTGGGCTCGATGAGCCGGATGACGGAGCGGCCCAGGGTGGATTTTCCGCAGCCGGACTCGCCCACCACGCCGACGGTCTCCTTGGGATAGATCTTGAGGTTGATGCCGTCCACGGCATGGAGCTTGGCGCCGCCATTGAGCTTGAAGTGCTTCTTGAGGTCGATGATCTCGATCAGGGGAGTGCGGGTGTCGATGGCGCTCATGGTTTCTCCCCATAGAGGTGGCAAAGAATGGAGTGGGTCCCCTCTGTGGCTTTTTGCGGGTGCTGTTTCAGGCAGATCTCCATGCGGTGGGCGCAGCGCTCCTCGAACGCGCAGCCCTTGGGCAGGTTCGAAGGGTCGGGCATGAGGCCCGGAATGGGCGTGAGGCGGGTGGCCCGGGAGGTCAGGCTCGGGATGGAGCCGAACAGCCCATCCGTGTAGGGATGGTGCCGCTTGCCGAGGAAGAGATCCTCCACGGTCCCCGACTCCACGATCTCCCCGGCGTACATCACCGCCACGTCGTCGCAGATCTTGGCCACGATGCCCAGGTTGTGGGTGATCATGAGCATCGAAGTGCCCAGGCGGTCCCGGAGGTCCTTGATCATGGTCAGGACCTGGGCCTGGATGGTCACGTCCAGGGCCGTCGTGGGCTCGTCGGCGATGAGGAGCTCGGGTTCGCAGGCCAGGGCCATGGCGATGACCACCCGCTGTTTCATGCCGCCGGAAAACTGGTGGGGGTACTCGCCCTTCCGGGAAGCCTGGATGCCCACCATGCCCAGCATGTCGTCGACCCTTCGATCCACCTCGGCCGTCTTGATGCCCTCGTTGTGGAGGAGGATCGCCTCCGCGATCTGCTCGCCCACCGTCATGACCGGATTGAGGCTGGTCATGGGATCCTGGAACACCATGGCGATCTTGTCGCCCCGGATCGCGTGGATCCGGGCCTCGTTCATCCCCATGATGTCCTCGCCCTGGAAGCGGATGGAGCCCTTGAGGATCCGGCCGGTGTTGCTCGGCAGGAGACGGAGGATGCTCAGGGCCGTGGTGGTCTTGCCCGCTCCGGTTTCACCCACGAGACCCATGGTCTTGCCCTTGCCTATGCGCAGGTCGATGCCGTTCACCGCCGCGACGGTCTCCAGGTCGGTCTTGTAGATGACCCAGAGATCCTTGATTTCCAGTATCGCTTCGCTCATGTGCCTACATTCCTTAGGATTTCAGATGGGGATCCAGGGCATCCCGAAGGCCGTCGCCGATCAGGTTCACCGACGTGGCGCAGAGCACGATGGCCATGGCGGGGAAGAACATCAGGTAGGGCGCGACGCGCATGTATTCGCGCGCGTCCGCCAGGAGGAGTCCCCATTCCGGCGCCGGCGGAGGCATGCCCAGGCCCAGGAAGCTCAGGGTTGATTCGTAGAGGATGATCTTCGCCACATTGAGCGTGGTGTTGACGATGATGACGCCCATGGCGTTGGGCAGGATGTGGGTGATGATGATCCTCGTGCTGCCCGAGCCTCCGGCCCGCGCGGCCTCCACGTAGTCGAGCTCCGCCAGGTTGAGGACCTGGGAGCGGACCAGGCGCACGTAGTTGGTGAAGTAGGCCAGGGTGAGGGCCAGGAGGAGGTTGATGAAGCCGGCCCCCAGGGCGAACACCACGGCCATGGTGAACAGGATGTCCGGTATGGACATGAAGATGTCCAGCGTCCGCATGATGAGGCTGTCCACCTTGCCGCCGAAATAGCCCGCGATGGCGCCCAGGGCGCTGCCCAGGATGCAGGAGGAGATGGTGGCCAGGACCGCGATGGACAGGGAGGTGCGGCCGCCGTGGACGATGCGCGCGAACAGGTCGCGACCGAAAGCATCCGTTCCCAGGATATGGCCGAACGAGGGTCCCTGCAGCTTGATGGCGAGATCCTGCTGGGTCGCCTGGGCGTAAGGAGCGATGAAGTCGGCGAAGACCAGGAGGAAAACGATGACAGACAGCATGAGGAGGCCGGCGACGGCGCCCTTGCTCTTGCGGAACCTGCGCCAGACCTCCTTGGTCTGGCTCTGCTTCTTGAACTGCACGGCGGCAACCGTTTCCATGACCCTACCCTTTCGTTCTGGCGTACTTGGCGCGGATCCGGGGATCGATCCACGCGTAGATCAGGTCGACGATGAGCATGACGATGGTGAAGCAGATCGCGATCAGGATCGTGCCCGCGATGATCACCGGCTCGTCCTTGTAGCTGATGCGATCGACGATGAGGCTGCCGATGCCGGGGATGGAGAACAGCTTTTCCGCCACCACGGCGCCGGCGATCAGGCTCCCGAGGCTCAGGCCGATGTTGGTGATCACCGGCAGGAGGGCGTTCTTGAGCGCGTGCTTCCAGATGACCACCCGCTCCGAAGCGCCCTTGGCGCGGGCGGTGCGCACGTAGTCCTGCCTGATGGACTCCAGCATGGAAGACTTCGTGAACCGGAGGTTCATGGCGGCCGGCGGGATGGAGATGGCCAGGGCAGGCATGACGTAGTTCTTCCAGGTATCCATGCCATAGGAAGGCAGCCAGTTCAGCTTCAGGGAGAAGTAGAAGAGGAAGACCATGCCCAGCACGAAGGCCGGGACGGCCGCCAGAAGGAAGGCCATGAGCGACGGGATCGTGTCCCAGAGCGAGTATTGCCTCACCGCGGCGTAGATGCCCAGGGGTATGCCCAAGGCCGCCGCGAGAAAGACCCCCAGGAAGGCCAGCTTGATCGTGACGATGTAGCGGGGCCAGACCTCATCGAATACCGACTGCTTCGTGAAGTAGGACACCCCGAAGTCCTGGTGGACGACCATGTTCTTGACGTAGTTCACGTATTTCTCGGTGAAGGGCAGGTCGTAGCCCAGCTCATGGTTCATGGCGTCCACATCCGCCTGGGGCGCGGATTCCCCCAGCAGGGCCCGGGCCGGGTCACCCGGGGTGAAGTTCATCGTCAGGAGGATGATGAAGACAACCCCCAGGATGGTAGGGATGAGGAACAGAACCCGCTTTACGACATATCGATACATCTTCCGACTCCCTTGAAAGGGCCTTTACATAAAATCCAGGTATCCCTGCGTGGCGGCAGCGCGGGGATGCCTGAATCTCTTTCCGGGTCGCTATTTTTTCGTGAACAACCTGATCTTGTAATAGGTGGGAACGGGCTGGCCGATGGCGATGTTCTTGGACCAGACAATGCCCACGGGCCGGTGCAGGCAGGGCAGGATGGTGGCGGTATCCATCACCATGGACCAGAGCTTGGTGTAGGTGGCGCGGCGCTTGGCGGTATCCGCGGTGGAGGCGCCCAGGTCGATCAGCTTCTCCATCCCCTGCCAGTCGAAGGGGCCGCCCTGGTACTTGACCACATACATGCCCTTGGACTCGCTGTGCACCTGCTGCCTGATGTTGTTGAAGTCGTAGTTCATGGAGTCGGCGAAAATGCAAATGTCATAGTCCTGGGCGTAGAGCTTGGGGGTGACGAACGAGGACTCCATCACCTTCACGCCGGCGTTGATCCCCACATTGGCGAGGTTGGCCTGGATGACCTGGGCCATCTTGGCGTTGTTGGAGGTGGAGGTGCCATAGGTCATGACGGTGCCCACATCGACGCCCTTGGGATAGCCGGCTTCGGCCAGGAGCTTCTTCGACAGGGTGGGGTTGTAGGGGTAGGTCTGGAAGCCGTTCACCGGAGAGGTGGCCACGTACTCGGAGGGCATGTACTGGGTGGCCTCGGTGCCGAAACCGTCGCAAACGGCCAGGTTGATGTCGTGCTTGTTGATGGCGTAGAAGATGGCCTGGCGGACCTTGAGGTTGGCGAGCGCCTTCTTTGGGGAGTTGTAGTTCACCGCCATGAACATGATGTTGTTGCCCTTGATGAGCTTGGCGTTTGCCCCGGCGCTCTGGGCCAAGTCCTTCCAGGCGGAAAGCGGAACGTCCTCGAAGTAGTCGAGCTCGTGGTTCTGGTAGGCGATGAGGGCCGAGGTGTCATCGGGGATCACGATGTATTCGACGTTGTTGATGGAGGGGGCTCCCCGCCAGTAGCCCTTGAAGGCCTCGAGCTTGGCGCCGCTGGCGACGTTGTAGCTGGTCACATAGTAGGCGCCCGTGCCAGCCTTGTGGGGAATGGTGCCGAACTTGGCGCCCTGGCTCTCCACTTCCTTCTGGTTCATGATCTTGACGCTGAAGAAGGTGTGGGCGATGGGGGAATAGGGCTTGTTCAGGGTGATCTTGACGGTGCCGTCGTTCACGGCGGCCACGTCGGCGATGGGGGACGTGAGGTAGTTGAACCTGGGGTTCTTCATGGCGCGATGGTAGCTGAACACCACGTCGGAAGCCTTGAGGGGCTCGCCGTTCTGGAACTTGACGCCGGGCTGCAGGGTGATGGTGTAGACCAGCCCGTTCTTGCTCAGGTCGGCCTTCTTGGCGAGCTCCAGGTAGTAGCCGTTCTTCGCCTCGTCCATGCCGTAGAGGCCTTCGAACATCTGGTGCCAGACCTTCATGTCGCGGGTGTTGGTGGTCTGTGTCCAGTCCAGGGAGGTGAGTGAAGCCACCAGCCGGAACTTGACCGGTTTGTCCTGCGCCCAGGCGCACACGGACCCTGCGGCCACCAGCGTGGCCATCATCAGGCTGAGACCTATGGATTTTCTTTTCATCGGGATCTCCTTGGTTGGGGTTGATAGATCGGTTGTGGGGTTTGGGCGTTCAGAACTCGACGGTGGTCTCCTGCAGGCGGATGCCTTCCTTCTCCAGTTCCGCCAGGCAGGGCTCATAGATCTCCGGCAGGGTCGGCAGGACCAGCCCTGAGCCCGGGATCTTGCCTTCCAGGAACAGCCTGGCCACGATCGCCGGCGGCAGGCCGGTGGTGCGGGCGATGGAGGAATCGCCGCCGGGGATGCCGAAGTCGATGAGGGTGGAGGTGTGGTGCTCGCGCTTGCCGTCCGGGTAGGAGGAGATGATCTCGTCCTTGAGGATGATCAGGTCCCGCTCGCTGGGTTCGAAGAAGAGCTTCTCGCCGAACAGCGCTCGCACCACGTCGCGGCTGCAGGCAACGCCGGTGGGGAGCGGCCGGTCGTCCAGATAGCCCAGCCATTTCAGGCGCATGATGATGGCCGAGGAGGGTTTGAGGCCCAGCCGGGCGCACAGCGCCTGGCTGGCGTCCACGGACTTGGAGGCGCCGCACTTGCGCGCGGTGAAGGCGGCGAAGGTGAGCCCGGCCAGGTCCTCGGGCTCCTGGCTGAACAGGCCGAGGGCGTTCATGGCCACGATGGTCTCGCTCCAGCCCACGTAGCGGATGGTGCCGCGGTAGATGCTCTTCGCCTCGGGGATGTGGTAGGTATCCAGGTACGGCAGGGAGTCGGCGTTGGCGTATACCTCATACCAGCCCAGGCCCTTCACTTCCTCCAGGTGGACGTGCTCGTAGGTGACGCCATCCAGCCATTCCACCACCTTGCCGTCCTCCATGATCCTGGCGGTGCGCCGTGACGCCCCGATCAGGCTCTCGGGCGCCCAGGACAGCTTGTAGCCCCAGGGGTTGGTGTTGGCTTCCGCGGAAGGGATGGCGCCGCAGATGGACTTGAACGATTCCACCTTGCCGCCCCTGGCGTGGACCTGGTTGACGGTCCGGGCCGCGGACATGTGGTCGATGCCCGGGTCCACACCCAGTTCAATGAGCCAGGTGAGCTTGGCTTCCTTGAGCCGGGGCTCCATGGCCCGGATGGTGGCGTCGGAATAGGACGGGAACATCAGGTTGACCCCGGCCTCGAGGCAGGCCTCGGCGATCCTGTTGCGGAATTCTGACGGGAGCAGGTTCATGACCAGGTCCGGCTTCTGGGCGGCGATGAAGCCGGCCACGTCCGCGGGCAAGGGCACGTTCAGGGTGGTGGTGCGGGGATGACTCCCGGTGACCCGGTCCAGGTTCTCCCGGGAAGCTTCGACAAGGGTCAGTTCCAGCCAGTCGAATTTCTGCAGATACTTCACACAGGGCCGGGCAATGCGGCCAGCCCCCAGGATGAGCACATGTTTCATGCGGTAGCCTCCATCAGTTGACAATTCCCAAGCTCGATTACGTGAGGCGCATGAGCATGCCTTCGTAGGTGGTGATGACGTGTTCGCCCATGAGCCGGCCCGCCGCCTCGGCGTCGCGGCATTGAATGGCTTCATAGATCTGCCGGTGGTAGACGACGGTCTTGGATTTGGCTGGGGATTCCGCCAGTTTCCGATAAAAATTGTCGAAGAAAAAGATGTAGAGATTGGAATGCCAGAAGGCGTGCCGGCAGTAGCGCTCGAAATACGGATTCTTGGACATCCTGGCGATGCCCAGATGAAACGCCTCGTTGGTGCTTGAGAACAGTTCCTTGCTGCCGGAAAAAACGGATTCCGCCTGGGGGTCGAAAATCTTGCCCAGGTCCGCGATCTCCTCATCGCTGGCGAATCTCGCCGCGGCGGCGGCCGTCTGGCTCTCGATGACCTCCCGGGCCAGGAACACATTCCGGGCATCTTCCGCCGAGGGGGTCGGGATGACGCACCCCTTCTTCTTCCGCTTCTCCAGGAAACCTTCGGCCACCAGCTTGCCAAGAGCATAGCTTACGGGAGTCCTGCTGAGGGAAAGGCGCTCCGCCAATTCGTTCTCGAGCAGGACATCGCCGGGCCGGTATTGGTTATCGAGGATCATCCGAATGATCGCGCGGTAGGCGGCATCTCCCATGTTGACGTTGGTTTCCACTTCAGGCATTGAAAGGTTCCTCACTGACCCCCACCTGGAGGATCGCTGGGAAAGATGCATACATTAAAGAACTGATAAATGAGTTGATGAGCAACTCTACACCCCCGTTCACCCATGTCAACGGGAAGTTGAAAAAAGATCCCCCTCCCCGCAGCGGCGGTATGATGCATTCGCTTTCCAGGAGGCCGCCATGGCAGCGAAAAAGATCCTCGTGCTCGTAGGTGATTTCGTCGAGGACTACGAGGTGATGGTCCCGTTCCAGATGCTTCTCATGGTCGGGCACACCGTCCATGCCGTCTGTCCGGACAAGAAGGCCGGCGATTTCGTCCGCACCGCCATCCACGACTTCGAAGGCGACCAGACCTACTCGGAGAAGCCCGGCCACCGCTTCACCCTGAACGCCACCTTCGCCGAGGTTCGGGCCAAGGACTATGACGCCCTGGTCATCCCTGGCGGACGCGCCCCGGAGTACCTGCGCCTGAACCCCAAGGTCCTGGACCTGGTGCGGGCCATGGCCAAGGCCGGAAAGCCCATCGCCGCCATCTGCCATGGCCCCCAGATCCTGGCCGCCGCCGGGGTGCTGCAGGGCCGGCCGTGCTCCGCCTACCCGGCGGTGGGTCCCGAGGTGACCGAGGCCGGCGGCGCGTTCGTGAACATTCCCGTGGACCAGGCCCACGTGGACGGCAACCTGGTCACCGCTCCCGCCTGGCCGGCCCATCCGGACTGGATCGCCAAATTCCTGAAGGTGCTGGGCACCCGCATCGAACCGTAGCTACTTCTTCTTCTTGGCCGGGGCCGCCTTTTTCGCGGGTTCGGCCAGCCTGCTGGCCAGGTCGTTGCCGCGGGAGGTGGCTCCGTGGACCACCGCCGGCTTGGCTTTCTTGGGCTTCTTGTCGTTGGACATGGATCTCCTTGCGGCTCGGGGAAGGCGTGCGGCGGGCCAGCCTCCAGCATGGGGCATATTCCCGGCACGGCCTTGTTTTTCCCAAATTAATTTGCGCCCCGCGCGCCGGATGGGGCCATTGCCCACGGCGTCTGGTTCCCCTACAATCAAGCCAGACCGATGCTGAACCTGCGCCCTATCCCCCGCCCGCCCTTCCGTCCCACGGGAGCCTAGGGGCCGTACCGGGGACAGGACAGGCAGACAGCAGGCCCTCAAGCGCGGAACCCGATGGGCGGGCCTCCGGGGCGCGGGCATCCAGGAGTTCCCGATGAAAGACGCTTCCCGCGCCACCCTCGCCCAGACCCAGCGGCTGGTGGTGAAGCTGGGCACCAATGTCATCATGCGCGCGGACGGGCTGCCCGCCCTGGGGCGGCTGTACGGGATCCTGGAATCCATCGCGACCCTGCACGGCCAGGGCAAGGAGGTACTCCTGGTCTCCTCGGGGGCCATCGGCCTGGGCGCCCAGCAACTGGGGCTGGACCATGCGCCCAAGCGGCTGGCCGAGAAGCAGGCCTGCGCCGCGGTGGGCCAGGGGCGGCTCATGGCCATCTACCAGGAGGGGTTCGCCCGGCTGGGGATCGTGGCCGCGCAGGTGCTGCTCACCGAGTACGACTTCAGCAACCGCCAGCGCTACCTGAACCTGCGCGCCACCCTGGACCACCTGCTGAAGCTGGGGGTGGTTCCGGTCATCAACGAGAACGACACGGTCTCCACGGCCGAGCTGGAGTCGCGCCTGGGCTTCCGGTCCGCCCCGGTGTTCGGCGACAACGACAAGCTCTCGGCCCTGGTGGCCAGCGGCGCGGAGGCGGACACCCTGCTGATCCTGTCGGACGTGGCGGGCCTCTACACCGGGAATCCGCACAAGGATCCGGACGCGAAGCTCATCCCGGTGGTGCGGGAGATCACCCTCGAGATCGAGGCCTTCGCCGACGGCCTCGGGGCCCGGGGGCGGGGCGGCATGGCCTCCAAGCTCGCGGCGGCGCGGGTGGCCACCCGGGCCGGGACCCGGGTGCTCATCGCCGATGGCGCCTGCCCCGGGATCCTGGACCGCCTTCTGGCGGGCGATCCCGTGGGCACCCTGTTCGAGCCGGGGCTGCGGCTCAAGGGGCGCAAGCGCTGGATCGCCTCCGCCGGGCAGCTCGCGGGGCGGATCCGGGTGAACGAAGGGGCAAGGGAGGCCCTGCTGGCCGGGCGGGTGTCCCTGCTCGCCGCCGGGGTGGTGGGCCTGGAGGGCGACTTCCAGCGGGACGACGTGGTGGCCATCGCCGACGCCTCGGGCCGCGACTTCGCCCGGGGCGTCGCCACCATGGGCCGGGCCGAAGCTCCCGGCAGCGGCCGGGTCCTGGTCAGCCGCGACACCTTCGTCCTTCTGGAGCGAGTATGAACGTGCAATGGGATCAGCAGATCAGGGCCAGGGCCCGGCAGGCCCGGAGCGCCTCGCGCCTCCTGGCGGCCTCCCCCGCCGGGGGCCGGAACCAGGCCCTGGGCCGCACGGCGGAGCTCCTGCTGGAGCGGGCCGGGGCGGTGCTCCAGGCCAACGCCGAGGATTGCGCCCGGGCCGCGGACCTGTCCCCGGCCGCCGCCAGCCGCCTGAAACTGGACCCGGTCAAGCTGGGAGAGATGGCCCGGGGGCTCACGGCCGTGGCCGCCCTGGCCGATCCCCTGGGCCGGGTGCGGCTGCACCGGCTCCTGGACGATGACCTGGAGCTCACCCAGGTGACCTGCCCGCTGGGGGTGCTGGGGGTGGTCTTCGAAGCCAGGCCCGATGCGCTGGTCCAGATCGGCTCCCTGGCCATCAAGTCGGGCAACGCGGCGCTGCTGAAAGGCGGACGGGAGGCCGCGCGCACCAATGAGCTGCTGGCGGAGATCCTGCGCCAGGGCCTGGCCGGCGCGGGCCTGCCCGAGGACGCCATCCAGCTGCTGGGCGGCCGGGAGGACGTGGAGGCCCTGCTGGCCATGGACGATCTGGTGGACCTGCTGATCCCGCGGGGCTCCAGCGCCCTGGTGCGGCACATCCAGGCCCACACCCGGATCCCGGTGCTGGGCCACGCCGAGGGCATCTGCCACATCTACCTGGACGCCCGCGCCGACCCGGCCAAGGCGGTGGCGGTGGTGCGGGACGCCAAGCTCCAGTACCCTGCCGCCTGCAACGCCGTGGAGACCCTGCTGGTGCACCGGGACGCCGACGGGGTGCTGGCCCTGGTGGCCGAGGACCTGCGCGCAGGCGGAGTGGAGCTGCGGGGCTGCCCGCGCGCCTGCGGCCTCCTGCCCTGGATGCTGCCGGCCACGGAGGCGGACTGGGACACGGAGTACGGAGAGCCCATCCTCTCCGTGCGCATCGTGGACAGCCTGGACCAGGCCATCGCCCACATCCACGCCCACGGTTCCGGCCACACCGAGGCCATCCTCACCGAGGACCCGGAGGCGGCGGAACGGTTCCTGGCGGAAGTGGACGCCGCCGGCGTCTACCACAACGCCTCCACCCGCTTCGCCGATGGCTACCGCTATGGTTTCGGCGCCGAAGTGGGCATCAGCACCTCGCGCATCCACGCCCGGGGCCCGGTGGGCCTGGACGGCCTGCTGTCCAGCAAGTACCTCCTGCGCGGCGCCGGCCACCGGGTGGCCGACTACACGGGAGCCGAGCCCAGATCCTTCCTGCACCGTGACCTCTAGTCGTTCGTGTCCCAGACTTTTGCCCCGTCAACGCAAGAACGATCTCCATCAAGAACGCGTT
>PLUC01000231.1 GCA_003165415.1 Holophagaceae bacterium
CGACCTCCGACTACTGGATCAATGATCAGGTCGGCGACCCCCTGTTCATGGTCACCGCCAAGGCCAACGCCGGCCTCGTCCAGGTGCTGCCGGACCTCCTGGCCCAGACCCGGAAGCTGATGGGGGATCGTCCCATCACCATCGTGTTCGACCGAGGTGGATGGAGTCCCGCCCTGTTCAGCAAGCTGGAAAGCGACGGGTTCCATATCCTCACCTACCGGAAAGGGGAGGCCGAGCCCATCGCCGAGTGGAAGTTCACGCTCCATCAAGCCAGGCTCGATGGCCGGGAGGTGGAGTATTGGCTCAACGACCAGATCCTGGGGTTCCAATTCGGGAAGGAAGGCAGGATGAGCCTTCGCCAGGTGACCCGTCTGCAGGATGGCCACCAGACCCAGGTCATCACCACCCGGTTCGACCTGCCTGCCATCGAAGTGGCCCACCGGATGTTCCAGCGTTGGAGGCAGGAAAATTTCTTCAAATATATGCGCCAGGAATACATGCTCGACGCCCTGGTGGACTACGGGGTGGAACCCGATGACCCGGCGCGGATCGTGCCCAACCCGGAGCGGCGCCGGCTGGACAAGGAGATTGCAGCGGTTCGCCAGGAACTGGCCAAATTCCAGAGGGACTACGGCGCTGCGGCCATGGAGCACCAGGAAAGCAAACGCCCCACCCTACGAGGGTTCAAGCTCGCCAATGACCTGCTCGGCCAGAAAATCCGGGCAGCCAGAATGCGACTGGATGCCCTCATGGCGCGGAAAGCCACGATGGCCGCAAGGATCGCCGTGGGTGAGGCGGTGAAAGAACCCATCGTCAAACTCGCCACGGAGCGCAAGCACCTCACGGACATGGTCAAGATGGTGGCCTACCAGATCGAAAGCGACCTCCTATCCATGATCAGCCCCCACTTTGCCCGGTCCGACGACGAGGGCCGCACCCTCGTCCAGAACCTCCTGGCATCGGCGGCGGATCTGGAAGTCACCCCAGAGGAACTGCGCGTGAAGGTCTCCCCCCTCAGTTCCCCACACCGTACTCGGGTCCTCGCCGCCCTTTGCGAGGAGCTCAATCTCGCCCGAACCACCTTCCCGGGATCAAGGCTCCAATTGAGATTCTCCGTCTCAGGATCTACCCCCTGAACAGCCAGGACCGGACATTGAAAGTGGGGGGTATGTCAGGAGTTCTGGATTCTGGCCCAGGCGTCACCGCTGGGGGATGGTTGCCCAATAGCTTTCGAGCGCAGCCTTGACCCGGGCCTCGAAGTAGGGACTGAGCCGTTGACCCGGGGGTATGAGAAGGATGTCGCTGCTCCTGGCCTTCCGTTCGCTCCGTCCCCGCGCCTGTTCGGCCTGGCAGGCGGCTTCGACCTGCGCGGCCTGCAGAATGGCCCGTTCCGCCGCTTCGGCTTCCTCGGCCTGCTGGGCCTGCTCGGCCTGCTCGCGGGCCGCTTCCGCCGCCTTCAAGGCTTCAGCCCGCCGCTCCATCTCCTGCTCGCGCTGTGCCTCCGCGGCGCGCAGAGCGGCCCGTTCCGCCGCCTCAGCTTCCTCGCCCTGCTTGCGGGCCGCTTCCGCCAGCTTCAAGGCTTCAGCCCGGCGCTCCATCTCCTGTTTGCGCTGCGCCTTCGCGCGCGCCGCCGCTTCCCTTCTGGATTCCTGCTCGCGTTGCGCCCGCTCCCGCGCGGCTTTCTGCTGCTCGATCTCGCGCATCCGGTGACGCTCCGCCCGCTGGGCGCGTACCCGTTCGGCGGCCATCCGTTTTTCCTCTGCCAGCGCCCGCCTAGCCTGCTCGGCCGCACTTTGTTCCGCGAGGCCCCTGCTCCAGCCGGCCAGATCAAAGCCCCTCAGACAATCGAGGTCGATGTGGTTTTCCTCCGCCAACCGCCGCTCTCGCTCCGCGGCGTCCACCAGGCGGAACAGGCCGGGACCGTCCTCCGCAAGGTAGGCCGGCAGCGGCCCACCGCCCTGGCTCGCCCAATCCCCGCAGAGTTCCTCGACGATCCCTTCTTCCGGCAGGTTCCAGGCCTTCCGCCAGGCCCCCCACGGCTTGAGCATGGCGACCGCGTCCCAATCGTAGGCCAACCCCTGCATCACCAGCCGCGCCCCGTGGAGCAATTGGTACTCGCCCGCCAGAACGTCGGCCCTGGCCTGGGCGTGGCCGGGGCGCAGGTCCACCAGGCGGCGATGGGTGGCCGCCAGCCTTTGCAGAAGCCTTGCCTGGATGGGCGGCACGCTGAAGCCCGCCTGTTTGAGGAAGGCGCTCCTCACCTGCCCTTCGCGCAGTTCCAGCAGGTTGCGGATGGCCGCCAGCCTCCTGGGCTCGGCGCCGGGGCCGAGGGCCGCGGCCTGGGCGAGGAGCGCTTGTTGCGAGGCGAAATGCTTCCCGCAGGAGGCCACCGCCCCCGACCATTCGCCCACGGGAGCCGCCAGGGCCTCGAGGCCGGGCACCGCGACCATCCGGGCAAAAATCGCCGTCAGGTCCCGGGAACAGTAGAGGGTCATCGCAATTTCCGCGGGATTCCAGCGGTCGTGCCCCGGCGCTGCCCCGGACTCTGCGGCGCCGGCGGGCATGGGCTCGGGCGCCGGAGGCGGGGCCGGGTGGCCCAGGCCCTCCTCGGTGATGAGGATGCGGTCCCCTCCCACGTCACCGCCGGACGGGGGGCCCCAGGCCGGATCCAGCTTGAGGCGCCTGGGTGTCGATGGGAAAGGAGGGGCGCGAAACAGGTCCAGCTCCGGAGGTGGAGCCGATGCTTCGGCGGTGACCGTGAGGGTGACGGAGGCATGGGCCTGGAGGATCCCGCTGAAGCCCTCCGTGGAGGAGGACCGGTCCGTCCATGCCTCCGGCCTCCCGGTGTCGGCCCTGATGCCAGGCCGCGGGTCGGGCACGGGGGCTTCCTGGATGAGCCAAACGAGATCCGTGCTGTTTTCAAGGACATAGGTCCGGGTGACCGGCCCGCCCCAGAGGGAGCCCCAGACCGTCAGGCAGACCACCACCCTACCCATCGCTGATCGGAAAATCATCGCTCCCTCGCCTGGTGGATTCCGCCGGGAGCCTACGGCGCTCCTCCCCTCCAAGTGCACGGGGCTTCCAATGGGTTCCCGGCCAGGGTGAACGCCAACCTGGCTGGACGCCAAGCGTCCCGCTCAGTCTCCCGTGGGCGTGACCGTGGCCGCCTCGATCATGAGCACGACCGTGCGCCGGGGAGCCCGGGTGCGGTGCAGCACCCCTTTGGGGACACAGATGCCCTGGTGCGGCTCCAGTTCCACCACCCGGTCTTCCAGGTCCAGGAACAGATGGCCTTCCAGCACGAAGAACACCTCGTCCTCCAGGTCGTGCTTGTGCCAGTGGAACTCCCCTTCGAACACCCCCAGCCGGGTGACGCAGTCATTGACCCGGCACAGCGACTGGTTCCACCAGCGCTCGGTGCCCGCCGCCGCCATGGCTCCGGCGTCGAAACTTTCCAGGGGGCCGAACTTCACGTCGGTCTTGATGTTGTAGTCCATGATCCACTCCCCATTCAGGATAACCTGCCAGTGGCCCCCCCCTGCCATGCCCCAGAAACGCAATCCGGGGTTGCTCAACGACACCCGCGAGCAGGCCTCCACAGCCCTGACGCTGGCTTCGACAAGCTGTTCCACCCGAATTGAAGACGTTCAGTCACTCCCGCCGCCCAGAAGGATTTCCTCCACCAGGTCCGCCGAGATCTGGCCGGCCCGCTCCGGGACGGGGGTGGGGTGTTCCGGCACCAGGCCGATGGCGAAGCCCAGGAAGCTGGACACCAGCTCGGGTTTCCAGACCCCCGACGGCCTGGCGATGGCCAGGGCGCCCAGCTTCAGGAACGAGACGATCTGGACCTGGTCGGCGTTCTCCACGAAGGCGCGGCGCCGGGTCCCCACATTGACGAGATTGCGGAACAGTCTTTCCGCGTCCCCGGCCGGCGGGAGAAGCATGGGCTGGTTTTCGGGCCAGGCCTTGAGGGTGGCTTCAATGGGGGTGGTCTTGGCGTCCAGGGTCACCCGGGGCCTCAGGGTCTCCACCAGGCTGCCCATTCCGGCCTGCAGCTCCGGCCAGGTGTCCCCCTGGCATCCGTACCACACGGGCCGCTCTTCGAAGGAACCTCCGGCGACGCCCTCCACGGTGCCACTGGCAACCCATCCGCCCATGACGGATGGGTAACAATCGAATTGGAAGGTTGTCGTCATTTTCCTACTCCTCCGGTGATTATTCCATGTTTTCCAGGGCTCGTGCGGGTCATCCGGTCTGTGCTTGCCGAGGCCGAAGTCCCGGTCTGACTCACTCCAGTTCGAACAGGATGTCCTGGGCGCCCTGCCAGAGCACCTTCTCGCCCAGGGCGCGAAGCCGCTCCCGGCCCTCGACGATCGTGAGGAAGTGGTTGCCGGCCAGCTGCCCCAGCTTGCTGGCGAAGCAGCAGCTGCCGTAGGCCAGGAGGATTTCCGTCTCGCTGAAGCCGCCGGGATGGAACAGCAGGTCCCCCACCGACGGATGGCTGGTGTGGTTCTCGTACCCCACCCCCAGCTTGAACTCGCCCAGGGGGATCCAGCAGCCCTCGCCGCTCCAGCGCACATGGATGAGCTTCTGCCGGTAGGGCAGCAGCTTCAGGAACGCCGCCACGGTTTCCGGGGCGCCGGGATGGGTTTCCGCGCTGAACGGCATTCCCCCGGCGGTGATTCGAATCCTGGCCATGCGCGCGCTCCTGGTTTGATTGTCCCACGACGCCATGGGATATGGGATGGGGGAGAGGAAGCGGGTTTTCGGGCATCTCCTGGCTGCAGGAGAGGTATCATGAACCCATCCAGCCATTCGGTTCTGCGATCTTTTCCCCCCTGGAGTGGCGCCTGTTCGATTCCTTCTCTCCGAAAGGATTGCCGGTATGTCTAAAGTGTTGGTGAAACTCCCCCTGGGCCAGCGTGTGGGCCTTGCCTTCTCCGGTGGCCTCGACACGTCGGTGGCCGTGGCGTGGATGCGCGAGAAGGGGGCCATTCCATGCACCTACACCGCGGACATCGGCCAGTACGACGAAAAGGACATCGCCTCCATCCCCGGGCGGGCCGCGGCCTATGGCGCGGAGATCTCGCGCCTGGTGGACTGCACGGATGTCCTGGTGGAGGAGGGCCTGGGGGCCCTGGTCTGCGGCGCCTTCCACATCCGGTGCGCCGGGCGCACCTACTACAACACGACCCCGCTGGGACGGGCGGTGGCGGGCACCATGCTGGTCCGGGCCATGAAGGAGGATGATGTCCAGATCTGGGGGGACGGGTCCACCTACAAGGGCAACGACATCGAGCGGTTCTACCGCTACGGCCTGCTGGCCAACCCGCACCTGCGGATCTACAAGCCATGGCTGGACGAGGATTTCGTGAGCGAACTGGGCGGCCGGGCCGAGATGTCCCAGTGGCTCGCCGAGCGCAAGCTGCCTTACCGGGATTCCAAGGAGAAAGCCTACAGCACGGACGCGAACATCTGGGGCGCCACCCACGAGGCCAAGCAGCTGGAGCATCTGAACGTGGGCATCACCCTCGTGGAGCCCATCATGGGCGTGCCCTTCTGGGACGAGTCGCTGGCCATCCCCGCCGAGGACATCACCGTAGCCTTCGAGCAGGGGCGTCCGGTGACGATCAACGGGCGGACCTTCGCTTCGGCGGTGGACCTGGTGCGGGAGGCCAACACCATCGGCGGACGCCACGGCCTGGGCATGTCGGACCAGATCGAGAACCGGATCATCGAGGCCAAGAGCCGCGGCATCTACGAGGCCCCAGGCATGGCGCTGCTGCACATCGTCTACGAGCGGCTGCTCAACGCGATCCACAACGAGGACACCGTGGCCAACTACCACAACGAGGGCCGGAGGCTCGGGCGGCTCCTGTACGAGGGGCGCTGGCTGGACCCGCAGTCCCTGATGCTGCGCGAGTCCATCCAGCGCTGGGTCGGTTCGGCGGTCACGGGAGAGGTGACCCTCCGGCTGCGCCGGGGCGAGGACTACTCGATCCTGGACACCGCCGGCCCCGCCCTGTCCTACCACCCCGGAAAACTGTCCATGGAGCGGGTGGAAGACGCGGCTTTCGGGCCCACCGACCGCATCGGCCAGCTGACCATGCGGAACCTGGACATCGCCGATTCCAGAATCCGGCTGGAACAGTATGCGGAGATCGGTCTGGTGGGGAGCGCGGTGTCGAAACTGATCGGGGTGCTGGATCCGGGCAAGGCCAATGCGATCACCGCGGGGGTGCTGGGCGCGCCCCATGGCGTGGAATCCGCCCAGCAGCGCTCCAGGATGGATTCAGGCACCGACTGATACCGTTGGATCCGCTCGGGACGCAGCGGCCGTTCCGGGCACAAGCACCCGTAGCTGAGCAAGCTCCGCAACGGGTGCTGGTCAGTTGGTGAAATCGAAGGCACCCCCGGCCTTCTGCGCCACCGCCTTCCGGTAGAGGTAGGCGGCGGTGGAGATGTCCTGGATGGCCAGGCCCACGCTCTTGAACAGGGTGATTTCCCCGGCCTTTTCCCGGCCGGGGAGCTGCCCGGACACCACTTCGCCCAGGGAGCCGTGGACCTGGTCCCAGCTCCACTCGCCCGCTTCCGCCGGGATGATCAGGTCTCCGGCTTCGGACTTGCAGGCGTCCACCAAGTCGCAGACGATCTTCGACCTGATGATGGTCTCGGTGTCCAGCTCGCGGACCTTGGGCATGTGCGAGCCGATGCCGTTGATGTGGGTCCCCGGCCGGAACCAGCTCCCCTCCACCACCGGGGTCTTGGCGCTGGTGATGAGGGTGACGATATCGGCCTCGGCGACGGCCTTGGCCGGATCCTCGGCCAGGACGACCTCGGCCTTGACGATGTCCCTCAGGGATTCCAGGAAGGCCTGGCGGGCCTCCGGCGGGTCCAGGGAATAGAGGACCACCTTCTGGATGTCGCGAACGCAGCTCACCGCCCAGACCTGGGCCCGGGCCATGCCGCCGGTGCCGAAGACGGTGTGGACCTTGGCGTTCTCCCGGGCCAGCAGCCGGGTGGCGAGGCCCGACACCGCGCCCGTGCGCATGGCGGTGAGGTAGCCGCCGTCCATGAGCGCCAGGGGCGAACCGGTCTTCTCATCCAGCAGCATGATGGTGCCCAGGATGGTGGGAAGCTGGAAATTCGGCGGGTTGCCGGGGTAGACGGTCACGACCTTCACGCCCAGGGCCCCCATCCCCTTCAGGTAGGCCGGCATGAACAGGGCCACCCCGCCGTGGTCCGGCACGGCGATGGGCGTGCGCTGGGGCAGGACCGCCCGGCCCTCCACATAGTCCGTGAAGGCCTTCGCCATGATATCGATGACCTCGGTCATGTCCAGAAGACGTGCCACATCGCTCCGGGATAAAAGGATCGTCATAGCTTCTCCTTATCTTCAGTGAACCTGATCGGGAGGCGTCGGTGTGGCCTATTCTGATTCCTTTCCCCAAAATGGGAAGCCAAGTTGGTAATATAAGACCTGATTAGGCTTGCCAATGCGGGCACCCTGTTCATGGGCGACACCCGGGTCTCCACCAACGTCACCAACCCGGACGGCAGCCGGGCCGTGGGCACCCGGCACGACGAAATCGGTGCAGAGCCTGGAGCGCATCACCGGGACGCTGGTGGAGAACGTGGGCCACTTCAGGTTCTGATGGAAGCCGGGAGCCTACATGGTGAAATCCTGATCCTCACAGGATTCGCCCAGGTGCGTCCGGGCGATTGAGCAGAACCAGACGGTGCCGGCCAGGGCCACCGCAACGGCGCCGGCCGTGCCCAGGAAGAGGGCCGGATAACCGAAGCCATGGATCACCGCGCCCGCCAGCGGACCGACCAGGAACAGCGATAGGTCCGCGAAGGCCGTGTAGACACCCAGCACGGAGCCCCGCACCGACTCCGGAAACCGGTTCGCGGCTTCGACTCCGAGGGCGGGAAAGATGAGCGAGAAGCCCAGTCCCACCATCCCGCAGGCCACGTAGGCCAGGGCCTGGGACCGGCCCAGGCTGAGCAGCGCCAGCCCAGCCACTTCGATGCAGAAGGAGACGATGGCCACGGCGAAGCCGCCGTAGCGGTCGATGGCCGGGGCGAACAGGAGACGCACGCCTACGAAGCAGGCCCCGAACACCGTGAGCGAAAGGGCCGCCCCCTGCCAGCCGCGCTGGACGAAGTAGAGGGTGATGAAGGTGGCGATGACGCCGAAGCCGGTGCCCCCCAGGGCGAGCGCCAGGCCATAGGGCGTGACGCCCGCCAGGATCCGGCCGATGGGCAGGCGCCGGCCGTGGAACGGTGCCGTGGGCGCCATCCGGGTGGCCACGGCCAGACTGGCGCAGCAGAGCAGGAAGATGATCGCGCCCACCGCGCCGAAGCCCCAGGCTCCGGCGGCGAAAACGCCCAGGGGCGCGCCGGCGGCGATGGCACTGTAGGTGGCGACGCCGTTCCAGGAGATGACCCGGGCCGTGTGCTCGCCGCCCACCCGGCCGATGCCCCACAGGGTGGCCCCGGTGGAACTCAGGCTTTCGCCGGTGCCCAGGGTCAGGCGGCTGAGGGCCAGCGTGCCCAGGCTGAGCCAGAGGGAGTGGCGCAGCCAGGCCGCCAGCACCATGAGCGCGCCGCTGGCCGCGCAGGCCATCAGGCCATAGCGGACGGTGCGGCGCGGCCCGATGGTGTCGGCCAGGTGCCCGGCCCGGGGGCGGCTGGCGAAGGTGGCGATGAACTGGAGGCTGACCAGGAGCCCGGCCATGAGCGTGCTGATGCCCAGCTGGAGATGGAGGTAGGAGGGCAGGATGGCCAGCGGCGCGCCGATGCAGAAGTAGGCGACGAACGTGAAGGCCACGGCCGGAAGGATGCGTAGGTTGATCTCCTGGTCAGCGCTGAAGATCACAGGGCGTCGGCGTCCCCCGCCAGCAGGCGGACTTCATCCTTGGCCGGAGCCTCGCATTCGGTGGCGCCCCTGGCCTTCAGGAAATCCCCCACCAGCGGCACGCAGCCCGGGGAGAAATAGCAGACATACTCGCCGGCGCCGTCCAGGGGCCCGAACATGGCCACCCCCTTGGCCCCGCGCATGCGCATGGCCACCGACTGGAACTTTTCCTGGAGATGGGTGTGGAGTCCCTTGGCCACATCCTCCGGCGCAATCGTGACCTTCAGCCATGCCATATCCTGCCTCCTGTTATCAAAAGCATACGACACCGGGAGGCATCGCCGCGCTGAAGGAAATGATGGAACAGGGCGAAGAACAAGAGGTGTGACCAAAACCTCCCCCACATTGAAAAGGGCGGGTCCCCTTCCTGGCTTTCACGCATAATGACCATTTGCCTCCTGCCCGTTCAGGCAGGAGACAGCCCACGGGAGTCCGCCATGTCCCAATCCGCCGCCGTCAACCGCCGCTTCGTCCTGGCCAGCCGGCCCCAGGGCGCGCCCCTGCCCCAGGACTTCCGCCTGGAAACCCATCCGGTGCCGGAGCCCGCCCAGGGCCAGCTGCTGCTGGGAACCCTGCAGCTCTCTCTCGACCCCTACATGCGCGGCCGCATGAGCGACGCGCCCTCCTACGCGCCCCCGGTGGCGGTGGACGCGGTGATGGTGGGCGGCACCATCAGCCGGGTGGAGACCTCCCTGCATCCCGGATTCAAGCCGGGCGACCTGGTGCTGGCCTACTCCGGCTGGCAGGACTATGCCCTGTCCGACGGCACCGGCCTGCTCCGCCTGGATCCGGAGGATGCCCACCCCTCCCTGGCCCTGGGCGTGCTGGGCATGCCCGGCTTCACCGCCTACATGGGCCTGCTGGACATCGGCGCGCCCAAGGCCGGAGAGACGGTGGTGGTGGCGGCGGCCACCGGCGCCGTGGGGTCGGTGGTGGGCCAGATCGCCAGGCTCCAGGGCTGCCGGGCGGTGGGCATCGCCGGCGGGTCCCGGAAATGCCGCTACGCGGTGGAGGAACTGGGCTTCGATGCCTGCCTGGACCACCGGGAGCCGGACCTGGCCGCCAGGCTCGCCGGCGCCTGCCCCAAGGGCATCGACGTCTACTTCGAGAACGTGGGCGGGGCGGTGTTCGAGGCGGTGCTGCCCCTGCTCAACCCCAAGGCCCGGGTGCCCGTGTGCGGCCTGATCTCCCAGTACAACCAGCCGGCCGCGGCCCCGGGCCAGCTCAGCGCCGCCGCGCTGCAGCGCGCCATGCTCAACCGGCGGCTACGGATGCAGGCCTTCATCATCTTCGACGACTACGGCCCCCGCCTGGGCGAATTCCGGAAGGCCATGGGCGACTGGGTCCGGGAGGGCCGGATCAAGTACCGCGAGGACGTGGTGGAAGGCCTGGAAAATGCCCCTGACGCCTTCATCGCCATGCTCCAGGGTGGCAACTTCGGCAAGCTCATCGTCCACGTCGCCTGATCCGCAGCGCGGAAGCCCTGGCGGATCGGCCCGGGAAGGGCTACCATGGGAATGGTTCCAACATGTGTTTAAACATCTATTTGTTGGATGCCCTTGCCGCCCATGGAGCCCCCCATGAAAAACCCAGTCCAGCCCGTCCTGTTCGTCTCCCATGGGGCGCCGACCCTGGCCCTGGACGGCGGGGCCTGGGCCGATGCCCTCGGGGCCTGGGCCGGGGCCTTGCGGGACGTCCAGGGAATCCTGGTGCTCAGCGCCCACTGGGAAAGCGCCGGACCGGTGCGGGTCATGGCTCACCCCCACCCGGAAACCCTACATGACTTCGGCGGCTTCCCGGAGCCTCTCTACCGGATGCGCTATCCCTCCCCGGGGGCCCCTCCCCTGGCCGCCCGGGTGGCCACCATCATCCGGGCTGGGGGCCTGGAAGCGGACCTGGATCCACTCCGCCCCCTGGACCATGGCGCCTGGGTGCCCTTGCGGGCCGCCTTCCCGGAGGCTACGATCCCGGTCATCCAGGTGTCCCTGCCCATGCCCAGGACGCCCCGGCAGGTGTTCGAGCTGGGCCGGCTGCTGAGCCCCCTGCGCCAGGAAGGGGTGCTGCTCATGGGCAGCGGCGGGGTCGTCCACAACCTCGGGCTCCTGGACTGGTCCGGCCGTTCGGTGCCCGAACCCTGGGCGGTGGGATTCGAAGCCTGGGTCGCCGAGCGCCTGGACCGACAGGACGCGCCCGCGCTGTTCGAGGCGGCCCGGCAGGCCCCGGGCTATGCCAGGGCCGTACCCACCTCCGAGCATTTCGATCCGCTGTTCTTCGCCCTGGGTGCGGCGGGCGGGGCGCCGGTCCAGACCGTGTTCCAGGGCTGGCAGCACGGCAGCCTGTCGCTCAGGACCTGGGCCTGGTCCTGAAGGACCGGATTCAGCGCTTCCTGATGGCGAAGTACTTCGCGGGCACCGTGACCCCCGTGGTCTTGAGGTAGGACTGGCCGTTGAGCCCACCGAGGATGTAGGTGTCCATGTAGACCAGGGCCAGGTTCTTGACCCGGACACCGGTGCTGGTGTCGGTGTACAAGGCGCCGTTCCATTTGGCGCCGGGGGTCCACTTGGCGTAGGCGGCGAAGAGGTCCTGGAGGTTGTTCCTCCTGGCTTTGCCTTCGATGACCCTGATGCCGTATTCCCCCAGGCCCGCGCTGACGGTGTAGCCGTAGCTGAAGGCCCAGGTGCCGAAGCGGCCGGCGCCGCCCTTGGCGACCACGGCGGACTCGACCTTCTTCAGGATCGCGGGGAAGTTGCCCGCCTCCTTCTTGAGGTCCAGGCCCAGGGCGCCCGGATAGCCCATGAGCGGGGAGGGCAGATCGGCTTCCACGAACAGGCCGTTCTTCGAGGCCAGGAGCTGCTTGAGCAAGGGCTCGGTCTGGGCGTCGTTGGTGCAGAAGAAGGCCACCTTCTCGCCGTGGGGACCGTACTTCCTGAGCCAGGCCGGAACCTTCTCGAGGATGAACTGCTGGGCACCGGCCACGCCCACATCGGAGGTGGGGTCGGGAGCCGTCTCGAAGGCCCAATTGATGCCCATGTCCTTGCAGGCCTGCTCCATGATCGACCGCCGGCGCCCCAGGCTCTCGTAGGACATGTGCCGAGGGAAGGAGATGTGCACGAAAGTCTTGGCGCCCATCTGCTTGGCGGCCCAGATGATGGTGTAGCCGCGGGAGACGAAGTCGGCCTGTACGGCAAAGTCGGCGGCGGCCGAAATCACCAGGGGGTCCTCCTGGCATTCGCCGGCCAGGCAGTAGATGTCGGGGCGCTTGGCGTGGACGCGCTTGAAGGCCTCGGCGGTGCCGGGAATGGCCTGGTTGACGATGATCACCTTCATCTTGGGATCGTCGGACATGGAAACCACATTCGAGATGAAGGTTTCCTGCTGGGACATGAAGTCGTCGGGGTAGGTCATGTGCTGGATCATCCCGCCGGTCTTCACCGACCCGTATTCCTTGATGAGGGCTTCCGCTCCGCGGAGATCGTCCTCGGACTGGGAAACGGTGCCCGTGCAGATGCCCACGTGGAAGGGGGCGGCGGCCATGGCGCCGGCGCCGGCTAGAAGCAGCGCCGCCGGCACCAGGGTGGCGGCGATTCTGGCCAGTTTTCTCATGTTGCCTCCTGGACGGATGGTTGGGGAAAATTATTGTAGACCTGGATAACCGCCGGTCCGTCCCCGAGATCATGCAAAATTTCAATTAAAAATAAATACTTACACTAAATTTAAATTTACCGGTGCGAGGGCTCCAGAACCGGTTCATATCGGGCTTTGAGCTCCATCGGGGCATCCACCTGTAGATCCGCGAGGCGCCTCGGCCCCCGCCCGGTGCCATAGGCGCCCCGCACCGGGTAGAGCCCTCGTTTCCCGATATTTCCGGTATCCATTCGGGCTGATTAGGTGGAAAATATCAAATAATTCTGTCATTCCGTGGGGCGCCCCGATGAACATCTGGAATAACTTGACGATCAGGAAAAAGCTCACCTACTCGTTCCTGGCACTCACCGTCCTGCTGGGCCTGGCCGCGGTCCTGGGCACGGGCTTCCTGCTCCGCCGGTCCCAGACCAAGGCCATGCAAGTCAAGGGCAACAGCCTCGCCCAACTGCTGACCGAGGCGGTGGCGCCCAATCTGCTCACCGACGAGCGCGAACTGAACGGGGCCACCGAGCGGGCGCTGAATTTCGTCAAGGGTGACGCGGACGTGAGCATGGCCGGCGTGGTGACGGTCACCGACCAGAAGGAGCTCGTGCCGTTCTTCAAGAAATTCGCCGACGACCCCAAGCTCGAAGCGCGCGGCATCGCCACGCCGCTGGCCACCGGACAGACCCAGTACACCAGGACCGGCTACCTGGTCATGGCCAATCCCATCACCGTGACCGGAGCGGATCCCACCAGGAAGTACTACCTCATGCTGGTCATGAACTTCCATAGCATCGAACGGGAACTCCGGATCAGCTACGTCCTGATGATCCTCCTGGGCCTCGGCATGGTCGCGCTGGGGTTCCTGATCGCCCTCCTGCTCAGCAACGCCATCGTCAAGCCCCTGGAGGTCATCAAGGAGGGCATGCGCGACATCTCCGAAGGCGAAGGGGACCTCACCGCCCGCCTGGATGCCTCCGGCAAGGATGAGATCGCGCAGTTGTCCAGCAATTTCAACCGGTTCGTGGAGAACATCCAGGGCATCGTGCACCAGGTGATCACCATCTCGGGCACCATCGCCTCGGGATCCCTGGAGATGTCCGCCGGAATGACCGAAATGGACTCCACGGCCGGATCCATCGCCCAGACCGCCGACAGCCAGAAGACCAACGTGAAGCAGGCCACGGACCGGGTGGGCACCATCGCCCAGTCCTCCCAGATCATCTACACCAATGTGGGCAATGCCCTCAAGGTGTTCGAGCAGGCCCAGGAGGCCGCCGAAAAGGGCGGCACCGCCGTGGACCAGGTGGTCGCCGGCATGGAGGAGATCAGCACCAATTCCAAGCAGATCGGCAACATCCTGACGGTGATCACCGAGATCGCCAACCAGACCAACCTGCTCTCCCTCAACGCCGCCATCGAATCCGCCAAGGCCGGCGAGCACGGCAAGGGCTTCATGGTGGTGGCCGAGGAGGTGCGCAAACTGGCCGAGCGCTGCGCCCAGGCGGCCAAGGAGATCAAGGTGCTCATCATCACCTCCGGCAAGAGCATCCAGGCCGGCAGCACCATGGTCAACACTGCCGGCTCCGGCCTGAAGAGCATCCAGGAAGCCATCCAGGCCAGCGGCGAGCACATCCAGGCCATCGGCGCCCAGAGCCACACCCAGAGCCAGGACAGCAGCGCCGTGGTGGGCTTCATGGACGAACTCTCCGGCATCGCCGAGCAGAACGCCGCCGCCACCGAAGAGATGGCCGCCACCATCCGGGAGACCAGCCGCACCGTGGACGAGCTGAGCCGTGCGGCGGAAAGCCTCAACGCGCTGGTGTCGCGGTTCAAGGTCTGATCTCCATGGGGCTGGCGCCCCATGGAGTCGGGAATGGTGAAGTTCTACAGAACGCCGGGTTCTCTGGTTGAGGCCTCTGCTTCAGCTGAAAAAAGATGGCACATTGTGTAGTATTGTGTATATTGGGAAAATGGATAGCAGGGCTCTCATTTCACGACTGGAAGCCGCCGGTTGGAAGCATGTTGGCACCACCGGAAGTCATTGGCACTTCAAGCATCACGATGCCCAGAACAAATTGACTGTCCCCCACCCCAAGAAGGATCTCGGCAAGGGCCTGGTAGCCCAGATCTTTCGCAAGGCCGGCCTAAAACCCTGAAAGGAGGTCCCATGTTGAGTTTCATCGCCATCGTCCGCAAGGAGGAAGGAGCCTGCTACGGGGTTGAATTCCCGGATTTCCCCGGATGTTTCTCGGCGGGAGACACGTTGGAAGAGGCGCGGGTGAACGCCCACGACGCGCTGAAAGGCCATCTCTCCATGTTGTCAGAGGATGGCGATCCCATTCCGGCCCCAAGCCCCCTTGAAACTCTCATGTCCTTGCCGGAATACCGGGACGCCGCCGCCTTTTTGGTATCGGTTCCCGACCAGCATTCCGTGCGCCTGAACATCTCCTTTCCAAGCGCACTGGTGGCCAAGGTCGATACCTATGCCAAGGCTCGCCACATGAGTCGCAGCGCGTTCCTCGCCATGGCTGCCAACCAGGCCATGCAGGCCCGTCCATAGACCTGTCGTGGCGCCCGGCATGGCTCCAGGGGGATGGTGTTGGGCCACGGACGAACAGTAATCCGACCCCAGCGGGGCCGCACTTCGCCCCGTGAGGTAGACTGAGGCCGCGCAGGAGACCGCCATGAGCCGTCCGGTAATTAGGCACCCCGGATACACCCTTGACGACTGGAAGACCTGGGAAGGACGCTGGGAACTCATCCACGGGGTCGCCTATGACATGACCACAGCCCCGAGCCCCGATCACCAGTGCATCAGTTTCCAGCTCCAACTGGCGATCCACACCGCCCTGAAGGCTGCGAAGCAGAAGCACGGCGGAGGCGGCTGCGAAGTGCTGAGCGCTCCCATCGATCTCTTCATCCCGGGGGAGCAGAGCGTCTACCAGCCCGATCTGGTGGTGGTGTGCGATCCCGATAAGATCACCCAGCGGGGCATTGAGGGTGTGCCCGATCTGGTGGTGGAAATTCTGAGCCCTTCCACCGCCGGGAAGGACGTGACGCGGAAACGCTGGACCTACGAAGCCGCGGGCGTACCGGAATACCTGAT
This sequence comes from Holophagaceae bacterium, assembly GCA_003165415.1. Taxonomy (GTDB): domain Bacteria; phylum Acidobacteriota; class Holophagae; order Holophagales; family Holophagaceae; genus Mesoterricola. The sequence goes on from PLUC01000231.1 coordinate 15,657, forward strand.
CGTGGATCCGGGGGAAAGGCTGGGATTGCTCCTGCGGCTTGAAGACGGACGATACGAAGAAGCCGCCCGCATCGAATGGGGCACGGTGGTCTCGCTGCTGGGGGGAAAACTGCCGGTGACGGTCGGCTAAGGCGCTGGGGGCGTCGAAGGCGCCCCCGGCGTGGCGTTGGGGTCGGCGGGCGAGGTGAAGGCGTTGCTTTGGCCCTGCTGGTCATCGGCGGGGGGGGCCTCCGGGGGCACGAACGGGGTCACGGCGGGCTGGACGCCAGCCAGGAGCTTGGGCAGGGAAAGCAGCAGCATCTCCTCCGACAGGGGGACGGTGATCCGGCGCTCCACCTTCTGGCCCTTGACGGTGATCACCACCCGGTGGCCCTGGCCCTGCACCTTGGCCTGGTCGCGCTCGCCGGCGGCCAGGTCGATGGGCTCCTGGCCGTCCACGGACACGGTGAGGGTCTCGATGGCCTGCACTGCACCGTCTTCGGAATCCTTGTTGTCCAGGAGGATGGTGTGGCCCTTGCCGCGCACGAACACCAGCCCCATCAGCCCGGCGTAGACCAGCACCAGGGCGGCGCGCACCAGCAGGCGCCGCCGCCGTACCTTGGGATCCAGGGCGGTGCCGCTCATTGGGAGCCTCCATTGGCCGCCGGGCCGCCGCGCAGCCCATCCCGCAGCCGTTCGGCCTCGCGCCGGCTGCGCCAGGCGTAGAGCACCAGAGACACCGCGATGACGCCGTAGCCGATGAACTGCCTGAAGTACTCGCCGATCATGGCCTCGCCGAATAGTTTCTGGCCGGCGCCGGGGGAGACCACGAACAGCGCGTGCAGCAGCACGACCCCGATGAACACGTTGGGGATGGTGGCCTTCTTCACCGAGGCGCCGCCCACCAGGATCGCCGCCACCGCGAAGAAGCTGGTCTGGTCATGGGCGTTGTAGGTGGCCATGTTGCCCATGTTCTGCAGGAAGATGATCTGGCCGAGGGTGGCCAGCACGGTGGAGATGATGATGGCGATGATCCGGGTGCGGTCCACCGGCACTCCGGCGGAATCGGCCACGTGCATGTCGTGGCCTACGGCCCGCATGTCCTGGCCGAGCTTGGTCTTCTTGAACCAGATGATGAAGACGCACAGGGCGGCGATGACCAGGAAGGTGGCGACGGGCAGGACGAACGGCCCGGCGTGGACTGCCAGCAGGGTGTCCAGGGACTGCCGGACCCCGTCCAGGTTCAGGGTGTTGCGGATGCCGTAGCCCCGGGACAGCACGATGGCCTTGGAGCGTACCGGGATCAGGGAGCCCATCAGGTAGAGCACCACGAACTGGTAGATGCCGTTCACGAAGAAGGCCAGGATGTAGCCCGTGACCATCTCCCGGCCCTTGGCCCGGTTCAGCACCACGCCGCAGAGGTAGCCCATGAGCAGGGACACCGGCAGGCTGGCCAGGGCCGCGAACACCAGCCCGTAGACGCCCAGCAGGTTGTAGTTGATGGCCAGGATGAGCCCGATCTGGCCGGCCATGGCGCCCAGGGTCATGCCGAAGTTGAGCCCCATGCCGGCATAGATCGGCAGCAGCAGGGCCAGCACCAGGAAGGAGTCGCGCCCCAGCCGGGTGATCAGCTCCTGGACGATGTAGACCAGGGACAGGCCCGAAGGGTGGATCGCCAGCACGGTGACGGTCAGGAACAGGAGGATGACCGCGTGCTCCCGCAGGAAACGGCCGATGGATCGCTTGCCGCTCATTTCGACACCTTCGTCTTCCGGGTCAGGGCGTAGATGATGATGCCGTTGGAGACGACGATCCGCACCACCTCGGACATGTCGGTCTGGAGCCAGGAGTTGATCACCGACGGGGTCATGGTCAGCAGCCCCTGGAACAGGAAGGTGCCCACCATCACGTTGAGCATGCTCGCCTTCTTCACCGAGGCGCCGCCGATGAGGATGGCCGCGATGGCGGTGAACGGCATGGTCAGGGGCGCGTTGTAGAGCTGGATGAAGCCGAAGCTCTGCTGGTAGACGATGATGCCCACCGCCCCCAGCAGGGTGGAGATGACCACCGAGATGGTGCGCATCTTGTCGACGCTGATGCCCGAGGCCCGGGCGTAGTCGGGGTTGGAGCCCACGGCGGTCATGGCGGTGCCGGTCCGGGTGCGCAGGAACAGCCACATGAGGTAGGTGCCGAGCAGCGCGAACAGGATCTCGCCGGTGGGGAAGCGGAACACCGGGCCGAGACTCACCGCCAGGAAGTCGTTGAGGATGTGGATCCAGTAGTTCTCCACCGAAATGGTGGTGCGCAGGCCGTGGCCGGCGTAGCCCCAGATCATGTCCGGGGCGGTGTAGGGCAGGATCAGCCACATGATGCACATGAACATGACCCCGGCGAAACCCACGTACATGGCGATGGTCATCTCCTCGCCCTTGACCTTGTTCAGCAGCTTGCCGTAGAGCCAGCCGAACAGGATGGCGAAGGGGGCGCTGAGCAGCAGGGCGCCGAAGAAGCCCGGCGCGCCCTTCAGGCCCAGCTGCACCGAAAGGGTGGCGCCCAGCAGGCCGGCGATGATGCCCAGGGAGAGCCCGAAGTTGAGGCCGCAGCCGGACTGGATCATGGGCACCAGGGCCAGGACGAAGAAGACGTTCTGGCCGAACCGGTTGAACACGTCGGACAGGGAGGCGTCCACCCGCACGCCCACCAGGGGGGCGGCCAGGAACAGGGCCACCAGGAAGAGGAAGATGATGATCCGGGGCCAGCCGAAATCCGCTCCGATCCGCTTGAGGCTATGCACTGAGGCCCTCCTGTGGGATTGGATGCACGATCCCCCTCCGGTCAGCCATTGGCCACCCGCTCGCCGGTCATGAGCAGTCCGAAATCCGCCAAGTCCGCGGTGGGCGGCAGGATGCCGGTGATGCGGCCTTCGTCGACGATGGCCACCCGGTCGCAGATGGCGCGCAGCTCCTCCAGTTCGCTGGACACCATGACGATGGTCATGCCCTGTTCCCGGTTGTACTTGTGCAGGGCGTCCAGCACCAGGCGCTTGGCGCCGATGTCGATGCCGCGGGTGGGCTCGGACACGAACAGCAGGTCCGGGCCGACGGCGAACGCCTTGGCCAGGCAGATCTTCTGCTGGTTGCCGCCGGAGAGCTCCATGGCCTTCTGGGCCGGGCTGGTGCACTTGATGTTCAGGACCTGGATGTAGTCCTCGGTGAGGGCGCGCATGGCCGCCTCGTCCCGGAGCCGGAACAGGCCGCCCAGCACCGGCCTCAGGTACTTGCCCTGGATCTGCATGGCGGTGAAGGCGATGTTCCAGGCCAGGCTCTCCTCCAGCAGCAGCCCCACCCCGCGCCGGTCCTCGGAAACGAAGGCCATGCCCCGCTGCAGGGCCAGGCGCGGCTCGTTCAGCAGCACCGGCTGGCCGTGCAGCCGCACCTCCCCGCCGGCCGGGAACAGGCCCATGATGCCATTGGCGATGCCCAGCTTGCCCTGGCCGGCCAGGCCACCGATGCCGAAGATCTCCCCCTGGCGCACGGTGAAGCTCAGGTCCCGGACGGTCTCGCCGGGCATGTCCACCCACAGGTGGCTCACCTGGAAGATGTCCCCCTGGAAGCTGCGGACCCCCTCGCCCACCCGGTCGGCGGCCACATGCCGGCCCACCATCCAGGAGGCGATGTCCCGCACGGTGACCCCGGCCGTGGGGGTGTCCTTGACGATCATGCCGTCCCGCAGCACCACCACCCGGTCGGCCACGTCGATGACCTCGTGCAGCCGGTGGGAGATGAAGATGATGCCGATGCCCGAGGCCGCCAGCTTGCGCAGGGCCTGGATCAGCACCTCCGCCTCGGTCTCGGTGAGCACGGCAGTGGGTTCGTCCAGCACCAGGATCCGGGTGCGCTCCCGGTTGATCTCCCGGGCGATCTCGGTGAACTGCTTGTGCCCCACCGGCATCTCCGAGACCAGGGTGTCCGGGTCCAGGCTGACCCCCAGCTTGGCGATGGTGCCCGCGGCCCGCCGGCGCATGTCCGCCCGGTCCAGGATGCTCATGCGCTCGCCGAACACCTCGTTGAGCACCGTGGGGCGCATGGATTCGCGGTTGAGCACGATGTTCTCGGCGCCGGTGAATCCCGGGATCAGGCTGAACTCCTGGTGGGCCATGCCGATGCCGGCGTCCAGGGCGTCGAAGGGGCTCTGGAAGCGCACCTCCTGGCCGTCGATGCAGACCTTGCCCCGGTATCCGCCGGTATCCCGGATCACGTTCATCCCGAACAGGATGCGCATGAGGGTGGTCTTGCCCGCCCCGTTCTCGCCCACCAGCCCGATGATCTCGCCGCGCCCGAGCTCGAAGCTCACGTCGGAAAGCACGAGGTTACCGTAGAAATCCTTGGAGATATTCTGCAGCGCGAGGAGCGGTGCCGCCGTTGCCATGGGTGCCTCTATACAAGCCGAACCCCCCAGGAACGGGGGGAACGGCCATTCTCGCGCAGATTGTGACGGGAGGGTAGTCGGTTTTTTGCAACTGCTTTGTAGAACCGAGCACCCGCCCGCCGGGTTGATCGTTTAGAACTTCGCCTGCAGAACCAGTTCGAAGCGGCCATTCTTGACGGTGTCGGACATGGAGCCGTCCTGCTGCAGAATGTCGTTGGCGCCGAAGGTCTTGGCGGTCTCGTAGAAATACTCGAGGCCGAACTGGGTGTTCTTGTTGACGGTGTAGAACGCGTTGACGGCATAGTCGTTGATATTCTTGATGGCCTTGGCGGTGCCCAGGCCGTAACCGGCGGGGGCGGCGGTGCCGGTGCCGATGTCCTGGGTGCTGGGGATGTCGCTGTTGGCCTTGAAGGTCACGCCGGAGGCGTAGACGTTCATGCGCCATTCGGGCGTGAACACGTGGGTGTAGCCCACGACCCAGCCGAGGTTGCTCATGAAGTTGACGGTCTGGGGGATGGCGGCGGAGTTGGTGAAGTACGCGCCCTGGAAGCCGGTGCCCCAGTCGTCGATGGCCTGGCCGTCCATGACGCTGAAGACCAGATCGTCCTTGCCGAACTTCACGTCGCCCGAAACCATGCCGGCAAAGCTGCTCTTAGAGAAGCTGGAGGAGTTGACGGCAGCGGAACCGCTGTTGGTCACGGCACTGTAGGTGCCGGTCGCGGGAATGTATTCAGCGTGATAGATGTCCATGCCGCGGACGCCGATGTGACCCCAGCTGTCGGAATAGGTGTAGGCGGCGACGATGGTCGGAATCTTGGTGTCGACAACGGCGCCAGAAGTGTAGGTGTCGCCGTCGATGTTCGTGTTCTTTTCAAGGGAAATGGCCAGCTTGTTGGCCTTGTCGAAAGTGAAGGTGTAGCGGATCTGGGTGCGGCGGGGGGTGTCGAACCCGGCCTGGCCGATGGGGCCCTGCCAATCCACGCAGTCAACGGTGGCATCGCCGTCAACGAAGTTGGACCAGGTCTGGCCCATGAGCAGGTTGCCCACGGTGGCAAAGGCATGGCGGAGGTGGAAGGCGGCGCCGGTGGTCAGACCGTTCTGGTCGTACTCGATCTTGGTGGTGATGTCGCCGAAGGTGGCGTTGGGGGTCACGGAAGCGAACCCGTAGCGGCTGGGCTGGATGCCGAACAGGATGTTCTGCGAGTCGCGGGCGCTCGCGTCAAAGTTCGTGGCGACCAGGTCCTGGGTGCCGAACTGGGACGAGCCCGTGGTGGTGTAGTTGGTCAGGGCGTAGACGAAGCCGTAGACGCTCAGCTTGGTGTCGTTGCCGGGGGTCTGGATGTCGTACGCGAAGGCGGGGGCGGTAAGCAGCACGGCTGCCAGGGCGGTAGTGAGGTTGCGGAAGCGGCTCATTTCTTCTCCTTGGAGGGTTGCCAGCATGGAGTTGCGGGCAAGGTGGAACAGTGGCGAAGAGGTGTTCGACTTACTGCTGACGGTGGACCTGAGGATCGCCCCAGGCACCGGTCCTCATCGGTTGGAAAACGTGGAGGCCAAGCCCGGAAGCAGTGTTGCGGCTTTCAAGCTGGACTTCACGGAACCTCCTTTTGAGGGGTGGCGGGACACTGATCAATGAGAACGAGTGGTGTTCCAAGGAATATACAACAGGTGGCAATTCCAATTCAAAAAAAAATACCAGAAATTCTTGCGCCTGCAAAGCTTTCCTGGATAAACCGCCTGGATACATTTGGTTGCATATATAATACATGGATTTATAAATACATTATTATACTTGTCACGATCCCTTCACATCCTCATGCCTGGCCCTCCGGCCCCGGGCGGTTTCATGATCGGAGCGGCGGTGAGGCGCGACCCATCCGCCCGGCTGTGCCATCATGTTGGCAAGCGCAAAAATGGTTCTTCCCTCTGGAGCGTTCAGATGAAAAAGATGGTTCTCGGATCCCTGATCCTTCTCGCGGCCGGCCTCCTGCCTGCGCTGGGGGGGGAAGTGCAAACCCTGCCCCCGGCGGTCTACTCCCAGATGAAATCAGGCAAGCACCTGGCCAAGATCTGGATCAGCCCCGCGTGGAAGGGCGGCCAGGGCTTCACGGTCGGCAAGGTGGAGGTGGCCGATGTCATCGACAGCGACTATGCCAATGTTGTCGACTACCTGCCCTACCGGCTCCGCAGCCTCTCCACGCCCGATTCACCCAACACCCTGTCCGTGACCGTGACTGAGATCAGCTTCATGGACCGGGGTTCCGCGGGTTACTTCTCGGCCACCATGGGGGTGGAAGGCCAGATCGTGGACAAGGACGGGAAGCTGCTGGTGGCTTTCCGCACACGCGAGACCAACGACAACCGGGAGACGGTGACCAAGAACTTCGAACTGGTCATGAACAATATCGTCTGGTCCCTTTCCAGGGACCTGGGCAAGGACTTCACCCATGGCCTGGAGGTGCGCCAGGAAGTCACCGGGAGCAAGAACCCCAGCGGCCTGGTGCCCCCGCCCCCGCCCCCGGAACAGGCGCCCCTGGACATCAAGAGCCGCCTGCTGCGGCTGGATGACCTGCTGAAGAAGGGCCTGATCACCCCCGAGGAGTACCAGGCCCACAAGGAGCAGATCCTCAAAGGCCTCTAGCAGCCGTTACGGAGCTTCGCTCCGTTACGACTGCTTGTGCCCAGCCACTCGCTTAATCCAAACGTGATCCAACGGTACTAGAGCGGCTTTTCGTTCACGGTCAGGGTGAAGACCTCGGGGCGGGCGTAGTGCCCGGCCACGTCCAGGTCGTACTTGCCGCGGATGGTGTCGTCCAGGTCGATGTCGGCGGTGAGCACGGCCTCGCGCCCGTACACCGGCCCGGCCAGCACTTCGCCCAGGGGGCCAACGATGACGCTGCCGCCGCGGATCAGCACGGTCTCGGGGGCGTCGCCCTGGATGCAGTCGTAGTGCTCCGGACAGTCGGCCCGGGTGAGGAACTGCACGGCGCTGAGCACGAAGCAGCGGCCTTCGGCGGCGATGTGGCGCATGCTCGACTGCCACATCTCCCGGTCATCCACCGTGGGCGCGCAGTACAGTTGGATGCCCTTGGCGTACAGCGCCAGGCGCAGGGCCGGCATGTAGTTCTCCCAGCAGATGACCGCACCCAGCTTGCCCAGGGGGGTGTCCAGCACCGGCAGGGTGGAGCCGTCGCCGAAGCCCCAGATCAGCCGCTCGCTGGCGGTGGGCATCAGCTTCCGGTGCTTGCCCAGCAGGCTGCCGTCCGGGCCGAACATCAGCGCGGTGCAGTAAAGGGTGGAGCCGTCCCGCTCGATCACGCCGGTCACCAGGTGGGCGTTCATTTCCGCCGCGAAGCCGCCGATGCGCAGGGTTTCCGGGCCCGGCACGGTGATGGAGGAGGAGAAGTAGCGCAGGAAATCCTCCCGCCCCGCGGGCGAGCGGGTGCCCACCCGGGCGCCGAAATCCAGGCCCTTGGGGTAGCCGCCGATGTAGGCCTCGGGGAACACCACCAGCTGCGCGCCCTGGCGCTGCGCCTCTTCGCAGAGCAGCTGCATGCGGTCCAGGGTGTGCGGGGTGTCGAACAGGGTTGATCCGGCCTGCACCACGGCGACGCGTTGGGGGTTCATGGTTTGCTCCTTGTTGCATATATATTGGATGGAATCGGCCGGGTGGGGATCCAGGATTCCTGGCCGGATGAAAATTCGGGGGGATGCATGGGCGAGCCGGACCTGGTCTTTTTCGATGGCCCGTGCGGCCTCTGCCAGCGCGGCATCCGCTTCATCCTGGCCCGGGACCGGTGCGCCTGGTTCCGCTTCGCCCCCCTGGGCGGCGCCACCTTCACCCAGCGGGTGGCCACCGCGCTGCCGGACAGCATGGCCGTCCTGACCGGAAAACGGATCCTGACGCGCTCCGACGCGGTCCTGCACATCCTGCGCCGGCTGGGCGGGATCTGGGCGCTGCTGGCCGCCGCCGCCGCCCCGGTGCCGCGGCCCTGGCGGGACGCCTGCTACGACGCCGTGGCGCGCGCCCGCCACCGGTGGTTCGCCCAAGGTTTAAATGAATGTATCATAATTCCCGAAGCATGGCGGGACCGATTCCTCCCTTAATCGCCCCAATTATGACATTACTATGGAATAAATCGGCATTTAAACCTTGATTTCGAAACTATTTCATGAGATACTGAATTCTTCATAACCCCGCTTTTTTCCAAACCCTTTTATAACCCAAGGACTTTCATGCGATTATCCCCTTGCCTGCTGGCCCTCCTCCTGTTGGCGCCCCGGCCCCTGGCGGCCTGGGGCCGGCAGGGACACGAGATCGCGGCCAGCCTCGCCTGCCGGGACCTGCCACCGGCCCTGGCCCCCTGGTTCCAGGGCCGGGAAGCCATCCTGCGGGAACACTGCACTGACCCCGATGCCTGGAAGCAGGGCGACCCCCTGGAGGGACCGCGGCATTTCCTGAACTCGGATGCCTATGGCGGGCCCGACGGGGTGCCCGAGGCGGTCGAGGCGGCCCAGGACCGGCTGGGGCTTGCGGCCTTCGAACGCGAAGGCCAGGCGCCCTGGGTGATCCAGGAGCGGGTGCGCCGTCTGGTCCAGGCCTTCCAGGCCGGCGATCCGGCCAAGGTGGCCTGGGAGGCGGCCATCCTGTGCCACTATGTGGCGGACCTGAACGTGCCCCTGCACACTGCCGCGAATTACAACGGGCAATCCAGCGGCCAGCATGGCGTCCACGGCCGCTGGGAGACCGGGCTGGTGCAGCGGCTGGGCTCCTGGGACCCGGAACCGCGCCCGGCCAGCCTGGACGGGCAGGACCTGTTCGACCCCTGGGCCTGGCTGAAGCAGGCCAACGCCCTGGTGGCGCCCCTGCTCCGGGACGACCTGGAGGCCGCCCGGCCCGGATCCCGGGAGCCCCAGATGGAGGCCCTGGACTCGGCCTACTGGACCGAATTCAACCGCCGCCAGGGGCCAGTGGTCAGGGCCCAACTGGAACTGTCCGGCCAGCGCACGGCCCAGTTGATCCTCCTGGCCTGGGAATGGGCCGGGGAGCCGAGTCCGTCGGGATCGAAGTGCTTATTTCCAGACATGAGCCGTTCTGTGGCAGCCCGGCCCACAGGGTCGCTACACTCTGCCCAGGAGGCCCGGGACCGGTGCGCATCGCCAACCCCATCTACGACGTGGTGTTCAAGTACCTGCTCGATGACGAGAAGGTGGCCCGGCTCGTGCTCTCCGCCTTGTTGGGCAAGGAGGTGCTCGAGTTGCAGTTCCGCCCGACCGAAGTCCATCATGAGGCGACCAATCCAGACGGCACCCAGCTCCTGGTCCTGCGGATGGATTTCGCCGCCACGGTGCGGCTGGAGGACGGCGGCCACAAGCTGGTCCTGATCGAGATCCAGAAGGCCCGCAGCGCTTGGGACGTGCAGCGGTTCCGGCGCTACCTGGGTTCCAACTATGCCAGCCCAGAGAATGTCTACATTGACCCGGACGGGAAGAAACAGGCGCTGCCGATCGTGACCATCTACTTCCTGGGCGAAGGCCTGGAGTGCGTCGACGTGCCGGTATTAAAGGTGAACCGGCACTATGTGGACGTGGCCACCGGCGACCAGGTGCGGATCACCGACCCCTTCGTGGAGGCGCTCACCCACGATTCCATCGTGGTGCAGATCAACCGCCTGAAGGACCGCCGGCGGACCGAGCTGGAACGGTTGCTGGAGGTGTTCGACCAGGGCCGGGCAGCCCGTTCGGATCCGCACCTGCTGGANNTGGAGGACGACATTCTGGCCGCCTTCCAGGACCAGGCGCGGGAGTCCGCGGATCTACGTCAGGCCCTGGTCGAGAAGGACCAGGTGATCGAGGGGAAGGATCAGGCCCTGGTGGAGAAAGACCAGGTGATCGAGGAGAAGGACCGCCTGATCGCCGACCTGAAAAAGCGTCTATCCCGCGCCTGACCCACAGGGCTCGGAGATTCTTCTGGGTGATGGGCAGCGTTACGGAAATTTGAAGGTCGCCTTGAGCCAGAAAATCCGGCCCGGCTCCTGGATGCGCTCCGAGGGCGTCAGGTAGCCCGGAATGGGGCTGGACTGGCGGTTGATGTGCTCGGCGTAGGCGCGGTCGAACAGGTTGTCGATGCCGCAACTGAACGTGAGGGGCGGGGCGCCGGGGGGCCTCCAGCCGGCGTTGAGGGACCAGACGGCGAAGCCGGGGGTCCGGCCCAGGTCCAGGCCGGCGATGGTGCCCTGGTTCAGGGCGACACGGTCCTGGGGGGCCACCATCCGTACCAGGGACCCGGCGGACCAGGCGCCCTCCGTACAGGCCAGCCCCAGCCGGGCCTCCAGGGGCGGCATCTGGGCCAGGGGCAGGCCGTCGGTGCGGTTCTCGCCCCGGGTGTAGGCCAGGCTCGCGTCCAGGCGGAGCCGGGCGGCCAGGTCCGCGGCCAGGGCCAGTTCGCCGCCCCAGGTGCTCGCCTGGATGTTGCGGGCGACGGTGGCGGCCCTGGGGCTCCCGGCCGGGGTGGGCTTGGGGAAGGCGGACTGGATCAGGATGTAATCGGACACCACGCTGAAGAACCCTGATAAGGAAGTCCTGATCCGGCCCGCCTGGCGGGTGGCGCCCAGGTCCAGCTGGAGGGTCCGTTCGGGGCGGAGGTTGAAGGCGCTGGGGGAGGCGACCCCTTCCATGGGAAAAAGTTCCCAGTAGTCGGGGGCGCGGCACACCTGGCCCAGGCCGGCGAACAGGGTGGTGCCGGACGGGCCCGGCGTCCATTCGCAGCGGGCGAAGCCGCTCAGCAGAAGCTGCTCGCGGGTGGCGTGGGCTGTGGGGTTGGGGACCGGGGACTGGCCGGCGGACGGGGGGGGCAGCAGGGTGCGCAGGTCCCGGGCGCGCCACTGGTCCGCCCGGGCGCCGGCCGAGACCTGTCCGCCCCAAGCGCAGGCCCGGGTCCATTCGCTGAACAGGCCGGCGCTGGCCAGGGTGGCATCCGGGACCCGGGGCATGGACGCCACCGGCAGGGACCCCAGGCGCATGCTCCCGCGGCCGTCGTGCCGGCTGCCGCGGGCGTCGGCACCCAGGATCCACTGGGTGTCCTGGCCGGAATAGAGGGTGATGGCGCACCGGGCCCCCCGGGTGGTGCTCCGGGGGTTCCAGGCCCTGGGTTCGGGAAACCCGGGCGAGGGCGCGAAGGCCCTGAGGGTGCCGTTGTCCATGGTGTGGTCGATGTCGTTGAGGTAGGCCTGGAACTCCACCTTGCCCACCCGGTCCCACAGGTCGCGGGTTTCGAAGGCCAGACCCAGGTTGCGGCGCTGGAAGCCCACGCCGTCCATGCCCCGGTCGGCGTAGGCGGCCTGGCCGTCGCTCCGGGTCCCCCGGCACTCCAGCCAGGTGCCCGGGGTGGGCGTCCAGCCCACGGCCGCGTGGGCGCTCCAGCGGGCATAGCGGGAGTGGACCTCCCGGCCGTCCCCGCACCGGTAGTCGCCGCAACTGGATTCGAGGCCGATGGCCCGCCCGTAGCAGGCGGGGGTTCCGGCCCGGGCGTCCAGGATCTGGTCGAAGCGGCCGAAACCGCCCACGGTCCAGCCGCCGGCGGCGGCCCAGCCGGGCCGGTCCCAGTGTGGCGGGGCGCGCTGGAACAGCACGGTGCCGGCCGAGTTCCCGGGGCCGTAGCGCACGGTCTGGGGGCCCTTCACCACCTGGATGCGGTCGTAGGCTTCGGGGAACACGTAGGCGGTGGGGGGATCCATGCGCCCGCCGCAGCCGCCGGGGGTCTCCTCGCCGTCCACCAGGATGCCCAGCCGGGAGCCGGCCATGCCGCGCAGGACCGGGTCCCCGTCGGTGCCACCCTTGCGGACCAGGTTGAACCCGGGGATCAGGCGCAGGAACTCGGCGCCGTCCTGGGCCGGCACCGGCTGCCGGGGGTTCCTGGGATCCAGCACCGTGACCAGGGGTTCGCTGGGCATGGGCGCGGTCACCTGCACCACCGCGCCGGGCGGGTCCTCCAGCGCCCGCACGGGCAGGCAGGCCAGGATCAGGAAACAGGTTGACGCGGGGGCCGGCATGGGGAGCTCCTTGGAGCCTCCCAAGGTCTATGCCTTCAGCCGGGCCCGGGTTCCACCGCAACACGGAGGCGTTGCGGGCTGCAGGGGGCCGAATCAGGCGTATCCTTGTTGGCATGCGACGATCTGATGTGATTGCCCAGCTCCAATCCCAAAAAGAATCCTTGCTTGCCCTGGGGGTTGGTGAGTTGTATCTATTTGGCAGCGTGGCTCGCGACGAGGCACGGGATGACAGCGATGTGGATCTCCTGGTCGAGTTCACAGGCCCTCCATCCTTTGACCGGTTCATGGATCTCAAATTCTTTCTCGAAGACGCGCTGGGAGTCCCGGTGGACTTGGTCACTCGCCGCGCTCTAAAAAAGATTTTGTGCTCGGAAATCGAACGGGATGCCGTCCGTGTCGCGTGATGTTGCGCTCTACCTTCAGGACATCGCCACTTGTGCGTCCAAGGTCATTGCCTATACGCAAGGCATGGACTTCGATTCCTTCCTGGCGGATGACCGGACCTACGATGCTGTTCTCCGAAATCTCGAATTAATCGGCGAGGCCACCAAACATGTGCCGGAGTCTTTTCGGCAGCAGCACCCACTGATCGACTGGCGGCGCATTGCCGGACTCAGGGATATCCTGGCCCATGCTTACTTCGGGGTGGACGACCCCATTCTGTGGGACTTGGTTCAGAACAAGATCCCGGTCCTAACGGAGGCCATGGCTGGGCTCGGGAAAGAACCCCCGAGTTTAACCTAAATGCTTGCATTGAACCCAACCAAGTCCAGCAGCGCCAGTCGGGCGCGCCGAAGGGCCCTCGCATTGGTGCGTTTCTACCAAATCCAGGGCCGCCCATGGAGGCGAGGAATCAACTCCGGTTGAATGGAGAGCCCAGATAGTAAAAATTGAGCAAGGTTTGCGATTCAGGAATAAACCCCGGAACCCAGGGCCTGTCCGGTGAAGGACTCGGCACAGGCGGCCACGGCGGCGGGGGGGCCCTGGACCACGATGGCCCCTCCGCCCGCCCCGCCCTCGGGTCCCAGGTCGATGACCCAATCCGAGGCGGCGATGAAGTCCAGATCATGTTCCACGGCCACCACCAGGTGCCCGGCCCGGGCCAGGCGGCGCAGGGCGGCGAGCAGCCGGTCCACTTCGCCGAAGCCCAGGCCCCGGGTGGGTTCGTCCAACAGCACGGCGGCCGGGCGCTCTCCGGCGCCGGCCAGCAGCCCCGCCAGGGCCAGGCGCTGCCGCTCCCCGGCGGACAGGGCGTGCTGGCCCGCCGTCAGGTAGCCCAGGCCGATGTCGGCCAGGGCCTGGAGCGGCCGGGCGATGGCGGGGTCGCCAGCGAAGATCCGGGCCAGGTCCCCCACGGGGGCCTCCAGAACCTCTGCGATGTCGAGGCCGCCGGCCCGGCATTCCAGGATCCGGGGCTGGAACCGCCGCCCCTGGCAGTCCTCGCAGCCGACGGTGACGTCGGGCAGGAGGTCCAGGGCCACGGTGACCAGGCCCCGGCCCTGGCAGGTCTCGCACCGGCCGCCGGGGGCGGCGGTGGAGAAGTGTTTGGCGGAAAGGTGGAGGGCCTTGGCCCGGGCCGTGGCGGCGAAGCGCTTGCGCAGCGGTTCGGCCACGCCGGCGAGGGTGGCGACGGTGCTCTGGCCGGCCGCCGGCGCCTGGGTCTGGTCCTGGGCCAGCAGCTCCAGGATGGGCTGGTGGCATTCCAGGCCGGCGCAGCCCACCGGCTCCCGGCCCTGGAGCCGGGCCTCCAGGGAACGGGCCAGCACGCCCTGGACCAGGCTGGACTTGCCGCTGCCGGAAACGCCGGTGACCGCCACCAGGGCGCCCGCCGGGAAGGTGACGTCGAGGCCGCGCAGGTTGTGCAGTTTCGCGCCGCGCACGGTGACCCCGGGCCGGAACGGCGGGCCGGGGGGCGCCAGCGGCCGGGTCCTGCGCCGGAGCAGCTGCCCGGTGTGGGAGGCGCCGTCGGCCATGAGCCCGGCCGGGGTGCCGGCGGCGGTGAGCCGGCCGCCTTCGGGACCGGCGCCCGGACCCAGTTCCAGGACCAGGTCGGCCTGGCGGATGATGCCGGGATCGTGCTCCACCACCACCACCGCGTTGCCGGCCACCGCCAGGCGCCGCAGCAGGCCCGCCAGCCGCTGGGTGTCCCGGGGGTGCAGGCCGCGGGTGGGCTCGTCCAGGACGTAGGCGATCCCCGACAGGCCTTCGTCCAGGGCGGCGGCCAGGCTCACCCGCTGGGCCTCGCCCCCGGACAGGGTGGCCATCTCCCGGTCGGCGCACAGGTAGCCCAGGCCGGCGCGGTCCAGGGCCTCCAGGCGCCGGAGCAGCAGCGGACGCACGGTGTCCGCCACCGCGCCGCCGGCGGCTGCGAACCAGCCCAGGGCCTCGGTCACGGGCATGCGGGCCAGTTCCGGGAAGCGCAGGCCGCCGAAGGTGACGGCCCGGGACTCGGGGTTGAGCCGCTCGCCCTGGCAGGCCGGACAGGGGCGTTCGGCCAGGAGCGGCTCCAGGGCGGCGCCCTTGGGGTCGGCGTGGACCCGCTCGTACTCCCGGTCCACCAGGCGGGCGAAACCCGCCCAGGGGGTGGTGAGCTGGTGCACGCCCCGGGCCTTGCCGCGCTGGTAGTGCCAGGCCACCTGGAACGGCCGGTCGCCGCAGCCGGCCATGGCCACGTCTTGCTCCCGGGGGCCCAGGTCGCGCCATGGCCGTACGAAGTCCAGGCCCAGGGCCTGGCCCACGGCCTCCAGGGTGGCCAGGTACTGGCCGTCCGGCTCGCCCAGGTAGGCTCCGAACTTGGTTCCGGCCATGGCTCCCGCGGCCAGGGGGCGGTCGGGATGGCTCACCAGAAGGACGGGGTCGCAGGCCTGGATGAAGCCCAGCCCTTTGCACTGGGGGCAGGCGCCGGACTGGGCGTTGGGCGAGAACGCCGCGGCCAGGAGCGGCCCGGGACCGCTCCCGGCCCGGGCGAACAGCAGGCGCAGCAGCTCGTCCAGGCCGGTGACGGTGCCCACCCGGGACCGGGGGTTGCGCCGGCCGCTGTGCTGGGGCACCGCCACGGTGGCCCGCAGTCCCAGGGCCGTGTCGAACTCGGCTCCGCCCCGCCGGGGCAGCAGCCGCCGGGCCCAGGGGGCCACCAGGTCGGCGAAGCGGTTCTGGGCCTCGGCCAGCAGGGTGTCGAACACCAAGGAGGACTTGCCGCAGCCGGAGGGCCCGGTGACCACGGTGAGGCCCCGGGCGGGAATGGCCAGGTCCAGGTGCTTCAGGTTGTGGGTGGTGACCCCGCGCAGCTCCATGGGTGGATCGTCCGCCGGGGGCGGGGCCGCGGGCGGCGCGGCCTCCGGACCGGCCAGGTGGTTCCCGGTGAGGGAATCCGGGCATGCGGCCACGGCCGCGGGGGGTCCCGCCACCACCACCCGCCCGCCCCGGGGCCCGCTGCCGGGGCCCAGGTCGATGACCTGGTCCGCGGCCCGCACCACTTCCTGGTCGTTGTCCACCACCAGCAGGGTGTGGCCGGCGGCCAGCAGGCGGTCCCAGGCGCCCAGCAGCACCGCCACGTCCGCCGCGTGCAGCCCGGTGGCGGGCTCGTCCAGGGCGATGAGGGAAGGGCCTGCCCCGGCCCGGGCCAGCTCGGCGGCGAGTTTGACCCGCTGGGCCTCGCCGCCGGAGAGGGTGGTGGCCGGCTGGCCCAGGGGCAGGTGGCCCAGGCCGCAGTCCATCAGGGCGGCCAGGATCCGGCCCAGGCCGGGATGGTCGTGGAAGCAGGCCGCGGCCTGCTCGACGCTGCCCTCCAGCAGGTCGGCCACGCTGCGGCCGCGGTAACGCACCGACAGCACCTCGGGGTGGAAGCGCCGGCCGGCGCAGGCCCCGCAGGTGAGCTCCAGCCGGCCCAGGTGGCGCATGCCCACTTCGATGACCCCGGCCCCTTCGCAGGCTTCGCAGCGGCCGCCGGCGGTGTTGAAGCTGAAGTGGCCCTTGCCCAGGCCCAGGGCCCTGGCCTCGGGGGTGGCGGCGAACAGGTCCCGGATCAGGTCGAAGGCGCCGGTGTAGGTGGCCGGGTTGGAGCGGGGGGTGCGCCCGATGGGGCTGGCGTCCACGCTGACCAGGCGGCGGAAGGGGGCGCCGCCCGCTTCGCCCAGGCGCGCCACGATGGCGTCCAGCAGGGAGGTCTTGCCGGCCCCGGAGATGCCGGTGATGACGTTGAGCGCCTCCAGCTTCAGCGCCACCGCCACGCCGCGCAGGTTGTTGCGGGTCAGGCCGGCCAGCGGCAGCGTCCCGGCCCCGGCCCGCACCGAACGGAATGGCCCCCGCTCCGGCCGGCGCAGCCAGCGCGCCGTGGGGCTGTCCCCCTCCGGCGGCGGCGGGCCGTTCCACAGCAGGCGCCCGCCCTGGGCTCCGGGCCCGGGCCCCAGGTCCACCAGCCAGTCCGCTCCGCGCACGATGGCGGGGTCGTGCTCCACCACCAGCACGGTCTGGCCCTGGTCGCGCAGGCGGCGCAGCACCCGCAGCAGCCGGCCCACGTCATGGGGATGCAGGCCCGCGGACGGCTCGTCCAGCACCACCAGCAGCCCGCGCAGCTCGCCCAGGGCCAGCCCCAGCATGCGCAGGCGCTGGGTTTCGCCCAGGGACAGGGTGGGCGCCGGGCGCTGGAAGGCCAGGTAGTCCAGGCCCAGCTCGGCCATCAGGCCGCACCGGGCCAGGATGGCGGCGCGGATCGGCGCCAGCACGGCCTCCTGCGGCCCGGGGGGCACCCCCGCCAGGAAGGCGCCCAGCTCCCCGGCGGTGTGGGCGGCCAGGTCCACGATCCGCCGGCCCTGCCAGCGCACCGCCAGGGCCTCGGGCCGGAGCCGGTCGCCGCCGCACGCGGAGCAGGGGGAGCTGCGCACGAAGCGCAGGATCGAGTCGTTGCGCTTGCCCTTCAGGATGGCTTCCATGACCGGCACCAGGCCGCGGTAGAACCCCTCCTGGCGGGGGCGGGCGGTGATGCCCTCCCAGCGCAGGCGGGACTCCAGCGGGTGCTTGCCGTAGGGCACGCGCAGCCGGTCCGAGCCGTACAGCACCACCCGGCGCGCTTCGTCGCCCAGCTCCGCCCAGGGGACGTCCACCGAGCCCCCGTGGGCGCGCAGCACCTGGTCCAGCACCGGCAGGGTCACCTGGGAGTACATCAGGTAGCCGTTGGGGGTGCTCACCCGCAAGGCGCCCTGGCGGAGGGTCCGGGCCGGGTCGGCCACCAGCAGGTCCAGGTCCAGCCGGTCCTCCACCCCCAGGCCCTGGCAGACCGGGCAGGCGCCTTCGGCGCCGTTGAAGGAGAACAGCCCGCGGCTGGGGCGCACCGGGCCTTCCGTGTGGCCGAGACGGGCGAACAGCAGGCGCAGGAGGTCCCACACCTCGGTGAGGGTGCCCACGGTGGAGCGGGGATTGTCCAGGCTGGCCCGCTGGCCCACGGCCACGGCGGGGCCCAGCCCCTCGATGGAGGTCACCGCGGGCCGGCCGGTGCCTCCCGCGAACTGCCGGGCGAAGGCCGGCAGGGTCTCCAGGAAGCGCCGCCGGCCCTCCCGGAACAGGGTGTCGAAGGCCAGGGAGGACTTGCCGGAGCCGGAGACGCCGGTGACCACCGTGAGCCGCCCCCGGGGAATGCTCAGGTCGAGCCCCTGGAGGTTGTGCTCCCGGGCGCCGCGGATGACCAGTTCGGGCGGCTCAGGCATGGGCTGCTCCCGGTACGGACCTGCGTCCGGGCCGACCCCCATGCGGGGGGCGGCCCGGACCTTGGATTCTGGTTCCGTTCAGCCGGCTACGATGGCCTCGGAGGGACAGGTATCCACGCAGGCGCCGCAATCGATGCAGACCTCGGGGTCGATGGTGTAGATGGGATCCCCTTCCTTGATGGCCTCCGTGGGGCATTCGCTGACACAGGCGCCGCAGGCGACGCAGGACTCGGTGATGGTATGCGACATGGTCGGTCTCCAGAAAGGAACAAGTCCAAAGTAGTGCAAATCCTGGGGCAAATTGGTCACAATTCAGACCGGGGGCTCTTAATCATGTGTTATTGTTGACAACACACAGCCTGAAACTTTTCCGCGGAGCCCACCATGACCGGCACGGCCAGGACCGAACCTTCGTCCCAGACCAGCGGCCTGGTGCTGAGGATCCTGCTGACGATCAGCGTCTGCCATTTCCTCAACGACATGATCCAGTCGCTGATCCCGGCCATCTACCCGATCCTGAAGACCTCGTTCCATCTCAGTTTCAGCCAGATCGGGCTGATCACCCTCACCGGCCAGCTGACGGCCTCGCTGCTGCAGCCCATGGTGGGCCTCTACACCGACCGCCGGCCCCAGCCGTTCTCGCTGCCGGTGGGGATGGGCTTCACCCTGGCCGGCCTTCTGCTGCTCTCCACCGCCGCCACGTTCCCGGCCCTGCTGCTGGCGGTGGGAATGGTGGGGGTGGGCTCGTCGGTGCTGCACCCGGAGTCCTCCCGGGTGGCCCGGGTGGCCTCGGGCGGCCAGCACGGCCTGGCCCAGGCGGTGTTCCAGGTGGGCGGCAACGGCGGCGGCGCGGTGGGGCCGCTGCTGGCGGCCTTCATCATCCTGCCCCGGGGGCAGGGCAGCATCGCCTGGTTCGCCATCGCGGCGCTGCTGGCGATGGGGCTTCTCACCACCGTGGGCGTGTGGTACCGGCGCCACGGCGCGGCCCTGCGCGTGCTGCGCGGCGCGGCCCGGGATGTGCGCGCGGCCGTGCATGACCGGCGGGTGGCCCCGGCCGTGTGCATCCTCATGGCCCTGATGTTCTCCAAGTACTTCTACCTGGCCAGCCTCACCAGCTACTACACCTTCTACCTCATCACCCGGTTCCACGTGCCGGTGCGCAGCGCCCAGGTCCACCTGTTCGCGTTCCTGGGCGCGGTGGCGGCCGGGACCCTCATCGGCGGCCCGGTGGGCGACCGCATCGGCCGCAAGGCGGTGATCTGGGGCTCCATCCTGGGCGTGCTGCCCTTCACCCTGCTGCTGCCCCACGCGAACCTGTTCTGGACCGGGGTGCTCACGGTGGTGATCGGGCTGATCCTGGCCTCGGCCTTCCCGGCCATCCTGGTCTATGCCCAGGAGCTGATCCCCGGCAAGATCGGCACCATCTCGGGGCTGTTCTTCGGCCTGGCCTTCGGCCTGGGCGGCATCGGCGCGGCCCTGCTGGGGCGGCTCGCGGACCGCACCAGCATCGTGTACGTCTACCAGGTCTGCGCCTTCCTGCCCGCCATCGGACTGCTGGCCGGTTTCCTGCCGAATATGACTATGACTGAGGGGGGACCGCCCGCTCGCGGTGCTCGCTCTTCGTCCCCCCTCAGACTCCCCCACTCCATGCCCGGGCAGAGCCCGGACATGGAGTCTAGCCAGGTCAAACCTGGAACACCGAAATCTGCCTAGCCAGGGTCTGGGCCACCTGGGCCAGGTCCTTGGCGGTGCGGGCGATCTCCTCGGTGGTGGCGGACAGTTCGGTGGCGGCGGAGGCGGTCTGGATGGACTCCTGGACTTCCCGCTCCACCTGGCGCGCCGCCTCCTCCCCGGTGCGGCTCTGCTCGGCGGTGGCCTGGGCGATGTGGCTGGCCAGGCGGCCGAAGGCGGTGAGGTTGGTGCGGATGGTCTCCAGGGAACGCACCGTGGCCCCCACGGTGATGCCGCCCCGGTCCACCGCCGCCTTGGCCTCCTGGATGAGCTGGTTCACTTCCTTGGCCGCCAGGCCGGAGCGTTCCGCCAGCTTGCGCACCTCCTCGGCCACCACGGCGAAGCCCTTGCCCTGCTCGCCGGCCTTGGCCGCCTCGATGGCGGCGTTGAGGCTCAGCAGGTTGGTCTGCCCGGCGATCTCCTGGATCACCAGGATGGCCTTGGAGATGTCCGCCGCGGTGCGGGTGATGCCGGTCATGGCCTCGGTGGTGTCGGCGCCGGCGCCGGTCCCCTGCTCCGCCGCGGCCTGGGCCTCGACGAGCTTCACCTGGGTCTCCCGGGCGCCGCTGGCCACCTCGGAAATGCTGGTGGACAGCTCAGTGATGGACGCCGCCATGCGCTCGGCCCCCGCCTCCTGGGCGTGGGCGCTGCGGGCGATGGCGCCGGTGGCGGAAGCCATCTGGTCGGCGGCCGCCGACAGCTGGTGCGAGCCGCTGGCCACCTGGTGCACCCCCTGCATGATGGCGCCCATGGTGCCCTGGAGCTGATCCCCCATCCGGTTGAGGGTGGCGGCCATGGCCCCGAACTCGTCGCGGCTGGCCAGCCGGCTCCGGGCCCTCAGGTCGCCGCCCGCCGTGGCCTCCAGCACCTGCGCGAACTCCTTGAGCGGGCTGCTGATGCTGCGGCCCAGGACGATCCCCAGCAGCAGGCTGATCAGGCCCACGGCGCAGCCGGCGGTGATGGTCAGGATGACGGTGCGCCCGTAGGATCTCCGGATCAGCTTGATGGCGTCCTGGGCCTGCTCCAGGTCCGCGTCCACCAGCTTGGTGGCGTAGCCGTTGAGGGTGAGGTCCATGGGCAGGAACTTGGCCTCGATGACGGCGGCGG
Organism: Holophagaceae bacterium; assembly: GCA_003165415.1. GTDB lineage: Bacteria > Acidobacteriota > Holophagae > Holophagales > Holophagaceae > Mesoterricola. The sequence goes on from PLUC01000231.1 coordinate 36,652, forward strand.
CCGCGTCCTTCTCGCCCGCGCGGGAGGCCGGGAAGATCTCCTGCTCCCTCAGGTTCTTCATGGCCTCGTAGCCCGCGACGATCTGGGCGCAGCTGTCCCGCGCCGACTTGTCGTCCCCGGGAATGGAGCTGGCGAACTGGCTCATCTGCTGGTGGAAGGTCTGGTCGTAGGCCTTGCAGATCACCTCGGTCTTGGCGATGGTGTCGGGATCCTTCAGCAGGACGTGGGCGAGGGTGGAGTACTGCATGCGCAGTCGCGCCGAGTTGCCCTGGCTGAGCTGGGCGATGGGGGTGAGGTTGGCTTCGAACATGCTCTGCGCCTGGTGGAACGAACTGCGCAGGCTGAACAGGCTGAAGCCGATCAGCGCCGCCAGGAACACCAGGATGAGACTGAACGAGACCATGAGCCTCGCACCGACGGAACGATTATGGAACCACGCCATGCCCATCCAGCACCTCCTAAAGGGTGAAGCCTGGCACCCATCCCCAGCCCGGTCTCACTGCATTTTCGTCACAAGTCTGTCACAAGCGGACAACACTCGATATCACCGAACTGAATTTTCCACTGGACATCCTTGGCCCGCGCCGCAAAACTTTCTGATGAACCAGACCCCCAGCCGAAACAACCCTAGCCACTTCCAGGAACTGGTCTCGGCCATCGTCGCCAGCGACCTTGCGGAGCCGCGCACCCGGCACATCGACGCGGGCTACCTGCCCAACCGCGACACCGTGATCGAGATCGTCAAGCTGCTGAGGGAGCTGCTCTTCCCCGGCTACTTTGGGCGCCAGCACCTCACCTCCTCGACCCTTGAGTTCCACGTGGAGGAGCTGCTGCGGGCCATTGACACAAGGCTGTTCGAGCAGGCGCGCAACGCCATCCGCCACCAGGCCACCCGCCGGGGCGAGCCCTGCCTGGATTGCGACCGGTCGGCGGAGCGCATCGTCCACCAGCTCCTGGGCGCCATTCCGCGGCTGCGCGCCATCCTCGCCACGGACGTCCAGGCGGCCTTCGACGGCGACCCGGCGGCGGCGAACCTAGACGAGATCATCTTTTCCTACCCTGGCCTCCTGGCCATCTCCACCTTCCGTATCGCCCACGAGCTCCACATCAACAAGCTCCCCCTCATCCCCCGGATCATGACGGAATATGCCCACAACATCACCGGGATCGATATCCACCCCGGCGCCACCATCGATGAGTATTTCTTCATCGACCATGGCACCGGGGTGGTCATCGGCGAGACCACCATCATCGGCAAGCGCGCCAAGATCTACCAGGGCGTGACCCTCGGGGCCCTGTCCACCCGCGGCGGCCAGACCCTCCGGGGCGCCAAGCGGCACCCCACGCTCATGGACGAAGTGACGGTCTATTCCGGCGCCTCGATCCTCGGCGGGGAGACCATCATCGGTGAGGGGGCGGTCATCGCCAGCAACGTGTTCCTCACCCAGTCGGTGCCGGCCGGTACCCGGGTCTCCGGCAAGAACCCCGAACTGCAGTACAAGAACCACAAGAAGGTGGAGTTCCGGCAGGACTTCCCCGACGACTGGGTCATCTGAGTGATCCCCGGGGATCTGTTCCAGCGGCAGCGGGAGGCCCGCTGGGCGGTGGCGGCCACCACGCCGGCCCAGCGCCGGGCCAAGCTGCGGCGGCTGCTGGAGGCCCTCACGGCCCGCCGGGCGGAAGCCCACACGGCGCTGCGGGCCGATTTCGGCAAGGTCCCCGAGGAGGTGGACCTGGCCGAGCTGTATCCGCTCATCAGCGAACTCAGGGGCGCCATCCGCCACCTGCCCCGCTGGATGCGCCCCGAGCGGGTGCCAACGCCCATGGCCTTCGCCGGCAGCCGGGCCTGGATCCGGCACGAGCCCAAAGGCCTGGCGCTGATCATCAGCCCGTGGAACTACCCGCTCTACCTGACCCTGGGTCCGCTGGTCTCCGCGGTTGCGGCGGGCAACTGCGCGGTGCTCAAGCCTTCGGAGTTCACCCCTCACGCCGCCGCCTTCATGCGCTCCCTGCTGGCGGAGGTCTTCCCGGAAACCGAGGTCGCCCTGGTGGAAGGCGACGAGCGCGCCGCCCAGGCCCTGCTGGAGCTGCCGTTCGACCACATCTTCTTCACCGGCAGCCCGGCGGTGGGCCAGGTGGTCATGCGCGCCGCGGCCGAGCACCTCAGTTCCATGACCCTGGAGCTGGGCGGGAAGTCCCCGGTGCTGGTGGACGCGGACGCCGATCCGCGGCTGGCCGCGCGCCGGATCGCCTGGGGCAAGTTCCTGAACGCCGGCCAGACCTGCGTGGCCCCGGACCACGTCCTGGCCCACCGGAGCATCCACCGCCGCCTGGTGGAGGAACTGTCCCGCGCCGTGGCCTCATTCTATGGCCCCAGCCCCGCCGAACGGCGGCGCAGCCCGGACTTCGCCCGGATCATCAACGCCCGCCACCACGCCCGCCTGCGCGGCCTGCTGGAGGGCTCCGCCGGTCGCGTGGAACTGGGCGGGGAGTGGGATGCCAGCGACAACTATTTCGCCCCCACGGTCATCACCGGGGTCCCGCTGGATGCGCCGCTGATGCGGGAGGAGATCTTCGGGCCCATCCTGCCGGTGCTGGAGGTGCCCGACATGGACGCCGCCGTGGCCATCGTGAACGCCCGGCCCAAGCCGCTGGCCCTCTACGTCTTCACCGGCCGGCCGGCCGCCGCCGAGGCGATCCTGGCCCGCACCCGCGCCGGCGGCTCCTGCATCAACGACACCGTCCTCCAGTTCGCCCACCCGCACCTGCCCGGAGGCGGGGTGAGCCGTTCGGGCCTGGGCAAGGCCCACGGCCATTTCGGCTTCCAGGCCTTCTCCAACGCCCGGGGGATCCTGCGCAGCGGATCGCGGTTTTCGACCATCCAGTGGATGTACCCGCCGTTCACGTCCCGGGTGCGCAGGCTCATCAATCTGACCCTGCGTTTCTTCTAATCACTCCTCCTTGGTGAGGAAGAACACGGTCTCTCCATCCTTTTCAAAGGCCTCACGGGTCCGGTTGACCGGCAGGGACTCGATGACATGCCCGCCCTGGTCCCTGATCTCCACCTGGTTCACCCGCTCCAGCTGCCGCAGGTGGGAGCCTTCCCAGCGGACCTCCACCAGGTTGTCCCAGAAACTGGCGTGACCATCGATGCCGATGATCGATGCGACCGTATTCTGGTAGATCGCCACGTCCTGATCCGCGACCGGGACGCCTTCCGCATCTTCAAACAGAACCACGGCCGCGTTCCGGACCACCATCCTCATCGTTGCCCCCGTGAGGCATTCTATCCAACCTCCCCGAGAACCCGTCCATGTTCCGGTCCACCCCGAAAAACCGCATCACGGCGTCGTACAGGCCCAGGGGCAGGATCCGCACCAGCAGCACCGCCATCACGAACCGGGGCATGACCAGGCGCCTGCGGTTGCCCTGGATGGCCCCCAGGATCCGCCCGGCCACGTAGTCCGGCTGGAGGATGGGCAGCAGACGCGGGAAGCTGGTGCGCACGCCCCGGAACATGCCTGTGTCGATGTACCACGGGCAGACCACGGTGGTGCGGATGGGATGGCCCAGGCGCCTGAGCTCGAGCCGGAGGGATTCGTCGAAGCCCACCGCCGCGAACTTGGAGGCGCAGTAGTCGGTGAGCCGGGAGGTGCCGCCCAGGCCGGCGGCGGAAGCGATGGTCACCACGTGGCCCCGGCCCCGGGCGATCATGGCCGGGAGCAGGGCGCGCACGGTCCAGAACAGGGCCAAGGTGTTCACCTGGAAGGTCCGCTCGATGGCCGCGTCGGAGCACTCCAGCAGGGGTTTGCCGGTGACCACGCCGGCGTTGTTGATGAGGATGTCCACCGGGCCCCGGGCCGCCAGCACCCGGGCGGCGGTGGCCTGGACCGCGGACCGGTCGCACAGGTCCACCGTGAACGCCGCGGCATCCGCCCCAGCCAAGCCCAGCTCCAGCCTGGCCGCCAGCAGTCCGGCCTGGTCCCGGTCCAGCAGCGTGACCCGGGCACCCCGGGCGGCGGCGCCCCGGGCCAGGAGGCGGCCGATGCCGCTGGCCGCGCCGGTGATGAGGACGTGGGCATCGCGGAAGCCGGTCATGGCGCCTGCCGCAGGGATTCGGCCACGGCCGCCAAGGCGCCGATGGCACCCAGCGGGTAGGAGGCGTTCCGGGTCCGGACCGCGGCGCCGGAAGTCTGGAATTGGCTGAAGTCGTGGCTGGAGCCGTACTCGGAGGTGATCCAGCCGTCGCGGAAGTGGCTGCCATCCAGGTACAGGAGGAGGGCCATCCAGGCCTTCACTTCCTGGAAGGCGCCGCCCGGGTCCAGGTTGATGCGGTTGGCCAGGATGGCCTGGAGGCCAGCCGGGGTGGCGCCCGAGAGCCGGGCGTCCCCCTGGGCCGCCTGGTAGATGGGCGCGCCGGTGCCGAAGCGCGTCTCGGCGGCATTGGCCATGAGGAGCACGTACAGATCCAGGACGATCCGGTGGCGGCCGGGGGCGAGGACACCCGCCGGGCCGGTGCAGGCGGAGTCTGCGGGAGCGAAGGCCGAAATGGTTCCGATGGCGGCCTGGGCCTTGGCCATGAGCAGGGCGGCGAGGGCTGCATCGGAATGCCGCTCCGTGCCGGCCACCAGGCCCAGCAGGGCCAGATTGTCCGCGATCCGGACCGTGCCGGGGTCGGGGTCGCCGAGCCAGACCATGGCACCGGCGTACGGGTTGCCCGCGGCCATGGCGTCCAGGAGGGCGGCGCCCCGGTCGGAAGCCAGGGCGGCCAGGGCCGCCAGGGCCTGCGCGGCCGGGGTGGAACCCTCCTCCGCCCGCTGCCCGGTGAGGCGGAGCGCGGTGACGGCGCTGGCGGCGGAGAAGAAGGCGGCGGTTTCCGCCGGCCGCAGGCCGTAGCTTAGGCCGGAGAGGTTCAGGTAGTCGTCCTGGCGGGCGATGCCGGACTGGGTGAGCAGCTGCATGGCGCAAAGGGTGCGCAGGCCGGCGTCATCCACATACCCTGAGACCAGCGGTTCCCCGGTGCTGCCGTTCTGGGCCGGGTCCGGGGAGAGCCCCAGGGGCAGGATCCCGTACAGATCGGCGAAGGTGATGGGGGCGCCGGCATCCAGACCGCCCCGCAGCTCCCCCGCGGCCAGCAGCGCCGCGGTGAACGGGGTCGGGTCGGGGGAGCCCGCGGCCAGAAGGCCGTTGGCCGCGGCCCGGATGGCGTCCGCGCACAGGTCGCCGAGCCCGTTGGGGGCGGGCACGGCATCCCGGTCATTGGACTGGAGGTCCTGGGCGGTGCCGGCCACGGGATGGTAGATGCCCCGGGCCGGGTCCCCGGCGGCGTAGTCGCCGAACCGGGCCACCCCGGTGAGCACCGGGGCCAGGGTCCGGTTCAGTTCCAGGTCGGTGCGGGCCAGACTGAGGGCGAAGGCCGGATCGGGCATGCCCGGGGGATCCAGGGCGGCGAGGACGGCATCGGTCATGGCCGGGTTTTCCGAGGCCTCCAGCCGGAAGGCGCCGGCCTGGTCATCCCAGGCCAGGTCCACCCGGGAGACATTGGTGCCGTATGCGCCGGCACAGAAGACGAGGGTCTTCCAGGCGCCGTTGGCCACGGTCCGGGCGGAGTCCAGGGGGTTGTGGGTGTGGCCCGAGGCGATGGCGTCGATCCCGGTCACGTGCCTGGCCAGGTCCACGTCCTCCCCTTCGGCGCCGGCGGCATCGGTGCCGGCATGATCCAGGGCGATGACGAGCCGGCATCCCTGCCCGCTCCGGAGGCTGTCCACGAGGGTCTGCACCACTCGGTAGTCCGCGCCGTAGTCCGTGAACCGCACCGGCGCTGCGGGCGCGTCGCCGGCCGCGTCCCTGCCCATGAGCCCGATGAAGCCCACCCGCAGGCCGTTGGCCAGGGTTTCCACCACGGTCCCGCGGATCGCCTTGCCCGGGCCCAGGAACGGGGCCAGATCGGCATCCCCGCCCAGGTCAAGGTTGGAAGCGACGATGGGCGTCCTTAAGCCGAAGCCCCGGGCCGCGGCCCCCAGCACCCCGGCCAGGCCCGCGGGGCCGTCGTCGAATTCGTGGTTGCCCAGGGTGATGCAGTCGTAGCGCAGGGCGTCGGCGAACCAGAGGGCCAGGGGCCGCCGGCCCAGGGTGAGGTCGTAGATCGTGCCCATGCTCCAGTCCCCGGAATCCACCAGCAGCACCGGGTGTCCGCAGGTGGCCCGCACCTGCGTCACGTATGCGGCGATTCTCGGGTATCCGCCCAGGTCCGGGGGGCCGCCGGCGAGGTGGCCGGCGCCGCGGCAGTGATCGTGGAGGTCGGTGGTCTGGAGGATGGTCACCCGCGCCGCCCCGTCCGGCGCGGCGGACAGGGGCGGGGCGCCGGCGAGCAGGGCGGCGAAGGCGAACAGCAGGATTTTCACGGTCACAGCGGACTCCTTTTAAAGGGGCAGGTGGTAATCGATGCCAAAAGCGAGGATGAGGTAGCGCTTGTCGTATTCCTTGCGTGGGCTGACGGCCGCTCCGGAGGCGGCGAAGGCGGCCTGGAGCGCCTGGTCGCCCTGGTCGGCGTTCTGGTAGCGGTGGACGAACCCGGTGCCGGCCACCCCGGCGTTGAGCCGGAGCCGGTCCGACACCTGGCACTGGAAGCCCGTGCCCAGGGACAGGTAGTCGGAATGGGCGCCGGGCAGGCTGATGTCCAGGGTCGCGCGCCGGCGCTGGCCGATCTGGTTGACGTTCACCCCCAGGCTCAGCAGCCAGCGCGGGTCGAGGCGGTATTCCAGGGCGGCCGACTCCTCCCAGGTGTTCCGGTAGTCCCGGCGGGAGTCGATGCCGGCGGCGGGATCGTCCAGCATGTCCATGCGGGCTGAATGCTCCAGGTAGGCGTTCAGCCCCAGGGATCCGCGCAGGCTCGGGGTGAACTGCCAGCCGGCCCCCAGGCGCCAGGTGCGGGGCAGGTCCAGGCGCGAACGCTGTCCGTCCTGGAACCGGCCCCCGCCATCGGCGCCGCCGCGCACCGCGGTCCGGAAGCACAGGGGCGTTCCCATTTCATAGGTGAGGTTCAGCACCAGGTCCGGCCGCGGGTAGAGGTTGATGCCGATCTCGCCGGAATAGCCCACCGCCCGGGAGGTCACGTTGATGAGGGTCAGGGTCTGGTGGCGCTGATCGTCGCCGTACTGGTCGTAGGTGCAGGCGCCGGCGAAGCCCCCGACGATGTCCTGGCGGGCCCAGACCAGCCGCCCGGCCAGGGCCAGGGCGAAGCGGGGGCTGAACCGGTAGGCCCCGCCGAGACGCCAGGCCAGGTAGCGGGAGGAGCCCTTCAGCCAAGAGTTGGAGGGGAAGGGCGCCGCGTCCAGGCCGGCCGCCGCCACCGCGGCCTGGGCCTGGGCCGGGCCGGCGCCGGCCGCTATCGCCGCCCCATATGCATCGGCACCGATGCGCCCGGAAGCTGCGCCGCCGTATCCCGCCGCCTGCTTCCCGGCCAGGTCCAGGCTGGGCAGGCCCTGCCGCCAATGGCGCACGGCGGTGGCGCCGATGGTCTCCAGGGCGGTGAACGCGGCCCAGCGGTCCTTCCGGTAGGCGGCATAGACATTGGGCAGGAGCCAGGCCGGGTTGCTGGATTCGTCGTTCCGGTCCCCCAGCGCCGGGTTGCCCAGGGTCCGCACGGTGGCCCACTGGAGGATCGTCTGGCCGCTGAGGTTGAAGGTGAGCCCCGGGCGCAGGTTCACCGTCCCGGCCATGTTGTAGTAGACGATATCGGCGTCATCGATGGCGCTGTTCCGGTCGAAGCTGCGGATGTACTCGGCGCTCTGGTTGCTGTTGTAGAACACGCCCCCCGCCCGGACAGCCTTGGGCGCGAGCATGGCCAGCAACAAAACGACTTGGGCCCACTTCAATGGATACCTCTGATAAAGTTATTAAATTTGAATACAGTATTTAAAACCTTATTAATCGTTTTTCAGGAGGATAATTACGTCTTGACATGGCTCATTTTCATCGGGCATACTTCACAAAGTCAAGCGCAAGAAGACAAATTTAATAATTAAAATGGTTTATTACCTATGTTCATAAAAAAACAGCTGGAGCCCCTGTCCGGACCGGACGTGGAGACCCTTTCCTGGAGCGCCAAGGACCGGGACCGGGCCCTGGAGCAGGCCCGGTCCGGCGACTTCGAGCTCATCATCATCGGCGGCGGCATCACCGGGGCGGGGGTGGCCCGGGAGGCGGCCCTGCGCTCCATCCCCTTCCTGCTGGTGGACCAGGAGGATTTCGCCTCCGGCACCTCCTCCCGCTCCTCCAAGCTGGTGCACGGCGGCTTCCGCTACCTGGCCCAGGGGGAGTTCCGCCTGGTGCGGGAAGCCGCCACCGAACGCAACTGGCTCCGCTGGGCCCTGCCCAACCTGGTGCGGCCCCTGGGTTTCTACCTCTGCGCCCATGCCGGCGGCAAGGACACCCCGGGCCGGGTGCGGACAGGCATCCGGCTCTACGACCTGCTTTCGGACACCCTGTCCCGGCACAAGAACCTTCCGCACCGGTTCCTCACGCCCGCCGAGCTGGCCGACCGGGAGCCGGCCGTGGCCACCGAGGGACTGCTCATGGCCGGCCACTACTATGACGCGGCGGTGGACGACGCCCGGCTGGTGCTGGAAACCCTCAAGGAGGCGCGGGATGCCTCCGGGGGCCGGTCGGTGGCCCTGAACTACCTGAAGGCGGTGCGCATCACCTGCCTGGGGGACCGGGGCCTGGAGGTGGAACTGGAGGATGTCCCGGGCGGTGGGCGCTTCACCGTGCGCTCCCGCTGCGTCCTGAACGCCACCGGGGCCTGGACCGACGCGACCCTCCGCCTGGCCGGAATCGATTCGCGCATGATCCGTCCCACCAAGGGCGTGCACCTGGTGGTGCCCAATGCCCGGCTGGGCAACCGGGACGCCTTCGTGCTCAGGTCCCTGGACGACGGCCGCAGCTTCTTCGTCCTGCGCCGGGGCGAGGTCTCGGTGATCGGCACCACCGACACGGACTACCCGGGCGACCCCGGCCAGCCCTGGTGCGAGCCCCAGGATTGCGACTACCTGCTGCGCACGGTGAACCGGATGTTTCCCCGGGCCCGGCTGGACCGGGACGACATCCTCTCCACCTCGGCGGGCATCCGCCCCCTGGTGCGGGGGAGGGACGGCAGCGCTTCCAGCGTGTCCCGCCGGCACCTGCTCCTGGATCCCGGCACGGGCCTGGTGACCATCGCCGGGGGCAAGCTCACCACCTTCCGGACCATGGCCTGGGAGATCCTGGACCGGTGCTCCCGGAGCGGCTACCTGCGCAGGCTGCGCGGACCGGAGGCGAGGCGGGACTTCTCCCGGAGGCCCTTCAAGAACGGCCTGTCCTGGGAGGCGTGGCCGATGGCCGCGGCCCGGCACGGGCTGGCGGGGCTGGTCCCGGAGGCCACCGCGCGCCACCTGTGCCAGCAGTACGGGCACCAGTCGCTGCGGATCCTGGGGGAGGTGCGCCGGGACCCGCGCGCGGGCGAGCCGCTGCTGGAGGGCCACCCGTTCTGCGCGGCGGAGATCCGCCACATCCTGGCCTTCGAGAACGCCCCGCGCCTCTGCGACGTGATGCTCCGGCGCACCGAGATGCAGATGCTGGTCTCCCACCGCCGGCAGGCCGACCTGGCCGGACGGGTGGCCGGGATCATGGCCTGCTACTACCACTGGGACCCGGCCCGGCTGCGGGAGGAGCTCGACCGCTACCTGGACCATGTCCGCAAGACCACCCTGAGCTGAAAGGAACACCCGTGGAAGACACCCTCCTGACCGTGGACTGCGGCACGCAGAGCCTGCGCGCCATGCTCTTCTCCAGGGCCGGGAAGCTCGTGGACAAGGTCAAGGTGGAGTACGAGCCCTACCTCAGCCCGAACCCCGGGTGGGCCGAGCAGGACGCCCGGCTCTACTGGAACGCCCTGTGCGCCGCGGCGAGGGAGCTCAAGGCCCGGTCCGGGCCGGCCTTCGCCCGGGTGCAGGGGGTGGGGGTCGCCGCCCTGCGCAACACCCCGGTGCTGGTGGACGCGGCGGGGGAGGCGGTGCGGCCCGCCATCCTCTGGCTGGACACCCGGAATGCCGGCCGGGTCTATCGCCCGGGGTGGCTCATGCGCTCCGTCTACGCGGCCATCGGCCTCCTCCCGGCGCTCCTCAAGGCCCAGGAGGACTGCAAGAGCAACTGGCTGCGGCAGCACCAGCGGGAAACCTGGGACCGGGCCGCCAAGGTGCTCCAGGTGTCCGGCTACCTGAACCACCTGCTCACCGGCCAGTTCCGGGACTCCGTCGCCAGCCAGATCGGGCACATCCCTTTCAACTACCAGAAACTGCGCTGGTGCCGCCCGGGCGAGCTGAACGCGCGGGTGTTCCCGGTGGAGCCGGAAAAGCTGCCGGAGCTGGTGGCCCCCGGCGGAACCATCGGGCGGATCACCCGGGCCGCCGCCGCGGCCACGGGCATCCCCGAAGGGGTCCCGGTGATCGCCTGCGCCTCGGACAAGGGCGCCGAAAGCCTCGGATGCGGGTGCACCCTCGATTCCATGGCCAGCCTCTCCCTGGGCACCGCGGCCGCGGTGATGACCACCAGCCGGCGCTACTTCGAGCCCCTGGCCTTCATGCCGGCCTACCCCGCCGCCCTGCCGGGCCAGTACAGCCCGGAGGTGCAGGTGTTCCGGGGCTACTGGATGATCAACTGGTTCCTTCGGGAATTCGCCACGGCGGAGCGGGAAGAGGGCCGCCTGGCCGGAGTTCCGCCCGAGACCCTGCTGGACCGGTTCCTCAGGGACATTCCGGCCGGGTCGCTGGGCCTGATGACCCTGCCCCACTGGGGCGCCCAGCTCAAGCACCCCGCCGCCAAGGGCTCCATGATCGGCCTGGGGGAAGTCCATACCCGGGGCCACTTCTACCGTTCCCTGATCGAAGGGCTGGCCTTCGCCCTCCGGGACGGGCTGGAGCGCATCGAGCGGGCCGGGCGGATCCGGATCGAGCAGATCGGCCTGGCCGGCGGGGCCTCCCAGTCGGAGGAGATCTGCCAGATCACGGCCGACATCTTCGGCCGCCCGCTGTGCGCCGGGGAGACCTTCGAGGCCGCCGGCCTGGGCGTCGCGGTGATCACCGCCACCGGGGCGGGCCTGCACGGCTCCATGGCCGACGCGGTCCGGCTCATGGTGCGGCCCGGCCGGATGTTCACCCCCCGGGCCCGGAACACCGAGCTGTACCGGAAGCTCTACCAGAAGGTCCACCGGCGCATCCAGCGGCGGCTGGAGCCCCTGCATGGGCAGATCCGGCAGATCCTCAACTACCCGGAGCGTTCGGGCGGGGAGTGGCGCCCGGCGGGAGGTGAAGGTTGATGCCGGAACCCTTCACGCCCCCCTGGCGGGAGGCCGCCCCGCCCCCGGGCTCCTGGCGCGCCCTGTTCAAGTGGGGCGACCCGCATCAGTTCAAGCATCCCGGACCCAGGCTCTACCGGATGCTGAAGGCCGCGTTCGGCCTTGGCGACGACGATTTCCGGACGCCCAGCCTGGAGGGGCTGGAGCCGGCGGCCGCCCCCCGCCCCTCCGGGCTGGCCCCCGGCGCCCGCTCCGACCTGGAGGCCATGCTGGGGCCGGAGAACGTGCGCACCGATGACCAGGCGCGGCTGGGGGCGGCCTGCGGCAAGGGCATGCTGGACCTGCTGCGGCTGCGCCGGGGGATCGCCCCGCGGCTTCCCGACGCCGTGCTGCACCCCCGGGACCGGCACGACCTGGTGCGGATCGTGGCCTACTGTTCCGGGGCCGGGATCGCCATGGTCCCCCGGGGCGGCGCCACCTCCGTCACCCGGGGCACGGAGTGCCCGGCCGGCGGCGTCTCCCTGGATCTGCGCACCCACATGGACCGGGTGCTCCGCTTCAACGAGACCGACCAGACCATCACCGTGCAGCCCGGCATGGGCGGCCCGCGCCTGGAGCGGATCCTGAACCGGGCCCCGGAACTGTTCGGGGCCTCCCGCCGCTATACTTGCGGGCACTTCCCCCAGTCCTTCGAGTTCTCCACGGTGGGCGGCTGGGTGGCGACCCGGGGCGCCGGACAGGATTCCACCTACTACGGCAAGATCGAGGACCTGGTCCTGTCCCAGGAATGCGTGACCCCCGCCGGGGTGATCCGCACCGGGGACCACCCGGCGGCGGCCACCGGGCCCGACACTGACCAGATCCTCCTGGGCAGCGAGGGCGCCTTCGGGGTGCTGAGCGAGGTCACCCTGAAGGTTTTCCGCCTCATGCCGGAAAACCGCCGGCGCTTCAGCTACCTGTTCCCGGACTGGGCCTCGGCCCTGGACGCGGTCCGGGAGATCATGCAGGGCCAGTTCGGCCACCCGTCCGTGTTCAGGCTGTCCGATCCCGAGGAGACCGAGGTGGCGCTGAAGCTCTACGGGCTGGAACGGCCGCCCCTGGAGGCGCTGCTGCGCTGCCTGGGCCTGCGCGGGGGCGCCCGCTGCCTGCTCCTGGGCGCCGCCGACGGCGAGCGCGGCTTCGCCCGCATGGTCCGGCGGCGGATCGGGCGGGTCTGCCGGAGCCGCGGCGCCCTGCCCGGCACCGGCCTGGTGACCCGGGCCTGGGAGCGCGGCCGGTTCCGGGACCCCTATCTGAGGGACGACCTCCAGGACTTCGGCATCCTCACCGACACCCTGGAGTGCGCCGTGGCCTGGGACGGCCTGGAGCGGGTGCGCCGGGGGGTCCAGGCGTTCTGCCGGACCCGGCCCCGGACCCTGTGCCTCACCCACATCTCCCACTGCTACCCCCAGGGGGCCAGCCTATATTTTGTATTCATGGCAAAGATGGACGACCTGGCGGAATACCTGGCGTTCCAGGCCGGGGTCCTGGACGTCATCCGCGACCAGGGCGCGGCCATGAGCCACCACCACGGCATCGGCAAGATGGCCGGCCCCTGGCTGCGGGACCAGGCCGGCGCAGGGCAGATGGACCTTTTCCGCGCCATCAAGCGCCACTTCGACCCCCAGGGGCTCATGAATCCCGGTGGCACCCTGGGCCTGGATCCGCCATAAGTTGCTTCTCGATGGGAAAACCGCCCACAATGCCGAGTAGAATCATCAAGATTATTGAATCAGCCAAGCTATGCTTGCTTGCGAGGAGAAGATCATGCCTGAGCACCACCTGAACCTTGGCCACACCCATTCCGGCCCATCCGCCCGGCGCCCGCTCCTGGCGGCCCTCGCCATGTCGGCCGGACTGTTCCTGAGTCTCGGCTGCGACCGGGACCAGGTGAGCCACGCCAGCGTGGCCAAGGAGGCCCCCGCGCCCGCGCCCATGGCTCCAGCCCATGGGGCCGCGCCCATGACCATGCCGCCGGGAGCCATGCCTCCCGGAGCCATGCCGCCCGGAGCCATGCCGCCCGGGGCCATGCCCGGCGGGCAGCTCCCACCGCCGCCCCGCCCCACCGGCAAAGGCGCGCTCAAGTGGGCCCTGCCCAAGGGCTGGACCGAGACCCCGGGCAGCGGCATGCGCTATGCCACCCTCACCCCGCCGGGGGCGGGCAAGCTGGAGATGTCGGTGGTGGTGCTGCCCGGTCCGGCCGGCGGGGAACCGGCCAACGTGAACCGCTGGCGCGGCCAGATCGGGCTCCCGCCCCTGGAGGACGACGCCCTCGCCGCCACCCGGAAGACCGTGCCGAGCAAGGCCGGCGCCGTGGCGGTGTACGACTTCACCAGCCTCGGCGACGTGAAGACCCGCATGGTCGCCGGACTGCTCGCCACGGCCGACGGCAATACCTGGTTCTTCAAGCTCATGGGCAACGCGGAACCGGTGGCCAAGGCCAAGCCCGCTTTCATGAAGTACCTGGAGTCACTGCACCTTGATTAGAAGCATTGCGGTCCGCTGCTGGATCGCCCTGGCCTCGCTGCAGGTCACCATCGTCGCCCTGGTGCTGCTCATGGCGCTGGTGGTGCTCTGCACCCTGGCCCAGACCGATCTGGGCACCCTGGGCGCGGTGAACACCTACATGCGCAGCTTCCTGGTCATGCGCCAGGTCCAGGGGCTGCCGTTCCGGGTGCCGCTGTTCCCGGGCGGGGCGCTGGTGGGGCTGGTGCTGGTGGCCAACCTCAGCGCCGCCCTGGTGCGGCGGTTCGAGTTCAACCCGCGGAAATTCGGCCTCTGGGTGGTCCACGCCGGGCTGATCCTGCTGGTGGCCGGGGAGTTCGTCACCGGCGCGTTCCAGGTGGACACGCGCATGACCATCGAGGAAGGCCAGACGGTCAACTACCTGGAGAGCTACCACCAGATGGAACTGGCCGTCAGCGACGTCACCGATCCGGCCCACACCGAGGAGTACGGCGTTCCGGACTCGAAGCTGCGGGCGGGCGCCGTCGTCCCCCTGCCGGGCACCCCGATTACCCTCAAGGTGAAGCGCTACTTCGTCAACGCGGTGCTGGCGCCCCGGGCCGCGGGCGACCCGCCGTCCCCGGCCGACCGGGGCGTGGGGGCCCAGGTGAAGATCACCGAGGCGCCGCCGGCGACCTCTGACAAGGAGGTCAACGCCGCCTCGGTCCTGGTGGAGCCGGTGGCCGGCGGCCAAAGCTACGGCACCTGGCTGGTGTCCACCGTGCTCGGGGCCCCCCAGTCCTTCGTCCACGAGGGCCGGACCTACCTGCTCTCCATGCGGGCGCGCCGGTACTACCTGCCCTACGCCGTCACCCTCAAGAAATTCAGCCATGACAGCTACGCGGGCACCGACATCCCCAAGAACTTCTCCAGCCTGGTGCACCTCTCCAACCCCGCCCGGGGGGAGGAGCGGGACGTGCTCATCTACATGAACCAGCCCCTGCGCTACGACGGCAAGGCCTTCTACCAGGCCAGCTACGGCAAGGGCGACACCCTCTCGGTGCTCCAGGTGGTGGCCAACCCCGGCTGGCTGCTGCCCTACCTCTCCTGCGCGCTCATCACCCTGGGCCTGCTGCTGCACTTCGGCATCACCCTGTTCAACGCCATCAAGCGCCGCGAAAAGGAGGCCTCGTGAAACTCGCCAAGCTGTTCGCCTGGCTCCCGGGGCTGCTGGCCCTGGCCGCGGCGCTCGCCACCGCCCTGCCGCCGGGGCCGGTGCGCGGCTTTGACATGGACCGCTTCGGGCGCACCCCGGTGCTGGAGGGGGGCAGGGTCAAGCCCCTGGATTCCGTGGCCCGGAACGCGCTGCTGATGATCCGGGGCAAGCAGGGCGTCCCCTTCGAGGGGCGCCAGCTGGGCCCGGACGAGTGGATGCTGGACGTGCTGTTCCGCCCCGAGGCGGCCGATGCCCAGCCGGTGTTCGTGATCAACGACCCGGACATCCTCGGCCTCATGGGGCTGAGACAGACCGCGGACCGCTACTTCAGCTTCGACACCATCGCCCCGCACCTCCAGGAGATCCAGTCCCAGGCCATGGCGGCCCAGGCCCTGGAATCGGTGCAGCGCAGCCGGTTCCAGAACGCGGTGGTGAACCTGTTCGACCGGCTCGTGCTGTACAACCACCTGGAGAACTCCGTGCAGCTGGCGGATTCTCCCGGGCTGTTCGCGGAGCTGCAGGGCCTGGGCGGCCCCCAGTCCGCCGAGCGCGACCGGAGCCTGGCCGAGGCCTCCCGGTTCCGCATCCTGCCGCCCCTGCCCGGGCAGAGCCCCGACGCCTGGCTGAACACCGGCGAAGCCCTCATCGCCGCCGCCTCCGGCACCCCCCACCCCGCCCTGGTGGCGCTGGCCACGGCGGGGGCCGGCTACCATGCCGGCCAGCCGGAGGCCTTCAACCGCGGGGTCGCCGAACTCCAGGGGCTCACGGCCAACCTGAGGCCCGGGGCCCTGCGCCACGCCCGCAGCGAGATCCTGTTCAACCGGGTCCAGCCGTTCTACCTGGGCATGGTGATCTATGTGCTCGCCCTGCTCACCCTGTTCGCCTCCTGGCTGTGGCGCCGGGACCTGCTCCAGCCCGCGGCGTTCTCCCTGCTGGCCGCCGGGGCGCTGGTGCACACCGCCGGCCTGGTGTCGCGCATCCTCCTGCAGGGCCGGCCGCCGGTCACCAACCTGTACTCCTCGGCGGTGTTCGTGGGCTGGGCCGCGGTCATCCTCGGCGTGATCCTGGAACGGATGTACCGCAAGGGCTTCGGCACTGCGGTGGCGGCCGCGGCGGGGTTCGCCTCGCTGATCATCGCCCACCACCTGGCCATGGAGGGGGACACCATGGAGATGATGCGGGCTGTGCTGGACTCCAACTTCTGGCTGGCCACCCACGTGGTGACCGTCACCATCGGCTACAGCGGCACCTTCCTGGCCGGAATCATCGCCATCGCCTACACCCTGCGCAAGCACATCGCCCCGGCCCCGGACCCCGCCACCACCCGCACCCTGGTGGACATGACCTACGGCATCGTCTGCTTCGCCCTGCTGTTCAGCTTCGTGGGCACCGTGCTGGGCGGCATCTGGGCGGACCAGTCCTGGGGCCGGTTCTGGGGCTGGGACCCCAAGGAGAATGGCGCCCTGCTCATCGTGCTCTGGAACGCCATCATCCTGCACTGCCGCTGGGGCGACTACATCCGGGAAAAGGGATTGATGGCCATGGCCATCTTCGGCAACATCATCACCAGCCTGTCCTGGTTCGGGGTCAACATGCTCGGCATCGGGCTGCACTCGTACGGCTTCATGGACCAGGCCTTCTGGGCCCTGGCCTGGTTCGACGCCTCCCAGCTGGTGCTGATCGCCCTGTGCCTGATGCCCCGGCGGTTCTGGGCCGCGCGGCTAAACTAATTGATCCACCACTCCAGCTGATAGCATGAGACGAGGGAGAAACCGATGATGGGCAACCCGGATCCGGAAGCCTGCCCCGGCGATCCCATCCAGGAGCCCCAGGATGAGCCCGGCTATCTCCTCCAGACCCTGCTGGACGCCATCCCCTATCCGTTCTTCTACAAGGATCGGCACGGGCGCCTGATGGGGTGCAACCGCGCCTTCGCAATCTCCAGGAACCAGTCCCGGGAAAACCTGATCGGCGGGACCGTGTTCGAGAGGCTGCCGCCGGCCGAGGCCGCCAGGCTGGACCGCAAGGATCAGGAAATCATGCGCTCGGGGATGCATGAGACCTTCACCCAGGATGTGAGCGACGGCCTGCAGGAGACCAGGCAGCTCATCCTCCACAAGGCCCCCTTCATGCACGCGGATGGAGCCCTGGCGGGCATCGCCACCACCATCCTGGACGTCACCGACCAGCAGGCGGCGGAGGCGGCCCTGCACCAGAGCCAGGACCTCCTCACCACCATCAGCCAGAACGTGACGGACCTGATGGCCATCATGGATGCGGAAGGGAGACGCATCTACACCAGCCCCTCCTACCTAACCTCCCTGGGCTACTCCATGGAGGAGCTGGAAGCCCTCGCTCCCCTAAACCTGATCCACCCCGAAGACCTGCCGCTGATCCTGGATGCCCTGGCCAACGTGTTCGGCCAGGGCATCCAGCAGAACGTGGAGTACCGGCTCCGGCACCGGAACGGCGCCTGGCTCCACTTCGAATCCAAGGCCAACCCCATCTTCCATCCCGCGGGCCAGCCCATCCAGGCCCTGTTCGTGGCCCGGGACGTCACCGCGCGCAAGGAGGCGGAACTGGCACGAAAGCAGATGGAGGTCCAGCTCCGGCACGCCCAGAAGCTCGAGTCCATCGGCTCCCTGGCGGCGGGCATCGCCCACGAGATCAACACGCCCACCCAGTACATCGGCGACAACACCTCCTTCCTGGGCGGCGCCCTGCCCGAGCTCCTGGCCTGCATGGCCGCCCAGCGCCGGTTCCTGCTCGACCTGCAATCCCGGCAGGCCCTCCCGGCGGAGGGCGCCGAGGTCCTGCGCCAGATCGGCGCGCTGGACCTGGACTACCTCATCGATGAGATTCCCAAGGCCATCCGGCAATCCCTGGAAGGGGTCGCCCGGGTGGCCGCCATCGTCAGCGCCATGAAAGACTTTTCCCACCCGGGGGCAGAAGGGAAGGCCCAGGTTAACCTGAACAAGGGCATCGAGAGCACCCTCACGGTGTCCCGGAACGAGTGGAAGTACGTGGCCAAGGTCGAGGCGGACCTGGATCCTTCGCTGCCGCCGGTGCTCTGCCTCCAGGGGGAGGTCAACCAGGCCATCCTCAACCTGGTGGTCAACGCCGCCCACGCCATCGAGGAGTCCCTGGGCGGCCGCCACACCGGGCGCCTGGGCACCATCAAGGTCGCCACCCGCCGGGTGGGCCAGGAGGTGCGGATCTCGGTCTCCGACACCGGCGGGGGGATTCCCGAGGCCATCCGCGACCGGATCTTCGAGCCGTTCTTCACCACCAAGCCCGTGGGCAGGGGCACCGGACAGGGGCTGGCCATCGTCCGCGCGGTGGTGGTGGAGAAGCATGGCGGGCGGGTCACGATGGAAACGGAAACCGGCCGCGGTACCACCTTCCATCTGTTCCTGCCGCTGGAGGCCCAGGACGACGACCAGGCTCCGTGAACGCCCGGACAAGACTCCGGCGGCGCCACCTCCGTCATCCCGATTCATGCAATCCTGTTGTTCTTGGTTCATGCCTGGAGTGGAAGGTTCTAGATGGGTTCCTCTACAAACGATGCGCAGCCCCGATGGGGGGATGATTCCGGCTGCAGGCTGCTGCTGCACGCCGTCCCGGGCTGCACGACCCTGGTGGACAGCCAGGGAGTGGTGGCGGCGGTCAATCACGCCTGGGCGAAGGCCGCCGGCGGGAACCCCTTCGTCGACGGCCTGGAGCCGGGTTCCAGCTACCTGGAGCATTGCCGGCGCCTGTCCAGATCCGCCAACTCCAACCATGCCTTGGTGGCGGTCGGCATCCTGGCCGCCCTGGAGGGGAAAATCCGGCAAATCAAGCTGGAGTATCCCGCGGCCAGCGATGGTCAGACGCGCTGGTTCGCCATGACCGCCACCGGCCTCGAAGGGGTAACCGGGACCGAAGGCCCGGTCGTGGTCGCCCACCAGGACATCACCGACCGGATGGCCTGGGAAACCCGGGTCCGGAGGAACGAGCACCTGTTCAAGGCCACCACCGAGAACGCCCTGGACCTCATCGCCATCATGGCCGCGGACGGCCGGACGGTGTACGCCAGCCCTTCCTACGGGAAGACCCTGGGCTATGGGGCGCCGGCCATGGCCAAGGTCAAGCTCCTGGACCTGGTCTGCGAGCAGGACCGTCCCGGCTTCCGGGAGAACTGCAGGATCGGCCTGGGCAGCGGCCTCAGTCCACTGTTCGAGTACGGCGTGCTGCACCACGATGGGCAGTTCCGCGAGATGGAGGCCCGGGCGGTGGCGGTGGACAACCCCGGCGGGGAACGGGACTCCATCCTGCTCATCTCTAGGGATATCACCGCCAAGAAGGAGGCGGAGCAGGAGCGGGCCAGGATGGAGACCCAGCTCAGCCACACCCAGAAGATGGAGGCCATCGGCCAGCTGTCGGCGGGCATCGCCCACGAGATCAACACCCCGTGCCAGTACTTGAGCGACAACCTCAGGTTCCTGCAGGAGGCGTTCGGCGGATTCGCCAAGGTGACCGCCAGCCTGGAGTCGGTCCTTGAACGGGTTTCCGGCGGCCATCTGGCCGAACTCCAGGAGGTGAAGCGGGAAGTGGCCGACCAGGACATCGCCTACCTGGTGGAGGAAGTCCCCCGGGCCATCCAGCAGTCCCTTGACGGCCTGGCGCGCATTGCCACCATCGTCCAGGCCATGAAGGTCTTCGGCCATCCCGGCGGGGAGGAGCAGGTGCCGGTGAACCTGAACGAGGCCCTGCGCAATACCCTGGTGGTGGCCCAGGGCGAATGGAAATACGTGGCGGAGGTGGAGACCGACCTGGATCCGGACCTGCCCCCGGTGCTATGTTCGCCCGGGGAAATGAACCAGGTCCTGCTCAACCTGGTGGTCAACGCGGCCCACGCCATCGCCGAAAAGCTCGGGGGCGCGCCGGGGGAGAAGGGCAGGATCACCCTGTCCTCGCGCCTCCAGGGCCCCTGGGTGGAGATCAGGGTCGGGGACACCGGGGCGGGCATCCCGGAAGGCATCCGGGAGAAGATCTTCCTGCCGTTCTTCACCACCAAGCCGGTGGGCAAAGGCACTGGCCAGGGTCTGTCCATCGTCCATTCAGTGATCACCAAGACCGGCGGCAGCATCGATTTCGAAAGCGTGGTCGGCCAGGGGGCCTGCTTCATCATCCGGCTGCCCTTGCCACAGGCCAACCCGAAGGGTGGAAACGAGTGATTCCTTGAAAAAGCGCATCCTTTTTGTCGACGACCAGCCCCTGATCACCATGGGGCTGCAGCGCATGCTGCGTCCCATGCGCGAGGAATGGGACATGGCCTTCGTCGGAAGCGGGGCCGAGGCCCTGGCCCTGATGGCGGAGGCGCCCTTCGATGTCGTGGTCACAGATGCCCGCATGCCCGGCATGACCGGGCCGCAGTTGCTGGAAGAGGTCATGCGCCTGTATCCAGCCACCGTCCGGCTCGTGCTATCCGGCTATGCCGACCGGGACATCCTGGCCCAGTGCGTGGGCGTGGCCCATCAATACATCACCAAGCCCTGCGATTCCCAGCAGCTCCGGTCCCTGATCCAGAACGCCAGCCAGTTGAGCGGCCAGAACCTCAGCGAAGGTGTGAAACGCATCATCGGCTCCATCGAACATCTCCCCAGCGTCCCGGAAGTCTTCCTGGAGCTGACGGAGGCGCTGAACCAGGAGGACCCCAATCCCCAGCGGCTGGGGGACATCATGGGGAAGGACATGGCCATGACGGCCGAGATCCTGAAGATCGTGAACAGCGCCTTCTTCGGACTGCGCCGGACCATTTCCACCCCCCAGGAGGCCATCGCCTACCTGGGCATCGAAACGATCAAGAACCTGGTCCTGGTCAACCACCTCTTCGAGAAGAGCATCCCCTTCGCCACCAGGCTCCTCACCATCGAGGACCTCTGGCGACACAGCATGGCCGTGGCCTCAGGGGCCCGGGCCATCGCCATGCTGGAGACCCAGGAACCGAAAGTCCATGAAGAAGCCTTCGTGGGAGGCATCCTCCACGACGTGGGCATTCTCATCCTCGCCGGGCATTGTCCGGAGGCCTACGACCGGGTCCTGGCCTTGGTGGCCCGGGAGCGGATGCCCCTCCTGGAGGCCGAGCGGGGGGAATTCGGAGTCACCCACGCCGAGGTGGGGGCGCACCTCCTCGGCCTGTGGGGCCTTCCCGCCTCCCTGCTGGAAATGGTCAGCCTGCACCATCATCCTGCTTTCCTTGACCGCCCCTGCTTCAGTCCGCTGCTCGCCGTCCACGCGGCCGACGTGTTCATCGGCGGGTCGGATCCAATCCAGGCGTTCACCTGCCACCTGCTCGATGAACAGGCCCTGTCCCGGGTGGGCCTTGCCCATCGCGTGAAGCCGTGGAAAGCGGCC
This sequence comes from Holophagaceae bacterium, assembly GCA_003165415.1. Lineage (GTDB taxonomy): Bacteria > Acidobacteriota > Holophagae > Holophagales > Holophagaceae > Mesoterricola. The sequence goes on from PLUC01000231.1 coordinate 58,080, forward strand.
GCTCTGGCTGCGATTTCTAAACCTTGAATTTCCCCACCACTTGGCGAAGGCCCTCGGCAACTCCGGCGAGATCATCGGAAGTCTTTGTGATTTCCTGGACGGTAGCGGCGAGTTCCTGGGTGGCTGAGGCATTCTGGGCCAACTGAGAGGCTGTCTGGTCCATCCGCTTCGCGACATCGTGGCTGGTGTCTGCCTGGGAGGTGCTGAGGGAACCAATTTCGCGGATACTCTCCGCAATTCCGGTGATCTTGACTCGGATGGTTTCAAGATTTGCCAAACTCGTGGTCATGCCTTCCACCCCTCCAGCCACGGCGTCCTGGGTGTGCTGGTTGAGTTGGGCGATCTCCAATGCTGCGGTGCGGGAACGTTCAGCCAACTTCCGCACCTCCTCGGCCACAACGGCGAAGCCCTTGCCGAGATGACCTGCCTTCGCTGCCTCTATGGCGGCGTTCAGGGAAAGAAGGTTCGTCTGGCGGGCGATGTCCTGGATCACCTGCACGGCCTTGAATACTTGGGAGGTGGCTTCTTTGATCTGAGCCATGCCCTGGGCAGCCCCCTGGCCCGCCTCCGCGCCCCGGGCCGTATCCTGGACAGCTTCCTGGCTCTGGACCCCTGTCTGGAGAGTCCGTTCCCTCATGGAATCCACGTTGCGGTTCAATCCCACCATGGCCAAAGTGACCTGTTCTCCAGATCCTTTCAAGTCCTCGCTAACTTTGGCGATGTCCTGCACGGCGCGCGCCATCTCTTGCGAAGTTGCAGCCAATTCAACACTGCCGGATGCAACCCGGTCAGCAAAATCCCCAATTGTGATCACCATCTCCCTCATCTTGCCGTTGTAGTTATTGAATGCCTGGGCAGCTTCACCGATCTCATCGCGTGTGGACACCTCAATTTGCTTTGATAGATCGCTCTCTCGTAACCCGGTTACCAGCAAACGCAGAGGGCGAACCATCCTGTTGGATAGGCTCCTGGAAATGCCCGTCACGATGATGGCCACGGCCAGTGCCCCCCCCATCATGGCAAGCGTGATTTTCCACATTGCAGAATCGACATCATCCATATAAATCCCCGACCCTACGATCCAACCCCAGTCTTCCACATGCCTTACGTATGCTGTTTTGGGGACGAGCCCTTCCTTTCCCGGCTTGGCGAAGGAGTAGTCATAGAACCCCCCTCCGGGCGCGGCTGCCAAGTCATCCAAAGCCTTCACGATAGCCTTCAAAGCGGGGGGCTGGTCCTCAGGTCCTTTGTTTTCAGTTTGTTTGGCCGCAGGCTGAACGAGAATCATATAGCCAGGACCATGGACGAACACGTAGTTGCCGCCTTCATAACGGAATGATTCCGCCAGTTCCTTGGCCCTTTGTTGGGCTGCCTCCTGGCTCATGTGACCCGCCTTGGCTTCCTCCGCCAAGTAGGTAATCTGGTTATGAATGCCGTCCACCACGTTTCGAAGCCCTTCCTTTTTGGAGGAAATCAAAAGTTTGTGAACATTAGGGAGCATGTAACTAGCGATGAGGGCCAGAAACAGAAACATTGGAATCATGGCTGTACCAAAGACTTTGCCGACCAGGGAGTTGAAGTATGATGGAGTGGTTCGTTTTGACATTCTGGATCCCCAATCTAGTTGAAGCTTTCAAGATTGTACTGAGGTTTGAGAATGTGCATGAAATATCTTCGGGAATGGAAGGCACGGGAACCAAGGACCTTGCATAGGTCCTCCACAGGTTTTTCATGCCGCGCCCCAACTGAATCGGAGTGCCCATCAGCTTCACGAGAGCCAGGAAACCAGGAATCGGGCGGGCGGAAGGTATTTCCACCTCGGTCAGATTGCGCCGGCTGCGCTGGGGGGGTAAATGAGCGGGGGCGAACCCCATGGAACCGATGTCGAATCCCTCATTCTCGGAGAGGCACCATGCCAACCAAGGAAGAGACAGAAGCGCTGGTGGAGCATCTGGAGGCCGTGCTTGTGCGGATGTCCCAGAAAATGAATCTTGGAACAGAGCAATGAAAGAGCATGCTATTCACTTGACGCGTAACTTTTTGAATACCCTTATCAATTCCATTCCCTTGCCTATCTTCTTCAAGGATGCGGATGGGTACTACCAGGGCTGTAACGATGCCTTTCTAGATTATGTGGGAAAGCCCCGTCAGGAAATTGTTGGGCGGACCGTTTTTGACATCTCACCACCGGGGTTGGCGAACGTCTACTTTCAGAAAGACAAGGACCTTATTAGCGATCCCGGAGTTCAGATCTATGAGAACCAAGTTCGTTGTGCTGACGGGAGCATTCGGGATGTCATCTTCTGGAAGGCCACCTACCAGGATCCAACGGACCAGGGGATCGGTCTGGTCGGGGTTATTGGTGACATCACTGCCCGCAAGGGCATCGAAACGCGCCTCCAGGAAACCCTGGATCTAAACCAGAAACTGCTGGACGCATCCCCTCTTGGAATCACGGCCTACCGGGCAGATACAGGCCATTGCGTGCTGGCGAACCCGGCGATGGGAGTCATTGTTGGCGCCACCCAGCAGCAGATCCTTGCACTGAACTTCCGGGGTCTCGCCTCGTGGAAGGATTCCGGACTCTACGATATTGCGGAAAAATGTCTGGAAGACCAGGAGACCAAGAAGGTGACCGTGGAAATGCACACTACTTTTGGAAAGAACATATGGGCCATGGCCACTTTCACACCCTTCGAAACAAACCATGAACCCCACCTTCTGCTGATGCTGGAGGATGTGACGGAACGCATTCTCGCGGACCAGAAACTCCAAGAGGCCAATGGCAGGCTGGAGCGTTTAGCGCGAGAGGACGGCCTTACCGGGTTGGCCAATCGCCGTCATTTCAACGAAAGGCTCGAGGCTGAAATTCGCAGAACCCGCCGCGTGGGCAAGGGACTTGCCCTTATTACTTGTGATATCGACTATTTCAAACGCTACAACGATAATTACGGTCATCCCATGGGAGATGCCTGCCTGATCACCGTGTCAAAGGTTATGCAAGGGCTCTTCAAACGTGGAGGCGATCTGGTAGCCCGCATCGGCGGAGAGGAGTTCGCCATTCTTTTGCCGGAAACGCAACTTGAGGCAGCAACAAAGTTGGCGGAGGCCCTGCGCCTTGCTGTCGAATCCGCGGGTATTCCCCATGAATATTCGAAGATAGCCCCAGTCATCACGATAAGTCTAGGTGTAGCGGCAGCCTCAGTCGAAGAGGAGCGCAGCTCAGAATGGTTCATGGGAGAGGCCGATGGTGCGCTATATCGGTCCAAGGTAGGAGGGAGGAACCGCGTTTCCATTGGGGAGAGCACTCTCGAGAATTTGGGCTGAGCAAGATGCCCGCATTGGCTGGTTCACGTTTCCAGGATCCTGTGTGCGAGAATTGGTCAAATGCTTCTATCGCTTTGGGATCGTCCCACCGCGTTCATCACATAGGTCGTACATGGGAACCCTGGTTTTCCGCATTCTCCGCAGGGATGCTGGGCTTTACCGTGCTCACCGCGAAGGACGGCCTTGAGGCAGTCGAGGTGTTCCGCCAGCACCAGGCTGAAATCCGCTGTGTGCTTACCGACCTGGCCATGCCGCGCCTGGATGGTTGGGGGTTGCTGTCGGCGTTGCACCAAATCGCTCCCAATCTGCCAGTGATCCTTGCCAGTGGCTACGACAAGGCCCAGGTCTTGGCGGGAAATGACTTCTGATCGCCCGCAGTCCATCCTGAGCAAGCCTTTTGATCTCCAGCAACTTCAGGACGCATTGGACCATGCATTGGAGGCCAACACTTGGGCTAGAGGGGCAGCCGGATGAAGAAGCAGGTTCCCTGGCCATTGGATTCGAAAAATATCTGCCCCTTGTGCCGCTCGACCACGGTGGAGTAGGCGATGGCGAGGCCCTGCCCAGTGCCTTTGCCGACCCCCTTGGTGGTAAAGAAGGGATCAAAGATCCGGCCCTGGATCTTTTCCGGGATGCCCGCGCCGTTGTCCTCGAACCGGAGTTCGACGACCCGGTCGAGACGCGCGGCGGCGATGGTGATCCGGCCCGGGGACAGGTCTCCCTTCCCCATCCGTTCGCTGATGGCTTGTGCGGCATTGACGATGAGGTTCAGCACAAGCTGCCCGATCTCATCACCCAGGCAGGAAACGGGAGGCAGGTCCGGCTCAAACCGCAACTGGAGATCGGCGACATTCTTCCACTCGTTCTGGGAGACGATCACGGCGGTCCGGATGATGCCTTCCAGATCTTCCGGCTTCATCACCTCGCCGGACGGGTGGGAGAACTTCTTCATGGCGTTGACGATGGTCGCGATCCGCGTCAGGCCTTCCGCGGACTGTTCCAGCGCCATCGGCAGCTGCTCGCGCAGGAAAGCCAGATCCGCGTCGTCGGCGGCGGCATCGAAGACGGCGAGCCGTTCAGGGCACTGCCCGCCGGGACGCACCGCCTCGGCCAGGTCCCGGGCCGCGTCGAGCACCTTGAACAGAGGCGCGAGCGAAGACCGCAGGAAGGTCACGTTGTCGGAAACGAACTGGGTGGGCGTGTTGATCTCGTGGGCGATCCCGGCGGCCAATTGGCCGATGGATTCCATCTTCTGGGCCTGCAGCAGGCGGGTCTGGGTCAATTTCAGCTGGCCCAGGGCGTTCTCCAGGTCGGCACGCTCCTTGGCCAGTTCCTGGGTCTTGCGGGCGACGACCCTTTCCAGGGAGATGTTCTGCTCCAGCGTGTTCAGCGCGGTCGTTCCCTGGGCCCGGGAATCCAGTTGCCGCTGGATCAGGACCGCGATGGTCTTGTCCCGCGCCGCGAGCAGCCGCTCCAGTCGCTCCATCCGCTCCGGTCCCGGATCGGCCCCGGTCACGCCTCACCCCCCCGCCCCAGGGCGATGCCCGTGAGGGTCTGATTCACATGAAGGCCGTTGATCTGCTCACCATAGGTGGAGAAGCCAAAGACCTGGTGCCGGGCGAGGAAGTCGCCGACCTCCTGGTCGATGCCGAGGTTCTCGAACTCGAGCCGCCGCAGGATGCAGTCGCAGGCGAGGATCGCGAAGGGATCGGGGACTTCCGCCAGCACCCCGGCGAAGGCCTGTTTGAGCGCCGGGAGTGATTCGAGGCTTTTCCCGATGGTAACGACCAGGCCGGTGTCGATGGCGCAGTACAGGCTCAAGGACAGGTCGGGGTTCATCCTGGCGATGGAACGGACGAAATGCTCGCCGCCGATGCCCAGCAGCAGGGGGTGGCGGGAGAACACCTCCGGGCCCAGCCGCTCCACCGGGACCCCGATCGCCTGGGCGTAGACTTCGGCCGCCGCCTCGCCGTTGAACTCCCGGATGACGCGCTTCTCGGGATCGGCATCCGTGATCACGAGGTTGACCTCGCCAGGCACGAAGTGCTTGAGCATGAACGGAGCTATGGGTCCGGCGGCCCAGCAGGCGGCGAGCACGGCGGCATCGGACAGGAAGCGGCCATCGAAATAGACCTGGGTCTGCTCGAAACGCAGATCGTCGCCGGCCGAACCACCAACGATCGGCACATTGTCGAGCGCCTGGTACAGGGCGGAAGCGACCCGTTCCTCCATCATGGACAGCCCGTCGATGACCAGGAACCCGAAGGGGTGGGAACCGGCCAGACCGGACCCTTCCCCCCGGAAGGAGGCCGCGATGCTGATGGCCTGATCCTGATAGTCGGCCAAGGGGTGGATCAGGTGGGGCACCACCCGCAGGCAGCCGCCGCCAAGGCCGATGGCCGTCATGCCGCCCCGCTGGAAACCGCTGGGGCCGATCTGGCCGGAGGAACTGCAGCCGACCACGGGACATGGAAAGGACCGTTTGAGCTCGCGTCCAACCACCTCCAGGTCGTACAGGGGGGAACAGAACAGGAAAACCACATCGAGTTCCGCGCCACCGACCTGGGCGGCGATCTCCGCCACCGCGGCGGCGGCGTCGACCGCCATGGACACTCCTTGCTGGGCCGAAAAGGTCATGACGCGCCTTTTTTATAAATGATTATCAGCTTTCGTGCAGGGAGGCCACCACGGTGATGGGCTCGCGAATGCCCCCCAGCCGGGAGAAGTTGCGGAGCTTTTCCAGGTGGATCAGGTTCAGGCGGGTGCCGGTGGGCACCAGGAGCAGGCCGGTGGCGGTCTGGATGTCACTGCCGAGCAGGTGGCCGAGGCGGAGTTCCTTCAGGGAGACCTCCAGGATCTGCGTCTCTGCCTCCTGGGGCTCCAGGCTCTTGATGACCCTGGAGAGGCTGCGGATGACGGTGAGGTCGTACCACGCGGTCCGGTATTCCATTTCCGCCAAGGCCAGCTTGGGTTCGCCCTTGATGGCGAGCAGGTTCAGGTAGTCGGTGATGACCCGCAGGATCCGGCCCCCCAGGGGGATGTCAGGCCCCTTCAGGTGATCTGCGGGGAAGCCGGTGCCGTTGAAGTTCTTGCTCATGTATAGGATCGACTCGGCCACCGCTTCCAGCCGCGGGATGTGGCGGAGCAGGTTGGAGCCGATCTCCGGAACCCGGTTGGCGATCTCCCGCTCGTTGCTGTTGAGGAAGCCCCCGGTGTGGATCTTGGACACCAGGGCATCCGGCACGGTGAGGATGCCGATCTGGCTGAGGATGGAAGCGATCCCCAGCACCCACGGGTCCGGCATGGCCAGGTCCCGGGCCACGCCTTCGGCCAGGGCGGCCATGGTCTGGGCCCGGCCGAAGGAGATGGGGTCCAGAATGCTGAGCAGTTCCACCAGCATGGCCAGGGTGCCCTTGAGGGTCTGCTCCAGCAGCTGTTTCTCGGCCGTGACCAGCTCGTACTGCCGGATCCCCGCCTCCAGGGTCGCGGCAAGCACCTCGGAATCGCAGGGCTTGGTGAGGAAGCGGAAGATGGAACCCCGGTTCACGGCCTCCATGGCCGTGGTCTGATCGGCGTTGCCGGTGAGCATGACCCGGGTGCTGTCGGGAAAGCGCTCCTTGACCTGGCTCAGGAACTCCACCCCGTCCATGCCCGGCATGCGCATGTCCGACACCACGACGGCGTACGGGCCGGACTGGGCCATCAGCGCCAGCGCCTCCGCCCCACCCAGGGCCACGTCCAGGGTGAAGCGCCGCCTCAGGACACGGGTGTAGGCCTGCAGCACATTGTTTTCATCATCCACCAGCAGAACCTTGTTCACCATTCCCCGCTCCCGGCCCGACTTCTCATTCGTGGCTGATATACACCGGCTCCTGGATATCCAGAATGTCCACCAGATCCCGGAGCAGCAGCAGGTGGGCGGCCCCCAGCTTGAGCCCCGCCATGAGCACCGGCCGCCCGCCCCGGGTGAGGATGCTCCGGGCGAGGACCATGCCCTCCTTCAGCGCCTCCACGGCGCAGACGCTCTCGGCGGCGCTGCCGCCCGCCGCGGCGGGCGTGCCGAACTGGGCGTAGAGCGCCCCCAGGACGCGCCCGTCATAGTGGACCTGATGCAAGGCCATCTCCTCCAGGGCCACTTTCCGGCTCTTGCGCTTCAGTTCGAGGTCGGTGAAATCGGTCACGACCTTGAGGATCCGGGCGCCCAGGGGAATGTCCTCCCCGCCGACGCCGTCGGCGGGATAGCCCGACCCGTCGAAGCCCTTGGCATGGTACAGGACGATCTGAGAGACCTGGCGCAGGCGGGGGATGTTCGCCAGGAGCTGCGCTCCGGTTTCCGGCACCCGTCCGAGCAGGGTCCGCTCGCGCAGATCCAGAACCGCGCCAGATTTCAGCCTGGCGAGGAGTTCCGGAGGCAGCGCGATGCGGCCGATGGGCAACAGCAGGGCCGCGGTCTCCAGATCCCACTCCGCCAGGAAGCCCAGCGCCCGGGCCAGGGCCACGGCCCGGTCCCGGAGCATCCGGCCCCGGCCGAACAGCTCGGGGTCCAGGTTGGACAGCAGATCCGTGAGCACCTGGAGGCTGCCCATGAGCGTGTGCTCCAGCAGCTCTTTTTCGGCGATCACCAGCTGGTGCTGCCTCAACCCTGCCTGGATGACCTCGGCCAGGTGCTCGGGACTGCAGGGTTTGGTGATGAAGCGGAACACCTGCCCCTGGTTGACCGCGTCCATGGCGGTGCCCTGGTCCAGGTTGCCGGTGAGCATGATCCGGGTGGCGTCCGGGGCGAGTTCCTGGGCCGAGCGCAGCAGATCCAGGCCGGTCATGCCCGGCATCCGCATGTCCGAGACGATCACCGCGAACGGACCGTGGTGCTCCAGGGCCAGGAGCGCCTGGGGACCGCCCATGGCCACCTCCAGCCGGAACCTCCGGTGCAGCACCCGGTGGTAGCCGTGCAGCACGTTCTCCTCGTCGTCCACCAGCAATACTTTGTCAGCCATGGATATCGCCTCCCTGTTGGGCCTTCTGGGCCCGGACCGCGGTCCGCCAGGGCTCCACCCGGTCCGCCAGGCCGAGCCGGTCCAGGGTGGTCAGGTCGAAGCCCCCGGTCCTGAAGATGGGATTCCCGCCCAGCTCGCCCACCAGGATGTCCGCGGCATAGACTGCCAGCACTTGGCTGATGCCGGGATCGGTGATGAGGTGGGGCGTGTGGTGCATGCTCACGATGTCCAGCACCGGCGCCGGGATGCCCCACAGGCCCAGGAGGTAGGCTCCCACTTCGGCATGGGTGACGGCGAATTCCTGTTGCTCCACGGTGGTCAGGAGCGCCTTCTCCGCCAGGAGGGACTCGATGGCCCGGTCATAGGCCTGGGGAAAATTGGAAGCCAGCACGAGGATGCCCAGGTCCTCCAGAACGCCCGCCACGAAGACTTCCTCGGCCTGGGCCCGGCTGAGCCCCTGGGCCAGGGCGATGGCCTTGGCCGCGGTGGCGGTGTCCAGACTGTGCCGCCAGAGATCCTCCATGGCCAGATGCCTTGTGCCCAGGGGCTCGGCCCGCTCGAAGATCGAATTGACCAGGACCAGGCCCTTGATGGTGTCGATGCCCAGGTAGGTGACGGCTTCGGAGGGGCTGGAGATGCTCCGGCGCAGCCCGAAGAAGGCGCTGTTGACGATCTTGAGGATCTTCGCGGTCATCCCCATGTCCTGCTCGATGATGCCGCCCAATCGGTTGGCGCTGACGTTGGGCTCGGCCAGGGCCGCCTCGAGGTTCCGGAACACCGCGGGCATGGTCGGCAGGCGGTCGATGGATCCCAGGGCATCCTTGATCGGGTCCGTGACCCGGTCGCCGCCGATGAGGCAGGCGTTGTGGATCATGGTCTTCAACTGCTCCGGGTCGCAGGGCTTGGAGATGTACTGGTGGGCCACCCCCAGGCACTGGGAGACCAGGTCCTTGTCGGCGTGGCCCGACAGGATCAGGCGGACGGTACTGGGGTGCCGTTTCCGGATCTCCGTCAGCAGCTGGGCCCCGTTCATGACCGGCATGCGCATATCCGTGACCACCACGTCGAACGTGCTCTCGGCCATGGCGGCAAGGGCCTTTTCGCCTCCATCCACGAACACCATGTCCCATTCGTCCCGCAATGGCCGCAGCATCCGCTGCAGGCCCTGGAGAATCATTGGCTCATCATCAACAAAGAGAATCCGTTTCTTCATGGGATCTCCGGGCCAAAAGGAAGGCGGAGGATGAAGGTCGTACCTTTGCCCACTTCGCTCTCCAGGTCAATGGTGCCACCATGCCGCTCCACGATGGCGGAATAGGTGATGGCCAGGCCCTGGCCCGTGCCCGTGCCCACGGGCTTGGTGGTGAAGAAGGGGTCGAAGATCCGGGAGCGGATGGCTTCCGGGATCCCACAGCCGGTATCCGCGACCCGGATCTCGGCGAAGCCCTCCACGGCCCGGGTGGTGATCCGGATCAGGCCCTTTTCGGCCTTGGTGGTCTGCAGGGCTTCGCCGATGGCGTGGGCCGCGTTGATGACCAGGTTGAGGATCACCTGGTTGAACTCGTCCGGGAAGCAGGGCACCGGCGGCAGCGCCGGAGCCAGATCCAGTTCCATTTCCGCAACGTATTTCCATACGCTCCGGCAGACCAGGGTCGTGCTTTCGATGGCCCGGTTGAGGTCCGTGCGCGTCTTGCTGCTGGAGCCGGGGTGGCTGAAATCCTTCATGGCGCTGACGATCCTGGAAACCCGCCGCACGCCTTCCAGGGATTCGCTGATGGCCCTGGGGATCTCCCCCTCCATGAAGCCCAGATCCGCCCGGTCCATGGCCTGTTGGGCGGCCTGGACCAGTTCGGGGGGCCAGACGCCGCCCTGGGCGCCGGCCAGCAGGTTCCGGGTGGCCTCCACCAGGCCCCAGAGATCCTGGAAGGTTTCCCGCAGGAAGATCGTATTGTCCCCGATGTACTGGGTGGGGGTGTTGATCTCGTGGGCGATCCCGGCGGCCAGCTGGCCGATGGATTCCAGTTTCTGGGCCTGGCGCAGCTGGATCTCCATCATCTTCCGTTCGGTCACGTTCAGGTGCATCAGCACCGTGCGGGGTGTTTCCTGGGTTCCGAAGCGGGTGGCCAGGACCGTGAACCACTGCCGCCGCAGGTCCAGTTCCACGTCGTATTCCAGGCTGACGTTCTCCCGGGTGCCGAGCAGGACTTCGAGGATCTGGGCGGCGATCCTCTCGATCTCCGCCCGGCCGGGATCCACCGCCCGGCACAGGGCGAGGTAATCCGTCCCCACGCTGGCTCCGGCCATGAAAGGGTTGGCGGACCGGGTTTCCTTTTCCCAGTGCCGGTTGGTCACCAGGATGACGCCCGCGCCGTCCAGGATCGCGATGAAGACGGGCAGGGCATCCAGGGTGGCCGACAGCAGCAGCTGGGTCTGGACCAGCTGATCCAGGCGTTCGGCCACCAGCTCCTCCAGATGCTCCTGATAATCCAGCAGCTGGACATCCCGGGCCTGGATCTGGCCCAGCATGCCGTTCAGGGAGTCGGTCAGGGCGCCGATCTCCCCTCCCTGATCCTGCCGGAACCGGAGCTCGTACTGCTTGTAGAACGAAACCATGTCCAGGATTCCCAGCACATCGCCCAGGGGCCGGAGCAGGTTCTTGCGCAGTACGTAGTAGTAGGACAGGGTGAGGGCGCCCACCAGGACCAGGGCGATGCCCATGGCGCCGCCGAGGATCAGCCACTTGGCCTGGTCGATCTCCTTCGCGGGGTAGGCGGCCATGGCCGTGAGCCCCCAGGGACTGAAGGCCTGGCGCCGGACCACCCAGGCCGCTCCGTCGATCCTGCCGTCCCGCAATAGCTCCCGGGTGGTCGCGGGCGACAGGGAGCCGCCTGAAAAGAGCGGGTGGTCGTCCTGGTCCACCAGGGCCAGGAACCCCCGTTCCAGGATCTTGACCCGGTGGACCGACTGGTAGATCCGGCTGAGCCTGGCCAGGGGATATTCCACGCCGAAGGCGCCGATCATGGCCCCTTCGGCGTTCCGGATGGGCTCGTAGTATGTGTACTGGAGATCGTCGAACAGCTGGGAGGGGCCCCAATAGGAACGCCCCTTGCCCAAGGCCCGGCTGGCCGCGCTGGCCGGGTCCATGATCAGTCCCACCGGCGAGGTGCCGTCCGGCAGAAACCCATTGGTGGAGAGGCAGAGGAGGTCCTCGCCGCGCCCGCTGTAGATGGCGATGGACCCTTCCGTCATCACGTTCAAGGATTCCACCATGGCCATGAGCTGCGCCTGGGAGACCCTGCCGAACAGGATGTCCGGAACGTACCGGGATCCGGCCCGCAGCTCCGGGCCCCGCCTGCCGATCCCCAACCGGCGGGCCTCGGACTGGAGCACCTTCATTTCCGAGTCCATTTTCGAGACCAACTGGTCGTGGGTCAGGGCCAGGGTATCCATCAGGTTCGCTTCGGCGACCTCCATGTCGCGCTCGGCTTCGTGCCGCTTGTGCGTCACCTGGACCCAGGCCAGCGTCCAGGAGACCACGAACGCCGTGATCAGGACGATCACGGCCATGGGCACGATGACTTTCTTGGCGATCGTCTTTTTCATGGGGGCCCTGGCGGGAGGCTTGGCTGGAGGGTGTCCTGATCGGCTCTAGGTTAAGTCATTCTTCCAGGCTTTTGAGAGTGCATAATGGTCCCACGAAAATTCAGCCGGATCCTCCCGTGAAAATCCGGCGTGGGCATGTAACCTGAATTCATTCCGGGAGCCTCAGTGGTGAGTGAAGATCTGGTTGATGTGGTGATGGTCGGCGCCGGGATCATGAGCGCCACCCTGGCGACCCTGCTGCACGAGCTCCAGCCGGAGATGACCTTCAGGGTCTTCGAGCGGCTGGAGGACGTCGCCCTGGAGAGCAGCAAGGCGGCGAACAACGCCGGCACCGGCCATGCCGCCAACTGCGAACTGAACTACACCCCCGAGAAGAAGGACGGCACGGTGGACATCGGCAAGGCCCTGGCCATCAACTCGGCCTTCGAGACCTCGCTCCAGCTCTGGTCCTACCTGGTGGAAAAGAGCGCCCTGGCCGAGCCCGGCAACTTCCTCACCCAGGTGCCGCACCAGAGCATGGTCTGGGGCGAGGCCAACACCCGGTTCCTGAAGGCCCGCCACGCCCAGCTCAGCGCCCACCCCATGTTCCACGACATGCAGTTCAGCGAGGACCCGAAGCAGCTGACCGAATGGATGCCCCTGACCATGGAGGGCCGTGAGCTGGACACCCCGCTGGCGGCCACCCACGTGCCCCGCGGGACTGATGTGGATTTCGGCCGCCTGACCCGGCTCCTGTTCCAGGGGCTGAAGGCCCACGCGAACTTCGACCTGCGCCTGCGCCACGAGGTGCGGGACCTGGAGCGGGAGCCGGACGGCACCTGGCGGGTGCGGGCCATGGACCTGGCCGCGGGACACATGAGCGAAGTGCGGGCCAGGTTCGTCTTCCTGGGGGCCGGCGGCGCCGCGCTAACCCTGCTGCGCAAGTCGCGGATCGTCGAGGGCAAGGGCTACGGCGGCTTCCCGGTGAGCGGCCAGTGGCTGATGTGCACCAACCCCGAGGTCATCCACCGGCACCATTCCAAGGTCTACGGCAAGCCTTCCCTGGGCGCGCCGCCCATGTCGGTGCCGCACCTGGACACCCGGCACATCGACGGCGAGCAGGCCCTCCTGTTCGGACCCTTCGCCGGGTTCACCACCAAGTACCTCAAGACCGGATCCTACCTGGACATGATCCGGGCCATCGGGCCCGGCAACATCTGGCCGATGATGGCCGCCGGCTGGCACAACCTCGACCTGACCCGCTACCTCATCGGCCAGGTGCTGCAGTCCCCGGAGCAACGCCTGGCCGAACTGCGCAAGTTCGTGCCCACGGCCCGGCTGGAGGACTGGAAGCTGGAGATCGCCGGCCAGCGCGTGCAGATCATCAAGGGCGACCCCAAGCTGGGCGGCAAGCTGGAGTTCGGCACCGAGGTGGTGGCCGCCGCTGACGGTTCCCTGGCGGCGCTCCTGGGCGCGTCGCCCGGCGCCTCCACCGCCGCCACCACCATGGTCTACCTCATCCTGCGCTGCTTCTCCGAACAGGCCCAGACCGCGGTCTGGCAGGCCCGCCTGCAGAAGATGGTGCCCTCCTTTGGCCACGACCTCACCAAGGAGTTCGACCTGCTGCGCAGGGTGCGCCAGCGGAGCGACACGGTTCTGGGCTTGGCCTAGCGATAGGAAAGGCGCCATGTCCACCGTGGAAAGACCGTCGATCCCCCCGCCCGCCTGTGAGGAGCTGAGCTTCGGCCTCAAGGCGGGCGGGTTGCGGCTGCGGGCGAAGACCATCCTGCCCCCGGGCACCTCCCTCACCGGCACCCGGCCGGCCCTGGTGTTCCTGCACGAGGGGCTGGGCAGCATCACCCAGTGGCGGAACTTCCCCATGGCCCTGGCCTGCGCCACCCGGCTGCCGGCCCTGGTCTACGACCGCCGCGGCCACGGCAAGTCGGAGCCCCAGCCCAGGCCGCTGCCCCCGTCCTTCCTGGAGGACGAGGCCTTCCAGCGGCTGCCGGAGGTGCTGGCCGCCTGCGGCATCGAGGCGCCCATCCTGGTGGGGCACAGCGACGGCGCCACCATCGCCCTGCTCCACGCTTCCCGCTATCCCGGCGTGGCCCTGGGGGTGATCGCGGAAGCGGCCCACCCCTTCGTGGAGGCCCGGTGCATCCAGGGCATCTGGCGGACCCTCGCCGCCTTCGAGACCACCGAGCTCCGGGAGCGGCTGAGGTACCACCACGGCGACCAGGTGGACGGCATGTTCTACGGGTGGAGCGACGTCTGGCTGTCGCCGGCGTTCCGGGACTGGACCATGGTGCCCCTGCTTCAGGCCATCCAGTGCCCGGTGCTGGCCATCCAGGGCGAGCGGGACGAGTACGCCACCCCGGACCAGGTCCGGGCCATCCTCCAGGGGGTCTCCGGTCCCGCGGAGCGTCTGCTCCTGCGCGGCTGCGGCCACGTTCCCCACTTCCAGGCCCGGGAACTGGTCCTGTCGGGGATGACCCGGTTCATCGACGCCATCGTCGCCCGCCACAGTTCCGGGGCCGGGTGATAAGCCGTTGTCTAGAATTAACCTGAACAGGTCGTTGCGGCCCCGGCATAAATGGCCGTAGCAAAATGACCTGAAATGCACAGGTCATTTCGCAACGGCCACTAATTTCACCCTAAGGAAAAAACCGTTCGGGTGCAGAATGGGGAACGCTATTTATCATCCCCCAGCGCCGGAGCCTCCATGGGTGCAAGCGCCGTCCAGCCAGCCAGGATCGTCACCGCCGCCGCCCTGTTCGACGGGCACGACGCCGCCATCAACCTGGTCCGGCGCCTGCTGGTGGACCACGGCGCCCAGGTCATCCACCTGGGCCACGACCGCAGCGTGGCGGAGATCGCCAAGGCGGCGGTGGAGGAGGACGCCGACGCCGTGTGCGTCTCCTCCTACCAGGGCGGGCACATGGAGTTCTTCGGCTTCCTGGCCGAGCGGCTCCGGGCCGCCGGGGCGGGCCGGGTCAAGGTGTTCGGCGGCGGCGGCGGGGTGATCCTGCCCGAGGAAGTGGGCCGCCTGGAGGCCGCCGGCGTCGAGAAGATCTACACCCCCGCGGACGGCATGCGGCTGGGGGTGGACGGGATGATCCAGGACCTGCTGGACCGGATCACCGATATCAACGAGGGGGGACCGCCCGCTCGCGTTGCTCGCTCTTCGTCCCCCCTCGTACTCCCCCTCGTCATGTCCGGGCAAAGCCCGGCCATGACGTCTGACATGAACGTCCCTGCCTGGGAGGACCGGCTCGGCCTGTCCCGGCTGCTCAGCGCGGCCCTGGCCCGGGGCCCGGTCCCGGACGGCCCCCCCGAGGTGCCGGTGCTGGGCATCACCGGCCCCGGCGGCTCGGGCAAGAGTTCCCTCTGCGACGAGCTGATCCGGCGCCTGCTGCTGGATTTCCCGGAGCTGCGCGTGGGGGTGCTGGCCATCGACCCCACCCGCAAGCGCACCGGCGGCGCCCTGCTGGGGGACCGCCTGCGCTGCAACAGCGGCGGCGACGAGCGGGTGTTCTTCCGCAGTGTGGCCGCGGAGGGCGGGCCGGACACGGTGGCGTCGGTGCGCCGGGGGGTGGCCGTGCTGAAGCGGGTCTGCGGCCTGATCCTGGTGGAGACCAGCGGCATCGGCCAGGGCGATACGGACATCATCGAGATGGCCGATCTGCCCGTGTACGTCATGACCAGCGAGTTCGGCGCCGGCACCCAGCTTGAAAAGATCAACATGCTGGATTTCGCCCGGATGGTGGTCATCAACAAGTTCGAGGACAAGCGCGCCGAGGACGCGCTGGCCCTGGTGCGCCGCCAGCTCCGGCGCAGCCGCCGCTTCCCGCCCCCGGCCTCGGACCTGGACCCGGACCGGGACCTGCCGGTGTACGGCACCGCCGCCGCCCACTTCAATGACCCCGGCGTGGACCGGCTCTATCTGGACCTGCTGGCCGTCCTGCGGGAGCGGGGCCCCGAGCCATGGCGCTCCAGCCTGCCCGATCCGGGTCCGGCCGCCTTCTCCTGCGAGCGCGCCGCGCCCATCATCCCCTTCGAGCGCAGCCGCTATCTCCAGGAGATCGTCCAGGCCGTCCGCGGCTACCGGCAGCGGTCCGAAGCCCTGGCGGCCGGCGCCGACCGGCTCCAGGCCCTGGAGACCGCCAGCCGGGAGCTGGGCGACGACTCCGAACCCCTGCTGCAGCGGGCGGCCCAGGCCCGCCGGGACCTGGGGCCGGAGGGCGCCGCCCTGCTGGAGCAGTGGGACGAACTGAACCGGGCCTACTCGGGGGAGGCCTTCACCTACCGGGTGCGGGGCCGGGACCTGTCCCAGCCGCTGTACACCCTGAGCCTGTCGGGCACGAAGATCCGCAAGGTCTCACTGCCCGCCACCGACCGCCTGGGCGACATCGTCCGCTTCCTGCGCCAGGAGAATGTGCCCGGCCGGTTCCCGTACACCGCCGGGGCCTGGACCTTCCGCCGCGCCGACGAGGACCCCAAGCGCCAGTTCGCCGGCGAGGGCGGGCCGGCCCGGACCAACCGCCGGTTCCACTTCCTGTGCCAGGGGGAGTGTTCCCGGCGTCTGTCCACCGCCTTCGACTCGGTCACCCTCTATGGCCAGGACCCGGACGAACGCCCGGACATCTATGGCAAGATCGGCGAAAGCGGCGTCAGCATCGCCACCCTGGACGACATGAAGCAGCTCTACCAGGGGTTCGACCTGTGCGACCCCGCCACCTCAGTGTCCATGACCATCAACGGCCCCGCCCCGGTGATCCTGGCCATGTTCTTCGAGACCGCGGTGGACCAGCAGCTGGACCGCCACCGCCAGAGCGCGGGCGTCCAGGCCATTGCGCCGGACACCGCCGCCCGGATCCGGGCCGAGACCCTGCGCAGCCTGAGGGGCACAGTCCAGGCCGACATCCTCAAGGAGGATCAGGCCCAGAACACCTGCATCTTCTCCATCGAGTTCGCCCTGCGGATGATGGGCGACGTGCAGGCGTTCCTGATCGAGCACGGCATGCGCAACTACTATTCCGTGAGCGTATCGGGCTACCACATCGCCGAGGCCGGGGCCAACCCGGTCACCCAGCTGGCATTCACCCTGGCCAACGGCTTCACCCTGGTGGAGTACTACCTGAGCCGCGGCATGGCCATCGACGCCATCGCCCCCAACCTCTCGTTCTTCTTCAGCGCCGGCCTGGACCCGGAATACGCCGTGCTGGGCCGGGTGGCCCGGCGCATCTGGGCCATCGCCATGCGCGACCGCTACGGCGCCAGCGAGACCAGCCAGAAACTCAAGTACCACGTGCAGACCTCGGGGCGCTCGCTGCACCTCAAGGAGATGAAGTTCAACGACATCCGCACCACCCTGCAGGCCTTCACCGCCCTCACCGACAACTGCAATTCCCTGCACACCAACGCCTACGACGAGGCCCTCACCACCCCCACCGAGGAGTCGGTGCGCCTGGCCATGGCCATCCAGCTCATCACCACCCGGGAGCTGGGGCTGTACCGCAACGAGAACCTGTTCCAGGGCTCGCACTTCATCCAGAAGCTCACCGATGACGTCACGGAGGCGGTGCTGGAGGAGTTCACCCGCCTGAACGCCCGGGGCGGCGTGCTCCGGGCCATGGAGACCCAGTACCAGCGCTCCCGCATCCAGGAGCAGTCCCTGCTCTACGAGACCCGCAAGCATTCCGGCGAGCTGCCGGTGGTGGGCGTCAACACCTTCATCCAGGAGCACGAGCCGGTCCAGGCCCCGCGCCCGGTGATCCGGTCCAGCACCGAGGAGAAGGACCTGCGCCTGCGCGAGCTGAGGGACTTCCAGCGCCGGCACCGGGACGAGGCCGGCCCTGCCCTGGAGCGCCTGCGGGAGCAGGTGCGCCGGGGCGGCAACCTGTTCGAGACGCTGCTGGAGACCGTGCGGGTCGCCAGCCTGGGCCAGATCACCGCCACCCTGTTCGAATTGGGCGGCCGCTACCGCCGTTCCATGTGACCTTGTCGCAACATCCCCATCCCATGTAGGAGACGTTCATGACTCCGCCCCTCACCATCCTCAACGAAGAGGAGGAAGCCTTCCGCGACCTGGTGGCCGATTTCGCCGCCCGGGAGATCGAGCCGCTCCGGTCCTCCATGGACGAAGCCCAGGAGATGGACCCCGCCCTGGTGCGCAAACTGTTCGGCCTGGACCTCATGGGCGTCGAGGTGCCCGAGGCCTATGGCGGGGCCGGGTCCACCTTCTTCAACGCCATCCTGGTGATCGAGGAGCTGGCCAAGGTCGATCCCTCAGTGGCGGTGGTGGTGGACGTGCAGAACACCCTGGTGGACAACTGCTTCCTCAACTGGGCCAGCGAAGCCCAGAAGCAGCGCTACCTGCCCCGGCTGTGCCGGGACCAGGTGGGCGCCTACGCCCTGTCCGAGGCCGGCTCCGGCTCCGACGCCTTCGCCATGGCCACCCGGGCGGTGCCCAAGGCCGGCGGCTGGCTGCTCAACGGCAGCAAGCTCTGGATCACCAACGCCCAGGAGGCGGAGATCTTCGTGGTGTTCGCCAACACCGATCCGGCCGCGGGCTACAAGGGCGTCACCGCCTTCATCCTGGAGCGGGGCATGCCCGGCTTCACGGTGGCCAAGAAGGAGAACAAGCTGGGCATCCGGGCCAGCTCCACTTGCGAGCTGTCCCTGGCGGACGTCGCCGTGGGCCCCGATCAGGTGCTGGGCCCGGTGGGCAAGGGCTACAAGGTGGCCATCGAGACCCTCAACGAAGGCCGCATCGGCATCGCCGCCCAGATGGCCGGTCTGGCCGCGGGCGCGCTGCAGCATGCCCTGGCCTATACCCGGGAGCGCAAACAGTTCGGCCAGCCCATCTTCAGCTTCCAGGCGGTGCAGATGCGCCTGGCGGAGATGGCCAGCCGGGTGGAGGCGGCCCGGCTCATGACCTACAACGCCGCCCGGCTCAAGGACGCCGGCGCGCCCTTCGTCAAGGAGGCCGCCATGGCCAAGTATTTCGCCAGCATGGTGGCGGAGTGGGTCGCCAGCGAAGCCCTTGAATTGTTTGGCGGCTATGGGTTCACCAAGGACTATCCCGCGGAGAAGTACTTCCGCGACTCCAAGATCGGTAAGATCTATGAAGGAACCACCTTCATGCAACTCCAGACCATCGCCAAGCTGCTCTAGGAGACTCAGTGAACCAGGAAGCGAAGCTCGCGCAGCTGAAGACCAGGAACGAGAAGGCGGAACAGGGAGGCGGGCTCGACAAGATCGAGAAGCACCACCAGTCGGGGCGGCTCACCGCCCGGGAGCGGATCCAGATCCTCCTGGACGACGACTCCTTCACGGAGATCGACAAGTTCGTGCTGCACCGGTGCGATAACTTCGGCATGGGCAAGGTGAAGATCCCCGGGGACGGGGTGGTCACCGGCTACGGCGCCATCGACGGGCGCCTGGTGTACGTGTTCGCCCAGGACTTCACGGTCTTCGGCGGCTCCCTGTCCAAGGCCTACGCCGAGAAGATCGTGAAGATCATGGACATGGCCGCCCGCAACGGCGCCCCCGTCATCGGCCTGAACGACTCCGGCGGCGCCCGCATCCAGGAGGGGGTGCAATCCCTGGCCGGCTACTCGGACATCTTCCTGCGCAATATGCTCTGCTCCGGGGTGGTGCCGCAGATCTCGGCCATCATGGGCCCCTGCGCCGGCGGCGCGGTCTATTCGCCGGCCATCACCGACTTCGTGTTCATGGTGAAGGACACCTCGTACATGTTCATCACCGGCCCCGAGGTGATCAAGACCGTCAGCCACGAGGACGTGAGCAAGGAGGACCTGGGCGGGGCCATGACCCACAACGCCAAGTCCGGCTGCGCCCACTTCGCCTGCGGCGACGACGAGGAGTGCCTGCTGCTGATCCGCGAGCTGCTCTCCTTCGTGCCCCTGAACAACCAGGACGACCCGCCGCGCAAGCCCCCCACGGACGACCCCAACCGCTGCGAAATTGCCTTGTGCACCCTGGTGCCGGACAACGCCAACCAGCCGTACGACATGAAGGACGTGATCAAGGCGGTGGTGGACCACGCCTACTTCTTCGAGGTGCAGGAGCATTTCGCCAAGAGCCTGCTCATCGGCTTCGCCTGGCTCAACGGGCGGTCCGTGGGCATCGTCGCCAACCAGCCTTCCCACCTGGCCGGGGCCCTGGACGTGGATTCCTCCCTGAAGGGCGCCCGGTTCGTGCGCTTCTGCGACTGTTTCAACATCCCGCTGATCTTCTTCGAGGACGTGCCGGGCTTCCTGCCCGGGGTGGACCAGGAGCTGGGGGGGATCATCAAGCACGGGGCCAAGCTGCTCTACGCCATCGCCGAGGCCACCGTCCCCAAGGTCACGGTGATCACCCGCAAGGCCTACGGCGGCGCCTACTGCGTGATGAACTCCAAGAACATCCGGTGCGACTACGCCATCGCCTTCCCCAGCGCGGAGATCGCGGTCATGGGCCCGGAGGGCGCGGTGAACATCATCCACCGCACCGAACTGGCCAAGGCCACCGACCCGGAGAAGACCCGCAAGGCCCTGCTGGAGGACTACCGGGAGAAGTTCGCCAACCCCTACAACGCGGCGGAACTGGGCTACGTGGACGAGATCATCGACCCCGCCCACACCCGGCCGACCCTGATCCGCGCCCTGGACATGTGCAAGAACAAGCGGGCCGTCAACCTCCCGCGCAAGCACGGGAATTTGCCGCTTTAGGAGCCGCCATGTTCACCAAGATCCTCATCGCCAACCGGGGCGAAATCGCGATCCGGGTGATCCGCGCCTGCAAGGAGCTGGGGGTGGCCACCGTGGCCGTCTACTCCGAGGCCGACCGGGCCGCCCTGCACGTGCGCGCCGCAGACGAGGCTTACTGCATCGGCCCCGCGCCCAGCCAGGACTCCTACCTGAACGAGGCCAAGGTGCTGGAAGTGGCCACGCGCTGCGGCGCCGACGCCATCCACCCCGGCTACGGGTTCCTGTCCGAGCGGGCCAGCTTCGCCGAGGCCTGCGCCCGGGCCGGCATCGCCTTCATCGGCCCCAATCCCGAGGCCATCCGGGTCATGGGCAACAAGACCACCTCCCGGGTGGCGGTGCACGCCATGGGCGTGCCGCTGGTGCCGGGCATGCGCGAGAACCTGGCCTCCGAAGACCAGGCCGTGGCCTGGGCCAAAGAGCTGGGCTTCCCGCTGATGATGAAGGCGGCCTCCGGCGGCGGCGGCAAGGGCCTGCGCCAGATCTCCCGCATGGAGGACCTGCCCGCCGCCTACCGGGCCGCCAAGGCCGAAAGCCTGCACGCTTTCGGCGACGACGCGGTCTACCTGGAGCGCTACATCGAGCACCCGCGCCACATCGAGATCCAGCTGCTGGGCGACAAGCACGGCCACATCATCTACTTCCCCGAGCGGGAATGCTCCATCCAGCGCCGCCACC
>PLUC01000039.1 GCA_003165415.1 Holophagaceae bacterium
TTTTTTTAACACAGTAGTACTAGCCGGGTACCTGGGTCGAGTTCACTTCAATTTGTCCTTCAAGATTGTGATTTTCTTGGTAGCTGTCGCAAAGTCCACCGTAAAACGGTCCTTCCGGTCATAGGGACTCAGTTTGACCGAATCATCATCAAAAAGGATCGCCGATGAGGTTGTCGGAGTGTCAGCGCGCCAATTGAATGCCATGTAGCTTCCATCCTGGTCCGTAACCGAGAAAAAGGTGTTCATCAAGCCCTGCTTTGGGCGACAAAGCGTCAATGTGACATCTTGCCCAGGCTAAATTTTTATCAGGTTATGGGTCGACTTGGGCCCGTTGAGAAAAGTCTGCATCTGCGTCAGGCGACCTTGGCCCTCGACCGCCCTTGAAGTGTTGAACCTTCCCACACTCCACACGGTCTTGCTGGCATTCTTTATAATAAGAGTTTCGTACGCACCGTCCTCGGCCGATACCGGCGGTAGCGCCGACAGGATTGGGAACGTAAGCAATTTTGTCGGTCATGGGGCTCCTTCTGGGGCCATGCTGGTCCACATGGTTCGGGTTTTGGGAATGGGTTCCCGTTTGGGAACAAGGGATGGGACAGGAATTCTTCTCGTAAAAGTTATAATTTTTTTATTTAAAAGCAACCCCCGGACTTTTAGAATCCACCTTCAGCTTCACTTGAAAGTGGTCGCTGCTGGCGGGCAAGCTGCACGCCGCCATCACGCGCCCCTATCCCAAAGGCCGGGACTGGTACGATCTCATGTGGTACTTCTCACAACGTCCGCCCGTGGCGCCCAATTTGACCCTGCTGCAGAACGCGCTGGACCAGACCGGAGGGGATCAACTTCGCCCGGCCCAGGCCTGGAGGGAGCTGCTGCGCACCCGCCTGTCGGCTCTGGACATGGACCTGATCGGCAAGGACGTCGCCCCCTTCCTTGAGCGGGCACAGGACGTGGCCCTGCTGACCCGCGCCAATCTGATCCAACTCCTGTAGGGCCCTAACTCACCCCGGCCATCCGGGACTGCAGCGGCCTGACGCCCTCCATCAGCAGTCCGTCATGCCCGCTCTCCTGCGGGCCCTGCGCCTGCCATTCCAGGATGGTCCGCACCGGGAGGCCATAGCGGCGGGCGATGCCGGCCGGGGTGTCCGCGCCCTGGGCCAGGTCGCGGACCACGGCCTGCCGGGGTGATGCCGGCCATAGGTGGGGGTCTCGGGTCTTTTCGGAATGCACGGTCATGGGGGTGCTCCTGCTCACAGGATTCTCGGTCCTGAGGTATCAAGGAAGTGTCAACACTGGCCCGAATCCGTAAAGATTGAAGCCCGCCGTCAGAACGGCCGGCGGATCTGGATCCCATGCACCCCGGTCTGGGCCTCCAGGAGGGTGATGAGGGCAGATGTGCCGAGCGCGTTGGGGAACTTCACTCGGTCTCCGCGAACACCACCCCGCGCCCGGCCAGCTCGGTCCGGATGAAGGCCCAGCATCCGGGCTCCCGGCCCACGAACTCGGGTGGGGAGATGCCCGGGCGCCGGTAGCGGCCGGAGGCCACCAGGCGCGCCATGGCGGTGCAGGTGTAGCCGGTGGTGCGGGCCATGGAGGTGGTGCCGGTGGCCCGGTCGTAGTGATCCAGGAGCTGGAACACCCGGCGCCGGAACTGGCCGTCCTGCACGCCCTCCACCGTGACCCGCATGACCGTGAAGTCCTCATCCCCCTCCTCCATCTGCCAGAGGGGGAAGAGCAGCCGCGCGGTGAGGTCCAGGGGGGCGACCCGGACGCCGCCCACCGGGATGGGGGCCTTGTCCAGCAGCCCGGTGGCCTGGAACACCCGCATCTTCTCCGCGTGGCCCGGGTAGCGCAGAGTCTTCTCGCTCATATTGGGGGCGGCCGAGGTGCGCAGCAGGGTGCGCAGGCCGTCGGTGTTGAAGGCCTCCAGGGTGCCCACCCCGGGGAAATCCACCAGCTCGGGCTCGGACAGGGCGGGCCGCACCACCTCCTCGCCGTGCACCACATAGCGGGCCGGGCGGGTGTATTCCTCCAGCACGTCCGCCGGGGAGAAGCCGGCCTTGTAATCAAAAGGCCAGGTGCGCACCACCGGCAGGCCCCCCACCAGGCACTGGAACCGGGTGACCCGCTCCAGCCGCCGCTCCAGGTCCCCCAGGATCAGGTTGCTGCAGCCCGGGGCCACGCCCGCGTCCACGATGGCTACCAGGTCGTTGGCCTTGGCCAGGGCGTCCAGGCGGAACGGGTCCTCCTCGAAGAAGGAGATGTCCACCACGGGCTTGCCCGCCTCCAGCACGGCCTCCAGGGTGCGGAAGCCCATGCTGCCGGGCACCGCGCCCACCACCAGGTCCGCCCCTTGCACCGCCGCCCGCGTTCCGGCAGGCTCGGCCAGGTCGCAGGGCAGGGGCGTGATGCCCCGGGCCGAAAGCTGGGCCAGGGCCGGTTCCGACCGGTCGGCCACGGTCACCCGGAACTCCCCGCCCTGGGCCAGATCCAGGGCCATGGCCGATCCGACCCGTCCCGCTCCGAGAATGGTGATGTTCTTCATGGCGGACTCCATCCTGGCAACAGTGCCGCGAAGAGCGCCGTGGTTCCTGCCCCGGCGCAAAGCTCCTATCATGTACCCATGAGCGAACTTGTGCAGGCCCACCTGGACCACCGGCGAATCTGGCAGGACTTCCACTATGCCTACCCGGTCATCTCGCGCCGCAGCAAGGGCGTCAGCCTCGGGGTCAACCTCAATCCGGACAAGATCTGCAACTTCGACTGCGTGTACTGCGAAGTGGACCGGAGCACCCCCGGCCCCCGCTCGGACATCGACCTGGCCCAGCTTGAGCGGGAAATGGCCGCGCTGCTGGACCTCACCGTGGGCGGCACCCTGTTCGCCACCTCCCCCTTCAACTCCGCCCGGCCGGACCAGCGCCGGCTCAACGACATCGCCTTTTCCGGGGACGGCGAGCCCACCACCGCCCGGGAGTTCGCCGCCGCCGTGGACTGCATCGCCCGCCTCAAGCGCGAGCGCGGGCTGGACCAGGTGAAGCTGGTGCTGATCACCGATTCCACCCGGCTGCAGGCCCCCGAGATCCTTCGCGGGCTGGAGCTGATGATGGCCAACCAGGGGGAGATCTGGGCCAAGCTGGACACCGGCAGCGAAGCCTACTACCGCGAGGTGAACCGCTCCCGGATACCGTTCGCCCGCATCCTGGACAATCTGGCCGCCACCGCGAGGCGCTGGCCCATCACCATCCAGACCCTGTTCCTGGAGTGGCGTGGCCAGGGCCCCAGCCCCCAGGAGGTGGAGGCCTACATCGGCCGCCTCAAGGACATCCTCGCCCAGGGCCGGATCCAGGGCATCCAGCTCTACACCGTGGCCCGCCCGACCCCCGAGCCGGAGGCCAGGCCGCTGAAGGCGGCGGCCATGGACGACCTGGCGGCGCGGGTGCGGGCCGGGCTGCCGGACCTCCCGGTGGAGGTCTTCTACGGCCCTGAATAAGCCGGGAGCCTTTCTCCCGCTGGTAGCGGGGCTGCTGCTGGCCACCCTGGGGACCCGGCCGGGACGGAGGCTCCCGGTCCCGCCGCCGGCGTTTCCGCAGGAAATGGCCTCAGTCCGGCTCATGGCGGTGGGCGACATCCTCATGCACTGCGACGTGCAGCGCTCGGCCCGGGAGTCCGAGACCGGCCTGCGCGCGCTGTGGGAGGACGTGGAGCCGCTCATCCGCGGGGCGGACATCGCCTTCGCCAACCTGGAGACCCCGGTGGCGCCCACCTCCGGCGTGTCCGGGCTGCCGTTCCGGTTCAACGCGCCCGCGGAGCTGCCGGCGGCGCTGCGGGCCAGCGGCTTCACCGTCCTTTCCACCGCCAACAACCACGCCTACGACCAGGGCGCCGCGGGGGTGCTGGAGACCCTGCGGCGGCTCCGGGCCGAGCAGCTGGTGCCGGTGGGCACCGGGGCCACCCGCCCGGAGGCGGAGCAGCCCCAGGTGGTCGAGGCGAAGGGTCTGCGGGTGGCCTTCCTGGGCTTCACCGACCTCTACAACATCAACCTCAACGCCAAGGCCGGCGGCCCCTGGGTGCGCGCCCTGGACCCCGCCGCCGCGGCCGACGCGGTGCGCGCCGCCCGCGCCCAGGCGGACGCCGTGGTGGTGAGCATTCACTGGGGCGTGGAGTACCAGCATGAGCCGCTGCCCCGGCAGCGGGAGGTGGCCCAGAGGCTGTGCGAAGCCGGGGCCGACCTGATCCTGGGTACCCATCCCCACGTCCTGCAGCCAGTGGAAATGCTGCGAAGCGGCCCGCACCGGACCCTGGTGGCCTACTCCCTGGGCAACTTCGTCTCCAACCAGGACCGGATGTACCTGCCGGACCTGTTCAAGGTGGACGGGGGCGACAGCCGGGACGGGGTGGCGCTCCAGTGCCGGCTGGTGAAGCGGCGCCTGGCCGACGGCAGCGAGCGGGTGACGGTGGAGGATCCGGTCTGCGAGCCGCTGTGGAACCTGAACAACTGGCGGGAGGTCATGTCCGGGGAGGCGAAGCGCCGGGTGATCCGGGTGCTCTGGGTGAACTCGGCCATCGCCGCCGCCCGGGACCAGCTGCGGCGCCTGGGTGACGGCGACCGGTCCGCCCGGACCAGCGCCCAGAACCTCATCAATACTCTGGAATTGCGCCGGGAGCGCGCCACCGAGACCCTGGGCGCTACCTACGTCCGGCGGTGAAGTCCGCCCCCAAGGTTCGGGCCAAATATCCGGATCCACGCTCCTCATGAGCGGATCCAGGATGCTTGGCCCGAACGGGGACCTGTGCCGATGGGGAAAGGCGCCTACGCCCCCCCGCCTCCCACCACCTCTT
>PLUC01000209.1 GCA_003165415.1 Holophagaceae bacterium
GCCCCCCCGCCTCCCACCACCTCTTCGCGGTAGCTGAAGCTGGCCTTGATGAAGTCGCGGTTCATGCGGGCGATGTTCTCCAGGGTGATGCCCTTGGGGCAGGCGGCTTCGCATTCGCCGTGGTTGGTGCAGGAGCCGAAGCCCTCGGCGTCCATCTGCTGGACCATGGCCCGGGCGCGGGTGTAGCGCTCCGGCTGGCCCTGGGGCAGCAGGGCCAGGTGGCTGATCTTGGCCGAGACGAACAGCATGGCGCTGGCGTTGGGACAGGCGGCCACGCAGGCGCCGCAGCCGATGCACGCCGCGGCGTCCATGGACAGGTCGGCGTTCAGCTTGGGCACCTGGGTGGCGTTGGCCTCCACCGAGCAGCCGGTGGGCACGCTGATGAAGCCCCCGGCCTGGATGATGCGGTCGAAGGCATCCCGGTTGACCATGAGGTCCTTCACCACCGGGAACGCCTCGGCCCGCACCGGCTCGATGGTGATGCTGGCGCCGTCCTCGAAGCTGCGCATGTGCAGCTGGCAGGTGGTGGTGCGCTGGCGCGGACCGTGCGGCCGGCCGTTGATCACCAGGTTGCAGGCGCCGCAGATGCCCTCCCGGCAGTCGTGGTCGAACACGATGGGGTCCCCGCCCTTGTGGATGAGGTCCTCGTTCACCACGTCCAGCATCTCCAGGAAGGACATTTCGGTGCTGATCCCCTTGGCCGGGTAGTCCACGAAGCGCCCGGGGTCCGCGGCGTTCTTCTGGCGCCAAACATGAAGCATGATGTCGATGGTCTTGGACATGTCGCGGTTCCTTACTTGTAGCTGCGGGTCGCGAGGTGGACGTTGTCGAACGTGAGCTCTTCCACGTTGCGCTTGGGTGCCGACCCCGCGCCCGTGTATTCCCAGGCGGCGACGTGGCAGAAGTGCTCGTCGTCGCGCCTGGCTTCGCCGTCCTCGGTCTGCCACTCCTCGCGGAAGTGGCCGCCGCAGGACTCGCGCCGCTCCAGCGCGTCCAGGCACATCAGCTCGCCCAGGTCCAGGAAGTCGGCCACCCTCCCGGCCAGCTCCAGGGTCTGGTTCACCTCGGCGCCGCTGCCCGGCAGGCAGAGGTCGTGGTAGAACCGCTCGCGCAATTCGGGGATGCGCTTGAGCGCCTCCTTCAGCCCGGACTCGTTGCGGGCCATGCCGCAGAACTCCCACATGATCTTGCCCAGCTGGCGGTGGAACTCGGTGGGGGTCTGCTTGCCCTTGATGGCGAACAGCTTGTTCTGGCGGGCCACCGCCTCCTGCTCGGCCGCCTTGACCGCCGGCGCGTCCAGCTTGATCCGGGTGCCGGGCTTGATGCCGGCCAGGTACGGGGCGATGGTGGCGGGCAGCACGAAGTAGCCGTCGGACAGCCCCTGCATCAGCGCCGAAGCCCCCAGACGGTTGGCGCCGTGGTCGGAGAAGTTGGCCTCGCCCATGCAGAACAGCCCGGATACCGTGGTCATGAGGTTGTAGTCCACCCACAGGCCGCCCATGGTGTAGTGGCTGGCCGGGTAGATGCGCATGGGGGTCTTGTACGGATCCTCGCCGGTGATGCGGTCATACATCTCGAACAGGTTGCCGTACTTCTCCTCGATCTTGTGCAGGCCCATGCGCTTGGTGGCCTCGGTGAAGTCCAGGTAGACCCCCAGCCCGGTCTCGCCCACCCCGCGGCCCTCGTCGCAACACTGCTTGGCGGCCCGGCTGGCGATGTCCCGGGGGGCCAGGTTGCCGTAGGAAGGATACTTGCGCTCCAGGTAGTAGTCGCGCTCGTCCTCGGGGATCTGGTCGGCGGCACGCTTGTCGCCCTTCTTCTTGGGCACCCAGATGCGGCCGTCGTTGCGCAGGCTCTCGGACATCAAGGTGAGCTTGCTCTGGTGGTCGCCGGTGACCGGGATGCAGGTGGGATGGATCTGGGTGTAGCAGGGATTGGCGAAGGCCGCGCCCTTCTGGTAGGCCCGCCAGATGGCCGTGGTGTTGCAGCCCTTGGCGTAGGTGGCCAGGTAGAACACGTTGCCGTAGCCGCCGGTGGCCAGCACCACCGCGTCGGCCACGTGGCACTCGAACTCGCCGGTGATCATGTCCCGGGTGACGATGCCCTTGGCCACCCCGTCCACCACGATCACTTCCTGCATCTCGTGACGGGTGAACATCTTCACCGCGCCCAGACCGATCTGGCGCTCCAGCGACTGGTAGGCGCCCAGCAGCAGCTGCTGCCCCGTCTGCCCGCGGGCGTAGAAGGTGCGGCTCACCTGGGCCCCGCCGAAAGAACGGTTGTCCAGCAGCCCGCCGTACTCCCGGGCGAAGGGCACGCCCTGGGCCACGCACTGGTCGATGATGTTGTTGGAGATCTGGGCCAGCCGGTAGACGTTGGCCTCCCGGGCCCGGAAATCACCGCCCTTGATGGTGTCGTAGAACAGCCGCTGGATGCTGTCGCCGTCGTTGCGGTAGTTCTTGGCGGCGTTGATGCCGCCCTGGGCCGCGATGGAGTGGGCCCGGCGCGGACTGTCCTGGTAGCAGAAACAGGCCACCTCGTAGCCCAGCTCGGCCAGGGAAGCGCTGGCCGAGGCGCCGGCCAGGCCGGAGCCCACCACGATCACCTTGTACTTGCGCTTGTTGTTGGGGTTGACCAGCTTCTCGTCGAAGCGGTGCTTGTCCCACTTCAGTTCCAGCGGGCCGTCGGGGATGTGCGCGTTCAATTCCATGGGAGCCTTCTCTAATGAACTCAGTGGGAACTCAGTGGATGAGGCCGGTGAGAACCGCCACGGGATACGAGATGTTGACGCCGGCCACCAGCACCGCCATCACCATGGCGAACCGCCGGCGCAGCAGGTTGTAACGGGGATGGGACCAGCCCAGGGTCTGGGTGAGGCTCCAGACCCCGTGCCACATGTGGAACCCCAGGCAGAGCTGGGCGACGATGTAGAACACGGCCACCAGGGGCACCTGCAGCCCGGTGACGAAGTTGTGGTAGGCGTTGCCCTTGACGAAATCGGGATGGACGGTGCCGGTGGTGAAATGGAGGATGTGGAAGATGATGAAGGCCAGCAGCACCAGCCCGGTCCAGGGCATGGTGCGGGAGGCCCAGCTGGCGGCCTCCAACTGCTGGGCCCGGTAGCCCATGGGCCGCGCCTTGAGGTTCTCGAAGTAGAGGGTGATGGCGGCCCAGGCGTGCAGCCCGGCGGCCGTGAGCATCACCGCCCGGAACACCCAGATCCCGGCGCCGTGGACCATGTGCTGCAGGAAGTCGGCGTAGTGGTTCAGGGGGACGGCGCCCATGTACACCTGGAGATTGCCGATCATGTGCACGGTGACGAATCCGAACAGGATGATGCCGGACACGGCCATCACCACCTTCCGGCCCACCGAGGAGGCCAGGAAGCTGGGACTGGCCTGGACGGAACGGGCCAGGCTGATTTCAACTGCGGGCATTGGCACTCCTTTCGTG
>PLUC01000150.1 GCA_003165415.1 Holophagaceae bacterium
CGCGGGAGTCCGCGGATCTACGTCAAGCCCTGGTCGAGAAGGACCAGGTGATCGAGGAGAAGGACCGCCTGATTGCCGACCTTAAAAGGCGTCTTTCCCGCACCTGAATTAGCGGTGCTAGACTTTTGTAATTAAATATTTATATTTAGAGTCATGAGCACCCGGTCCGCCTTTCTTCGTCCCTGGATCCTGGCCCCCCTGGTCCTTTTGGCCTGCGGGGGCTCCGGTTCCCGCCAGTCCCAGCCTCCGGCCCCAGCCAGCGATCCGGCCTACCAGTTTGAAGCTAAACCTTATCTGCAGATGGGCAACAACCCCACGGCGGCAGACCGGCTCACTCGGGTATGGCAGGCCCTGGACGAGGCGGCCGTCTGGGGGGTGGAGATCCAGGTCCAGCCCGGCGGCTCCTGGCTGCCCATGGCGCCGCCGGAATCCAGCCTGGTGGCGGTCTCCGGCACGGGGTACCCGGCCCACCGGGTCTGGACCTCAATCCTGCAGCCGCTGCAGCCGGGCGGCGCGTTCAGCTACCGGGTGCTGCGCAACGGCAAGGAAGTCTTCCTTCAGACCGGGCCAGGGCCCGCAAAGGGCCGGGCCAGGCCCAGCGCATCGCCGTGGTGGCGGATCTGGTGGACGGTCATGGCCCCGAGGGACTGGCGGTGGCTCGCCAGATCCAGGTCCAGAAGCCGGATCTGCTGGTGGCGGTGGGGGACCTGGTCTACGACCGGGGCACGGTCCGGGAGTACCGGACCCGGTTCTTCCCCGCCTACAACGGGGACCCGGCGGATCCCGCCAAGGGCGCGCCCCTCATGCGCGGCACGCTCATGGTGGGCGTGCTGGGCAACCATGATTCCTTCAACCACACCGGGGATTGGCACATGGCCCAGATCTGGCCAAACCCTTCAGAAATAGCCGGCCTCCAGGGCTTCCCGGGTCACCACGCCGCGGTCCAGCAACAGGCTGGTGACCAGCTCGACCGGCGTCACGTCGAAGGCCGGATTGTACGCTGGGGTGGTCCCGGCCGCCCAGCGGCAGGCCCCGTAACCGCGCACCTCCGCCGGGTCCCGCTGCTCGATGGGGATGGCGGCGCCGTCCGGGCACTGCAGGTCCACGGTGGACCAGGGCGCCACCGGGTGGAACGGCACGCCGTGGTGGCGCGCCTGCACGGCCAGGCCGTAGGTGCCGACCTTGTTGGCGAAATCGCCGTTGCGGGCCACCCGGTCGGCGCCCACCAGCACCCGCTGCACCCGCCCGTCCCGCAGCAGGATGGCGGCCATGCTGTCGGTGATGAGGGTGTGCGGGATGCCCTGGCGGGCCAGTTCCCAGGCGGTGAGCCGGGCCCCCTGCAGCAGCGGGCGGGTCTCGTCCACGAACACGTGGCGCACCAGGCCCGCCTCGAAGCCCCGGCGGATCACCCCCAGGGCGGTGCCGATGCCGGCGGTGGCCAGCCCCCCGGAGTTGCAGTGGGTCAGGACCGCCTCCCCGGGCCCGAACAGGGTGAGCCCGTGCCGGCCCATCGCCTCGCACAGGGCGACGTCCTCGTCGAAGATGGCCTCGGCCTCGGCGGCCAGGGCGCCGCCGGCCTCCAGCACGGCGGTCATGCGGTCCATGGCCCACATCAGATTGACCGCGGTGGGCCGGGCCGCGCGCAGCCCGGCCGCGGCCCGCTTCAGGGCGGCCCCGGCGGCGCCGGCCTCGGCCAGGCATGCCAGGGACAGGGCGGCGGCCACGCCGATCAGGGGCGCGCCGCGCACGGCCAGGCGCCGGATGTGCCGGATCATGACCTCGGGTTCGCCCGCTTCCAGCCAGACCTCCTCGTCCGGAAGCAGGGTCTGGTCCAGGATGCGCAGGGTGCGCCCGTCGTGGCGCAGGGCCAGGGACGCAAGCTCCCTCACAGCAGCCTCCCGCCGGCCCGGCGCCGGGCTTCCCGCAGGGCCTCCAGCTCAGGCCCGGGCAGGGGCTTGGCCCCGCCCAGCTCGAAGGCCGCCTTCAGGATCTGGCAGGCGTGCTCCAGCCGCTCCAGGCCGTTGTAGGCCTCCTCCAGGGTCTCGCCCCAGGCCAGGGCCCCGTGCCGGGACAGCAGCAGCAGCCGGTGCTCCGGCAGGAACGGAAGCAGGTTCTCGCCCATGGCGGCGGTGCCCGGCCGGGCATAGGGCACGATGGGGATGCTGCCGGCGGCCAGGATCAGCTCGGGCAGGGCGTCCGCGGGCAAGCGGTCCTGGTCCGGGAAGGCCAGGGTCCAGGCGATGGCCGTGGGCGGATGAGCGTGGACCACCGCCCGGGCTTCGGGGCAGGCCCGGTACACCGCCAGGTGCATCAGCCGCTCGCTGCTGGGGCGCCCGGAAAGCACGGTGCCGTCCATGGCCATGAAGGCCAGATCGTTCGGCTCCAGGCCGGCCTTGGCCACCCCGGAAGGCGTGATGGCAATGCGCCCCTCCTCCAGCAGCGCGCTCACGTTGCCGTCGGCCGCGGCCAGGAGGTTCCGGGCGTGGAGGCGGCGGCAGACGAGGCAGATGGAGGCGAGGGGAGCGGCGCGCATGGGAGGTTCCAGGATATCTGAAGCGGCAGGAGAAGCTTAAGAATATGAAGGATAGGGATGTTCCCATGGCGGCTGGGGCGCAGATGATTCAAACTAACTCAAGACCCCGGGCGATCCCGTCCGACTGGTCACCAAACCCGGAACCTCCCCGTGCCCAGCCACCTCTCACCCCGCAGCGAAGCAGTGCTGAAAACCCTCATCGAGACCTACCTGGTGCAGGGGGAGCCGGTGGGCTCCAGGCTGCTGGCCAAGCTCATGCCCGGCTCGCTGTCCTCGGCCACCATCCGCAACGTCCTGTCGGACCTGGAGGAGGACACCCTGGTGGACCAGCCGCACACCTCCGCCGGCCGGGTGCCCACCGAAAAGGCCTACCGCTACTACGTGGACCGCTGGGTCAAGGCCACCGAGCCCGGCCCCGCCCTGGGCGCCAGGCTTTCGGCCGCCTTCGAAGGCATGGGCGACCCCGAAGGGGAGGCCCAGTGGATGCGCCATGCCAGCAAGGTGCTGTCCGAGGCCATGGAGGGCATCTGCGTGGCCCTGCCCACCCACCTGGCCACCAGCCGCATGGTCCGCCTGGAGTTCGTGTCCATCGGCACCGGCAAGCTGGTGACGGTCTGGGTCGGCACCGACGGCGAGGTGGAGCACCAGGTCATGGAAAACGTGTGGGGCTTCTCGGCGGAAGTGCTGGTGGAACTGGGGAACTTCGCCACCGCCCACTTCGCCGGCTGCTCCCTGGGGGAGATGCGCGACCGGCTGATCGCGGCCGTGGAGGCGCAGGCGGACCAGACGCCGCGGCGGCTGTCGGCG
This sequence comes from Holophagaceae bacterium, assembly GCA_003165415.1. GTDB lineage: Bacteria > Acidobacteriota > Holophagae > Holophagales > Holophagaceae > Mesoterricola. The sequence goes on from PLUC01000150.1 coordinate 3,341, forward strand.
GTGGCCGACCGCATGACCCTGCCGCCCCAGCGGGGGAGCTCGCCGGTGGTGGTGGCGGGGCTGGGACTGCTGGGCCGGAATCCCGAGTTCGGCGACGCCTCCCGGTTCCGCAACCTGGTGGAAGCCTTCGAGCAGCATGAGCGGCTCGCCCACCTGCTCAACGCCTTCGCCCAGGCCGCGGCCCGGGAGGTGCAGCTCCTGCTGGGCACCGAGAATCCCTACCTCAACGAGATGCCCCTGGCCACCGCGCTGCGCACCGTGACCGTGCGCAGGAACCAGCACGTCACCTTCGCCCTGGTGGGTCCCCTGCGCATGGATTATGTAAAGCTGGTGGGAAGCCTCGCTTGGTGGTCTGATGAGATCCAGCGCCGGGAACCCTCCAGCGCTTGATACAACCGTAACAACCTTTTATTATAGAGTGTTCAATGCATGAGACACCCGTGAACCGTCCCTTGAACCCAGCCGTCGATGCAGATCATCCGGAGGTCGAACCGACCCTGGAACTCAACCTCGAGGAGTTCGACGGGGTGAGTGATATGCAGGCCCTGGCCGACGAAGTGGAGAAGGCCACCCAGGCCCTTTCCGGCAACCCGGCGGCCGAGCCCGGATCGCTTTCAAGCCAAGAAATGGAGGCACGTCTGTTCAAGGCCCGAGCCCGCATCGCGGAACTGGAAAAGCAGGAAGCGGAACAAAAGGACAAGCACCACCGCCTCCTGGCCGATTTCGCCAACCACCGGAACCGCGTGGCCCGGGATACCCAGCTCGCGGTGACCCTGGCCGAGAAGAAGCTGCTCCTGGAACTGCTTCCCGTGGTGGACAGTTTCGAACGCTGTCTCGCCTCGAACTACTCGAATGTCGAGGATCTCCAAAACGGCATCGAGCTGATATACAAGCAGCTCATGGAGTCCTTGCGCAAGGCCGGAGTAACCGGAGTGAACGTGAAACCGGGCGACCCCTTCGACGCGCACCTGGCCGAAGCCCTCACCACCACCAACCAGCCGAGCCTGGCCGACGGGGCGGTGGCGGCGGTCTATGAGCGGGGCTATATGCTCAAGGACCTCCTCCTGCGTCCGGCCCGGGTGATCGTGAACCACACCCACCCGCGACACAACGATGGCTCCCCGGAGTAGCACCCACCCGGGGCCTCCCTCCCCAAAGACCCGGAGTTTTCAATGGCTGGCAAGCTGATCGGAATCGACCTGGGCACCACCAATAGTTGTGCGTGCGTCATGGAAGGCGGCGAGCGCCGGGTGATTCCCAACCGCGAGGGCAGCCGGACCACGCCCAGCGTGGTGGCCTTCACCGGCAAGGGGGATGTGCTGGTGGGGCACATCGCCAAGCGGCAGGCGGTCACCAACCCCATGCGCACCCTGTTCGCGGTGAAGCGGCTCATCGGCCAGCGGTTCGATTCACCAAGGGTCCAGGACGCCATGAAGCGGCTGCCCTTCCCGGTGGTGAAGGCCCCCAACGGGGACGCCTGGCTGGGGGTGGGGGAGCGGTCCTACGCGCCTCCGGAAATCTCGGCCATTGTCCTCAAGAACCTGAAGATCTCCGCCGAAGCCTTCCTGCACGAAGAGGTCACCGACGCCATCATCACCGTGCCGGCCTACTTCGACGACGCCCAGCGCCAGGCCACCAAGGACGCCGGGCGCATCGCCGGACTCAACGTGCTGCGCATCATCAACGAGCCCACCGCGGCGGCCCTGGCCTATGGGCTGGACAAGAAGGGGCTCCGGCAGCTCCTGGCCATCTATGATTTCGGCGGCGGCACCTTCGACTTCACCGTCCTGGAGATGAACGACGGGGTGTTCGATGTGCTGGCCACCAGCGGCGACACCTTCCTGGGCGGCGAGGACTTCGACCAGGCCATCCTGCAGTCGCTGGTGGAGCATTTCCGCGCCACCACCGGCATCGACCTGACCAAGGACCGCATGGCCCTGCAGCGGCTCAAGGAGGCCTCGGAGAAGGCCAAGTGCGAGCTCTCCACCCTGGACAAGGTGGAAGTGCGCCTGCCCTTCATCGCCCAGGGCCCCACCGGGCCCCAGCACCTGGAGGCCACCCTCACCCGGGAGCAGCTGGAGACGATGGTCACCGACCTGGTGGCCCGCACCATGCTGCCGGTGAAGGACGCCCTGGCCCACGCCGGCAAGAAACCCGGGGACGTGGACGAAGTGATCCTGGTGGGCGGCCAGACCCGGATGCCCCTGGTGCAGCAGGTGGTCAAGGACTACTTCGGCCGGGAACCCAACCGGGACATCAACCCCGACGAAGTGGTGGCCGCCGGCGCCTCCATCCAGGGCGCCGTGCTCACGGGCGAAGTGAAGGACCTGGTTTTACTGGACGTGACCCCCTTGTCCTTAGGCATCGAGACCCAGGGCGGCGGCTACGTGAAGATCATCCAGCGCAACAGCACCATCCCCACCCGGGACAGCCGGGTCTTCACCACGGTCATGGACAACCAGGCCCGGGTGGAGGTGCATGTGCTCCAGGGCGAGCGGGAGCTGGCGGAACACAACAAGAGCCTGGGCCGGTTCGACCTCATCAACCTGCCCCCGCTGCCCAAGGGCGCGCCCCAGATCGAGGTGACCTTCGACATCGATTCCAACGGCATCGTCAAGGTCTCCGCCAAGGACCTGCTCACCAGCCTGGAGCAGAGCATGAGCATGCGGCCCTCCTCGGGCCTGTCCGAACTGGAGATCCAGGCCATGCTGCGGGAGGCCCAGACCAATGCCAGCGCCGACTCCCAGCGCCGGGACGTGCTGAAGTACATCGCCTCCGCCGAAGGGCTGCTCTATTCCTGCGACAAGAGCTTCACCGAGTGCGGCAAGTTCCTCACCGTCGAGGACCAGGACATGGTCCGGGAAACCCTGGCCTCGGTGCGCAAGGCGGTGGGCGCCAAGGACGCCGCCGGACTCAAGGCCGACGAGGGCAAGCTGCTGGAGGTCCAGAAGATCCTCACCAACGCCGTGCTGGCCGCGAGCGAGGCCATGATGTCGGCCCTGGACCAGGACGCCGGGGCCAAAGACAAGTGACGCTCCGGCAAGACAAGGCAATGCCTGTCTGGTAACCTGGGTTCATGAAGCGTGATTACTATGAAATCCTGGGCGTGGGCCGGGAAGCCCCCCTCGACGAGATCAAGAAGGCCTACCGCAAGCTGGCCATGCAGTTCCATCCGGACCAGAACCCGGGCAACAAGGAGGCCGAAGAGCAGTTCAAGGAGGCCGCCGAAGCCTACGCCATCCTGTCCGATGCCGACAAGCGCCGGCAGTATGACCAGTTCGGGCACGCGGGGGTAGGCAACAACGGCGGCGGCGGATTCCAGTTCGACCCCAACCAGTTCGCGGATTTCCAGGACATCTTCGGCGGCATCTTCGGCGGCGGGATCTTCGGCGACCTGTTCGGCGCCGGCAGGCGCCGGGCCGGCGGCGGGGAGCGGGGCTCGGACCTGCAGTACACCCTCCGCATCACCTTCCAGGACACCCTGTTCGGGGTGGATTCCAAAGAGATCGAGATCCCCCGCATGGAAAGCTGCGGGGAATGCAAAGGCTCCGGCTGCGCCTCCGGCACCAGCCCCCAGGTCTGCCCCCAGTGCCGGGGCAACGGCCAGGTGGCGGTGCGCCAGGCCTTCCTGCAGATGTATGTCCCCTGCCCCCGCTGCGAGGGGCGCGGCCAGATCATCCCCAGTCCCTGCGGCACCTGCCGGGGCGGGGGGCGGGTGCACAAGCGCAGCAAGGTGCGCTTTCGCATTCCGGCCGGGGTGGACCGGGGCCAGCGGCTGCGCATCCAGGGCGAAGGGGAGGCCGGCACCAGCGGCGGCGGGCCGGGCGACCTGTTCATCGTCTTCGACGTGGAGAACGACCCCCAGTACGAGCGGGACGGCTTCGATCTGCACCGGAAGCAGGAAGTGCCGTGGGCGCTCCTGGTCCTGGGCGGGGAGCTGCCCGTCAAGACCCCCTACGGCAACGACACCCTCAAGCTCGCCTCCGGCACCCAGGCCGACAAGGTGGTCAAGCTGCCCAACGCCGGCGTGCCCAGGCTGCGCGGCGCCGGCCGGGGCGACCTCTACCTGCACCTGCGGGTGGCCGTGCCGCAGAAACTTTCCGCCGGGCAGACCGAACTGGTGCGCCGGCTCCTGGATGACGAGGTGGCCAGCGGCGCGGTGACGGAGCCCAGCGAAGGCTTCCTGTCCAAAGTGTTCGGCGGCGAAAAGGGCAAGAAGAAAAAGAACCGCTGATTCCCATGGGCGAACGGTGGTGGTGGAAGATCGGCGTGGCGGGCCTGCTGACCCTGCCGGCCCTGACCCTGCGGGCCTGGGGCCTGCACCCGCCGCCCCTGGCCGGCGTGGCCATTCACGGCGGGGCGGTGGTTTCCTCGGCGTTCCTCATGTGCTGGGCGGCGGAGGCGGTGCAGCGGGACCTCAGCGCCAGCCTGGCCACGGCCATCCTGGCCCTGATCGCCATCCTGCCCGAGTACGCCGTGGACCTCTACTTCGCCTTCTCCTCCGGCCACAACCCGGCCCTTGCCCGGTTCGCCGCCGCCAACATGACCGGCAGCAACCGGCTGCTGCTGGGCCTGGGCTGGCCGCTGGCGCTGTTCCTGCTCATGGTCTGGGGACGGCGCCGGGGACAGCCGGTGACGGCCCTGGTGCTCAAGCCCAGCCGCCGGGTGGAGCTCGCATTCCTGGCCCTGGCCAGCCTGTATGCCCTGGCCTTCCCGCTGCGCCGCGGCATCCACTGGCTCGACGGCCTCGTCCTGATGGCCTTCTACGTCCTCTATCTCCTGCGCCTGAGCAAGGAGGAGCGCTCGGAGCCGGTGCTGGTGGGGGTGGCCGCCAGGCTGGGGGCGCTGCCCTGGCGTCAGCGCCGGCTCACCCTGACGTGCCTGTTCGTGGGGTCGGCCTGCGTCGTGGTGCTGGTGGCCAAGCCGTTCGCCGATTCCCTGGTGGATGGCGGGCGCGTCCTGGGCCTGGACGAGTTCCTCCTGGTGCAGTGGGTGGCGCCGCTGGCCACCGAAGCCCCCGAGTTCCTGGTGGCGGGCATGCTGGCCCTGCGCGGGGAAGCGGACACGGCGCTGGGCACCCTGCTGTCCAGCAAGGTGAACCAGTGGACCCTGCTGGTGGGGGGCCTGCCCCTGGCCCACCTGCTGGGCGGCGGACACGGCGCCCTGCCCTTCGACGCCCGCCAGGTGGAGGAGTTCTGGCTCACTTCGGCCCAGACCCTCATGGGCATCGCCATGCTCGCCAACCTCCGCCTGGAGCGCTGGCAAGGGGCGGCCCTGCTGGTGCTGTTCGCCGCCCAGTTCCCGTTCACCGCCCCGGCCTCGCGGATGCTCCTGGCAGGCCTCTACTTCGCCCTGGCCATCGGCCTGCTGGCGGCGCACCGCCGGGAACTGCCGGGCCTGGCGCGGGCCCTGTGGCGCGGCGGCCCCATGGCCCTGCCATCGGTTTTCGGCCCTGGGCCGGAATAGCCTTCCCTACCGGATCACTTCCACGACGGCTCCCGCGCCCCTGGCCCAGCCCCGGTCCGCCATCACCGCGGGCACGCCGTGACGCTCGGCGGTGGCATCCAGGACATGAGTCGCCATCAGTCCAGTTCCCCGGCCGCTTCCCGGCGGCGTTCGGCTATGAACCCTAGCCATGTTGAGGTTGGCAACCCCGTGCCGTCAGCCGCTTGCCCAGGTTCATGGCCGGCCGCTCGACCCAGCGGTGGGTCAGGGTCGCCAGGACCATGGTCAGCAGCAGCCCCAGGCTGAACCCCAGCGCCGGCGGCAGGCCCCAGGGGGCCAGGCGCAGCAGGATCTCCTGGGCGAAGGGGTGGATCAGGTAGACGGAGTAGCTGATCTCCCCCAGGAAGATCCCGGCCCGCTTCAACCGCGACTCGGGGAAATCCCGGAAGGCGAACAGGGCCACCATGCCCAGGCAGAGGGCGGCGAAGGCGTAGCGCTGGGGCCCTTCCATGACCACGAAATGATCATAGAAGTTCCGGAGGTAGCGGCTGAACACCAGGCCCAGGCCCGCCGCCAGGACCAGGAAGGCCGGCCGGCCCAGGCGCCAGGGGATCCGGGCCCGGGCCTGGGCCACCAGCCCCCCCAGGAAGAACAGGTAGGCATGGTTGGCCACCTGCACATAGGTGTGGAACTTCATGTCCCCGACCATGGACGCCGCGGGCACCAGCCACAGGGTGTACGGCACCGAGAGCAGGACCGTGGCCAGCGCGGCCAGCAGCAGGAAGGGCCGGAACCGGCCCGCGGCCCAGGCCAGCAGGGGAAACACCAGGTAGAACACGTACTCGATGCCGATGGACCAGCCTCCCAGCACCAGCGAGTGGTTGGGATGGAACAGGCCGAAGGTGAGGGTGGCGTTCTCCAGGAGCATGCGCGCCGTGTGGGGCGGCCCCACCACGTTGCCCAGGACCACATTCAGGGTCACGGCCAGGTAGTATAGCGGGGCGATGCGCAGGAACCGCTTGATGTGGAAGTCCCGGAGCCCGCGGCCGCGGAAGCTGCCGGGCCCGTAGATGTGGAAGAAGCAGAACCCGCTGATGATGAAGAAGCCCTCCACCCCGTAGTGGCCAGCCTTGGCGGAGGTGTAGGCCATGAAGCGCCCCGGCTGGAACACCGGGTACCAGATGGTGAAGTGGTAGAAAGCCACCGCCAGCGCCATGAGACCCCGGAGCATGTCCAGGGACTCCACCCGGCCCGTGCGGGGGCCGGCGGGACACGCCAGGGCCCGGACCGTCCGCCGCGCCCAGCCCGGGCCCGAGGGCGAGAGCGGCGGGCTACCGATAGCGCACCACACCTTCGCCCTTCACCATTTCGCCCAGGATCCAGGGCGCTTCCCCGGCGGCGGTGAGCTCCGCGAGCACCTCCGGGACCTCCCCGGCGGAGACGATGAGCACCATCCCCACCCCCAGGTTGAAGGAACGGCGTGCGTCCGCCAGCGGCAGCCCGGCCTTGGCCATGAGGAACTGGAACAGGGGCGGGATCGTCCAGGACCCGGTGTCGATGGCCGCGTCCAGGTGCCCGGGCAGCACCCGGGGCAGGTTGTCGGTGAGGCCGCCGCCGGTGATGTGGGCCATGGCCACCAGCCTGCGCGCCCGCACCAGGGGCAGCACCGGCTCCAGGTAGCTCTTGTGCACGGCCAGCAAGGCCTCGCCCACGGTCTGTCCGGTTCCGGGCAGCGGATCCCCCACCTTCAGGCCCTCCAGCTCGAAGCAGACTTTGCGGGCCAGGGAGTAGCCGTTGGTGTGGAGCCCTGAGGAGGGCAGGGCGATGAGCACGTCGCCAGCGGCCATGGCGTCGGTGCGGGGCAGGAGCAGGTCCTCGTCCACCACCCCGACGATGGTTCCGGCCACGTCCACCTCGCCTTCGGCGTAGACGCCGGGCATCTCCGCCATCTCCCCGCCCAGCAGCGCGCAGCCGGTGGCCCGGCAGGCCCCGGCCATGCCCTTGACGATCTGCTCGATGACGGCCGGCTCCAGGCGCTGGGCCGCCACGTAGTCCAGGAAGAACAGCGGCCGGGCCCCCTGGACCAGGATGTCGTTGACACAGTGGTTCACCAGGTCGGCACCCACCGTGTCCCAGGTATCGGCCAGCCGGGCCACTTTCATCTTGGTGCCCACCCCGTCCATGGAGCTCACCAGGATCGGCCGGGTTTCCGGGAACTGGGCTGAGAAAAGCCCGCCGAACAGGCCGATGTCGCTGCGCACGCCCGGGGTCCTGGTGGCCTTCACCAGCGGCTTGATCCGCTCCAGCGCCTCATCCTGGCGGTTGATGTCCACGCCCGCCGCCGCATAGGTGACCTTGGTTCCACTCATCATTTCGCTCCCATGGGATGATCCCATATTTTCGCTAATGTCACGTTCGATGGATGCCGATGAAGAAAGTGGGGGACTCTGCCATGGATGTCGGGACGACCACTTCCGCGAGCATCAGCAGCTACCAGGCGCTCCAGCCGGAGGTACAGGCGCCCGCGGCCGCCCCGGCCAGCCCCGCCGCCCAGACCGCCGCCAGCGCGGCGGCACAGCCCGCCGTCACCGGGGGGCTGGACAACAACTCCGCCGCCGCGCTGCTGGCCAGCCTGAACCATGGCGCCCAGCAGGCCGCGCCCATGGGCCCCAGCGCCACCCAGGCCATCGCCGCCTACCAGGCCCAGCAGACCTACCCGGTTTCAACCCCTCCGGCCCAGACCAGCCCCTCCTCGACCCCCACCACCACCGTGGCCGACACCCCCAGCCAGACCCTCAACACCATCCCGGCCAGCACCCCCCCGCCGCCTGAGCCGGATGCCATCTCCAGCGCGGCCGTCCAGCAGGCGGCCCTGGCGTCCATCAATCCCCAGGTCACGAACCTGCTCGCCTAGATCCCCCACCGGTGGCACCCTGAGAGGGTGTCTGCATGCGGGGGAACCATGACCTTCAACGGTGAGAAAACGGCAATGGCGGTGCGGGCCATGCTGGAGGCCCTGGGTTTCGACCCCGACGCGGCCGAACTGAAGGAGACCCCCGCGCGGGTGGCGGATTTCTGGGCGGAGCGGCTGGCGGGCTATGCCATGGATCCCGCGGAGGAACTGCGCGCGCTCCCGGGCGAGCTCACGCCCTGCCCGGTGATCCTGGAACGGGTGCCCTTCGTGAGCACCTGCGAGCACCACCTGGCCCCCTTCTCCGGCTTCGCCACCATCGGCTACCTGCCGGGGGCCGGCGGCACCGTGGGCCTGTCCAAGCTGGTGCGGCTGGTGCAGGGCTTCGCCAACCGGCTCCAGGTCCAGGAGCGCATGACCCACCAGATCGCCGAGGCCCTGGCGACCCACCTGCGCGCCGACGCCTGGGGGGTGAAGCTGGTGGCGGTGCATACCTGCATGTCCCACCGGGGCGTGAAGACCCCCGACGTGCCCGTGAGCACCATGATGCTCGGGGGCCGCTGGCTCGCCGAACCCCCGGCGGCCTTCCAGGCCGCCCGCGCCATCTACCCTGAAACGGTATTTTAATTATCTACAATCACTCACGCACCAAAGGCGGGTAGGATTAAACCGGCGCCAACGCGCAAGTTGACGGAGGTTTTCATGGCCTATGCAGCCAAGAACTATGACCATCTGAAAGGCGGAGCTCTCAAAGGCTTCAGCGACAGCCAGTTGGAGCAGCACTTCACGCTCTACAAGGGCTACATCGCCAAGCTCAACGAGATCGAAGAGAAGCTGGCCGTCGCGGACAACTCGAAACCCAACTACTCATTCAACGAGTACAGCGAACTGAAGCGCCGGGAGGCTGTCCCCTTCAATGGCTCATTCCTTCATGAACTGTATTTCGAGAACCTGGGGGCCAACGCGACCCTTTCCCCGGTCCTGCTCAAGGCCATGGAAGCCCAGGGGGGCAAGGAGAAAATCCTGGCCGACCTGAAGGCCGCCGCCCTCTGCGGACCCGGCTGGGCCCTGCTCACCCGCAACCACCGGGACGGCAAGCTGCACACCTACTTCATCGCCGAGCACCACCTGGGCCTGCCCATCGAGCAGGACATCCTGCTGGTGCTGGACAGCTGGGAGCACGCCTTCATGGTGGACTACGGCATCAAGCGCCCCGACTACATCAACGCCTTCATGGAGAACATCAACTGGGGCGAGGTTTCCCGCCGCTTCGCCAAGTAGGCTGGCAGGGCATCCCGGCGGGCGCCGGGATGGCCTTTTCATCCCTTTTCCATTCGCTCCTCATGGCGGGCGGCCGGGCTTCGCGTTTCCCCACCTCGGCCCAGGGCCCCTGGAGAATGCCCCTCATTGAGTTCGCGTCCGCCTGCGCCGCCGGCCAATGCTCGCCCATGGCCGGGTCAAGGAGACAGCCCAGGTAGTGCTCCAGGGCGTAGTCCAGCCAACGGAACCCCGCCAGGTTGCGGCTCAGGTAGCCCATGTGGCCGCCGTGGGGCTCGGTGTGCAGGTGCACCGCCGGGGAGAGGGCGCACTTCACCACGTCCCCGCCCGGGGCGAAGGGATCGTCCAGGGAGGTGAGGATGACCGTGGGCACCTGGATCCGGCCCAGGTGGGGGCCGCTGGAGCACTGGGCGTAGTATGCGTCCCGGCTGGGGTAGCCGGCCTGGGGGGCCGTGTAGACCGCATCCAGGTCGCGCATGGTGCGGGCCGGGGCCAGGGGCCGGGCGCCGGGCCGGAGCATCACCTCGCGCCGCAGCAGGTGGACGAAGTGCCGGTCGTAGCACCGGTTGAAGCCCTTGACCAGGCGCCTGGAGCAGGCCTCCAGGTCCACCGGCGGGTTCACGGCGATGGCCCGGTCCGGCAGGTCGGCACCGTTGAGCCCCAGGAGCAGCAGGAGCATGTTGGCGCTGATGGAGAAGCCCACCGCCACCTGCAGCCGGCCCGGGAAGCGGGTCCGGCCGAAGCGCAGCACGGCCTCCAGATCCCCGGTGGAGCCGCTGTTGTAGGAGTGGCGGGACCACCCGGCGCCCTCGCCCGCGCCCCGGTGGTTGGCCGCCAGCACCGTGTGGCCCAGGGCGTGCAGCCGGGCGGCGGCGCGCTGCATGTAGTGGCCGTCCGCGCTGCCGCCCAGGCCGTGGAACAGGTGGACCACCACCCCGGAGCCGCCCTCCAGGACCCGCAGGGCCATGGCGTCGCCGTCGTCCAGGTCCAGCCGGATCCGCTCCCAGGGCAGGGCCGGGACCGGGCTGGGCAGATAATTGGCGGCCACCGTCTGCAGGTGCGGCCCCCGGGCCCAGAACGGAGGGTCGCACGGCAGTTCGGGCCGGGCCAGGGTGATGCGCTTGTCCAGGATGCCGCCCATGGCCTCGAGCGTAGCGGAAGCTTCGGGAACTTGGAATCTTGCAAAAATTTCGGGCCTGTTGATCCGAAAATCAACTATCCTCATGCTTCGATGTTCGCCACGACCCCCACCCCGCCGGGGTGGGCTTTTTCCGGAGGCAATATGCGCCACACTTCAACCCTCCTGCTCGCCGCCGCCGCCCTGGCGCTGGCCCTTCCCGCCGTGGCCAAGCCGGCCTTCGTCCAGAAGGCCAAGGACCATGGCATCGGCGATGCCAAGTGCGTCACTTGCCACGTCAAGATGGGCGCCAAGGACCTCAATGAGAACGGCAAGTTCGCCAAGGCCCATATGAAGGACGGCGAGCCCGATTGGGTTGCCTTCAAGAAGAACATGAAGTAGCCCGGATTCCGTTCCGCGCGAAGGCCCGGCGGACGCCGGGCCTTCGTCGTCAGGTCAGGTCCAGGAAGGCCGGGCCCACAGACGTGATGTTGCCGGCGCCCAGGGTCAGCACCAGGTCCCCGGGCTGGGTGGCGTCCTCCAGCGCCTGGGCCAGGTCCTCCACCCGGGGCACGTAGATGGCCTCCCGCTGGCCGTGGGCGAGGATGGCGTCCACCACCGAGCGGCCGGTGAGGCCGGGGATGGGCGCTTCGCTGGCGGCGTAGATGTCGGTCACCAGCACCAGGTCGGCCTCGAAGAAGGCTTGGCCGAATTCCTCCAGCAGCGCCTGGGTGCGGGTGTAGCGGTGGGGCTGGAAGGCCACCACCAGGCGCCGTTCGGGGAATCCCGCGCGGGCGGCCCTCAGGGTGGCGGCGATCTCGGTGGGGTGGTGGCCGTAGTCGTCCACCACGGTCACCCCGTTGCGCTCGCCGCGCTTCTGGAAGCGCCGGTCGGCGCCGGTGAAGTTGGCCAGGCTGGCGCGGATGACCTCCCGCTCCACGCCCAGTTCCAGGGCCACGCCGATGGTGGCCAGGGCGTTGAGCACCATGTGGTGGCCCGGGATGCCCAGGGAGAACTCGCCCAGGTCCTGGCCGTAGGCCCGCACCTTGAAATGGGAGCGCCACCCGTCCATGCGGATGTCCATGCCGCGCAGGTCCACCTGGGGATTGGTGCCGTAGGTGCGCACCTGGCGCTTGAGCCGGGGTCGCAGGGCGGCCACGTTGGCGTCGTCCATGCACACGAACACCGAGCCGTAGAAGGGCACCTTGTTGCCGAACAGGGCGAAGGCGTCCATGATCTCGCCCAGGTTCTTGTAGTGGTCCAGGTGCTCCCGGTCGACGTTGGTGATGACCCCGATGGTGGGGGAGAGCAGCAGGAAGCTGCCGTCGGATTCGTCCGCCTCGGCCACCAGGAACGGCCCCTTGCCCAGCTTGGCGTTGCTGCCGATGGCACCCAGCTTGCCGCCGATGACGATGGTGGGGTCGATGCCGCCCTGGCTGAGCACCTGGGCGATCATGCTGGTGGTGGTGGTCTTGCCGTGGGAGCCGGCGATGGCGATCCCGTACTTCATGCGCATCAGCTCCGCCAGCATCTCGCCCCTGGGGATCACCGGAACCTTGGCGGCCCTGGCTGCCACCACTTCCGGATTGTTGCCCTTCACGGCGCTGGAGATCACCACCACCTGGGCGTTCTCCACGCATTTCCCGTCGTGGCCGATGGTCACCCGCACCCCGAGGCTGGCCAGACGCTGGGTGGTGGGACTTTCCTTGAGGTCGGAGCCGCTCACCTGATAGCCGAGGTTCACCAGCACCTCGGCTATGCCCGACATGCCGATGCCGCCGATCCCGACGAAGTGGATGTACCGAATCTTTCCAAACACCGTATGCTCCCAGGTAATGTTCACAGAATACCTTCAAGCGGGGCGGAGCATCGGATGAAAGCATGGATCGGGCTGAAGCGGATGGGCGGCGCGGCGGCGGTGATCCTGGCCGGAAATCTGCTCCTGGCCCAGGGGGCCGCCTACGTGCGGAGCCATTACGACAAGCAGGAGGCCATGGTGCCCATGCGCGACGGCACCCGGCTGTTCACGGCCATCTACACCCCCAGGGACCACGGGCGGCCCTACCCGTTCCTGCTGGAGCGGACCCCCTACGGGGTGGGACCCTACGGCCCGGACCAGGTCAAGGACGACCTGGGCCCCTGCGCCCTGTTCGGCCAGGAGGGCTTCATCTTCGTCTACCAGGATGTGCGCGGCAAGCGGATGAGCGAGGGGACCTTCCAGGACATGACCCCGGCCCTGCCCCACACTGGCGACCCCGCCCAGGTGGACGAGAGCACGGATACCTTCGACACCGTGGCGTGGCTGCTGCGCCACGTGCCCAACCACAATGGCCGTGCGGGTCAATGGGGGGTGAGCTACCCCGGCTTCTATGCCGCCGCCGCCCTCATCGACGCCCATCCGGCCATGAAGGCGGTCTCGCCCCAGGGCCCCATCGTGGACTGGTTCATGGGCGACGATTTCCACCGGAACGGAGCCCTCTGGCTGCCGCACCTGTTCAACTACATCGCCGAGTACGGCCTGTCCCGCCCGCACCCCGCCGGCGAGGAGCCGCCGCCGTTCCACCACGGCACCCGCGACGGCTACGCCTTCTTCCTGGACCTGGGTCCCCTGGCCAACGCCAATGCCCGTTACTTCAAGGGCGCCATCCCATTCTGGAACGATGTGATGGCCCACGGCACCTACGACGCCTACTGGCAGGTGCGCAACCTGAGGCCGCACCTGCGCGACGTCCGGCCGGCGGTACTCACCGTGGGCGGCTGGTTCGACGCGGAGAACCTGTTCGGCACCCTGCAGACCTACCAGGCCCTGGCCGAGCAGAGCCCGGGCACCGACCAGCGGCTGGTCATGGGCCCCTGGGACCACGGCGGCTGGAGCTACCTGCCCGGCGCCAGCCTGGGCGCCGTCACCTTCGGCGGCAGCCCTTCGGAGTTCTTCCAGACCCGGATGGAATTCCCCTTCTTCATGCACTACCTCAAGGACGCCCCGGATCCGGGTCTGCCCAGGGCCTACGTGTTCGAAACCGGCGCCAACCGCTGGCTGCCCATGGACGCCTGGCCGCCCCGGACCCTGCGGCGGACGGACCTGTTCTTCGAGACCCGGGCCCGGCTGGGATTCACCCGGCCGGCCAAGGACGGCTTCGACGCCTACCCCAGCGACCCGGCCCGGCCGGTGCCCTATTACAATGGCATCACCATCGGCATGGCCAGGGAATACATGGCCGCCGACCAGCGCTTCGCCGGGCGCAGGCCGGACGTGCTCTCGTACCGCACCGAGCCGCTGAAGGCCGACCTCACCCTGGCCGGCCCGATCCAGGCGGACCTCTGGGTGAGCACCTCCGGCACCGACTCGGACTGGGTGGTGAAGGTGATCGACGGCTACCCCGAGGACCTGGCCGAGGCCGACGGGGCCGCGCCCATGGCCGGCTATCAGCAGCTGGTGCGGGGGGAAGCGATGCGGGGCAAGTTCCGCGAAAGTTTCGAGCACCCCGAGCCGTTCGTGCCCGGCCGGCCCACGGAGGTCAAGTTCACCCTCAACGACGTCTGCCACACGTTCCTGAAAGGGCACCGGCTCGTGGTGCAGGTGCAGAGCTCCTGGTTCCCGCTCATGGACCGCAATCCCCAGGTGTTCACCGACATCTACCAGGCCAGGGAGGCCGACTTCCACGCCGCCGAGGAGCACCTGTACCACAGCCCCGGGCTGCCCTCGCACCTGGTGCTGCCGGTGCTGCCGTGAACCCGCGCCCCTGGCTGCTGGCCCTGGCGGCCTGCCTCCCGCTGCCGGCCCAGGGCGTCGCCTACCTGGAGGCCCACTACCGCAAGCAGGAAGTGCGCATCCCCATGCGCGACGGGGTGCTGCTGTTCACCGCCATCTACACCCCCCGGGAACCCGGGCCCTTCCCGGTCCTGCTCAACCGCACCCCCTACGGCATCGGCCCCTACGGGGAGGACGCCTTCCCCGAGCAGTTGGGTCCCAGCGAGGAACTGGCCCGGGACGGGTTCATCTTCGTCTACCAGGACGTGCGCGGAAAGATGATGAGCGAGGGCGCTTTCCGGGAGATGACGCCCCTGCTGGACGGCCGGGGCGTGGACGAGGCCACCGACGCCTGGGACACCATCGAATGGATCCTGAAACAGGTCCCGGGCCACAACGGCCGGGTGGGCGCCTGGGGCATCTCCTACCCCGGGTTCTACGCCGCCTGCGCCCTGGTGGGGGCCCATCCCGCGCTCAAGGCCGTCTCGCCCCAGGCCCCCATCTCCGACCTGTTCGCCGGCGACGACGACCACCACAACGGCGCCCTGTTCCTGGCTCAGACCTTCTGGTTCGACGGCGTCTACGCCATGCCCCGGCCCCAGCCCACGTCCCTGGAGCCGGAACCGCCCGCCTTCACCCGGTTCCACCCCGACGGCTACCAGTTCTTCCTGGACCTGGGCCCCCTGCCCCACGCCGACGCGAGGTTCTTCCACGGCCAGGTCCAGGTCTGGACCGACGAGATGGCCCACGGCGCCGACGACGCCTACTGGCAGGCCCGGGACCTGCGCCCGCACCTCAAGGACATCCGCCCCGCCGTGCTCACCGTGGGCGGCTGGTTCGACCCGGAGGATCTGTTCGGGACCCTCCAGGTGCACCAGCGCGCCGCCCTGCGCGATGTCCTGGTCATGGGCCCCTGGGACCACGGCGGCTGGTCCGAGGGCGACGGCGACCGGCTGGGCGATGCCCGGTTCGGCTCCGCCACCGCCGCGTACTACCGGGCGCAGGTGGAGGCGCCGTTCTTCCGCCATCACCTGAAGGGGGCGCCGGATCCCGGTCTGCCCAAGGCCCTGGTGTTCGAAACCGGGACCAACCAGTGGCGCCGGTTCAGCGCCTGGCCGCCGCCCGGGGTCCAACCCACCCCCCTGTACCTCCAGGAGGGCGGCGGGCTGGGGTTCCAGGCCCCCCGGGCGGCCTCCGGGGAGGACGCGTTCGTGGGCGATCCCGCCCATCCGGTGCCCTACACCGCCGGCACCGAGGCCCAGGTGTCCTCGGCCTTCATGGTGGAGGACCAGCGCTTCGCCGCCCGGCGGCCGGACGTGCTGGTCTACCAGACCCCCGTCCTCACCGCCGCGGTCACCGTGGCCGGCCCGGTCCAGGCCCGGCTCCAGGTGAGCACCCGCGGCACCGACGCCGACTGGGTGGTGAAGCTCATCGACGTCCTTCCGGGCGAGGCCGGGGATCCTGAACCGGCCGGCGGCGGCAACCTGGGGGGTACCCTGGGCGGCTGCCAGCGGCTGGTGCGGGCCGAGGTGATGCGGGGCAAGTTCCGCCGCAGCCTGGAGACCCCCGAGCCCTTCGCCCCCGGCCAGCCCACCCCGGTGACCTTCACCCTGAACGACATCTGCCACACCTTCCGCCCGGGGCACCGGATCATGGTGCAGATCCAGAGCTCCTGGTTTCCCCTGGTGGACCGCAACCCCCAGGTGTTCATGGACATCTATCACGCCCGGGACCAGGACTTCCGCAGGGCCGAGCACCGGGTCTACCGGAACGCGGCCCTGCCCTCCTGCATCATCCTGCCGGTGCTAAATACGACCAAGAACTTGCATGGAAAAAACATGGTAAAATGAACCGGTTAAGGGGTATTTTCTTCACCTCCGGAGGTGCCATGCAGGTTCAACCTTACTTGTTCTTCGATGGCCGATGCGAAGAGGCGGTCGAGTTCTACCGCCAGGCCCTTGGCGCGGAGGTATTGATGCTGATGCGCTTCAAGGACAGTCCCGAGTCCCGGGAGCACGGCATGGCGCCGCCCGGTTCCGGGAACAAGGTGATGCACGCCAGCTTCCGCATCGGTGGCACCTCGCTGCTGGCCAGCGACGGCCCGTGCCTGGGCCAGCCGGAGTTCCAGGGGTTCTCCCTGTGCCTCACCCCGGCCGACGAGGCCGAGGCCCGGCGCATGTTCACGGCCCTGTCCGACGGCGGGAAGGTGAGCCAGCCCTTGATCCGGACCTTCTTCGCCTCCAGCTTCGGCATGGTCACGGACCGCTTCGGGGTGTCGTGGATGCTGTACCTCTAGCAGCCGTTATGGAGCTTGCTCCATCACGGCAGCTGTGCCCAGCCGAACGCTTGATCCAAACGTGATCCAGCGGTGCTGATCAGATCCTGAGGTTGGCCAGGTGCTCCGCGCTGGTGATGGGGACGTTGGGCTCGTCGTGGATGACCTGGCCGTCCAGCAGCTTGATGATTCGGTGGGCGTGGCGGGCGATGTCCTCTTCGTGGGTCACCAGGATGATGGTGTTGCCGCGCTGGAACAGCTCCTCGAACAGGTTCATGATCTCCACGCTGGTCTTGGTGTCCAGGGCCCCGGTGGGCTCGTCGGCCAGGAGGATGGAAGGGTTGTTCACCAGGGCCCGGGCGATGGCCACCCGCTGGCGCTGGCCCCCCGAGAGCTGGTTGGGCATGTGGTCCGCCCGGAGGGCCAGCCCCACGTTGTCCAGGGCCTGCAGCGCCTGCCTGTGCCGGTCCCGGGCGTGAATGCCGGCGTAGATCAGCGGCAGTTCCACGTTCTGCAGGGCCGTGGTGCGGGCCAGGAGATTGAAGGTCTGGAACACGAACCCGATCTCCTCGTTGCGGATGCTCGCCAGGGCGTCGTCGGACATGGCCGAAGCCAGCTTGCCGTTCAGGTGGTAGTCGCCGCTGGTGGGCGTGTCCAGGCAGCCGATGATGTTCATCATGGTGGACTTGCCCGACCCGGACGGCCCCATGATCGCGACGTACTCGCCCCGGTGGATATCCAGCGTCACCCCGTCCAGGGCCCGCACTTCCATGTCGCCCATCTGATAGGACTTCTTGATGTCGGATAGGCGAATCAGGGGGGCGTCTGCCATGGGAGTGCCTCGAAAGGACCTTGCCTCAGATCATGATGCCGGGAAAGCCCGGACCCGGCCAGCGGGCCTGGATGGGGCCGCACGAGGGGTTGGACCCCGGGGGCCGGACGATTGTTGAGGGCTCCCATGCACCGGTTGATCCTGGGCAAAACGAAAGACCCCCGCTTCCAGGAAGAGGGGGTCGGAAATTACCCTGGGGACTTGCGTGGCAGAGGACCTACCAGGGTGCGCGTTGCTAGCATAGGCCCCACAATGGGATTCGACAAGGACAACCTGATTCTGCATATTTTTCAATCGAATATCGGCAATCACCCTTAATTTTATGACAGCAGACCATTTGTGACCGATTACCGGTGACTTTCCCATCGATATTCGATAAAATAATCACGATAAAAAGCATTCGCTCTCTTCATTCGAGGCCCAAATGAACGCTAAGCTCGCTTCCCGAACCATGACGGCCCAGGAGGCCGCTGAACTCATCCACCATGGCGATGTGATCGGCGCCAGCGGGTTCACGCCCTCCGGCTATCCGAAGGTCATTCCCGTGGCCCTGGCGGCGCGGGCGGTCCAGGCGCACGAGGCGGGCCTGCCGTTCCAGGTTTCCCTGTACACCGGCGCCAGCACCGGCGACGAACTGGACGGGGTCCTGGCCCGGGCCAAGGCCCTGTCCCGCCGGCTGCCCTACCAGTCCAACGCCGATGTGCGGGCCGGCATCAACGCGGGCGAGATCGAGTTCACCGACATGCACCTGTCCCACGTGGGCCAGATGGTCCGCTGGGGCTTCCTGCCCAAGCCCACGGTGGCGCTGGTGGAGGCGGTGGACGTCACGGCGGACGGGCGCATCTACCTGTCGGCCTCCGGCGGCGCCTCCGCTTCCTACCTGCAGACCGCGGACCGGATCCTGATCGAGCTCAATGCGTTCTACGGGCACGGCCTGAAGGGCTACCACGATGTCTACATCCCCGAGGACATGCCCAACCGCCAGACCATCCCCCTGCTCCATGCCGGGGACCGCATCGGCACCGACTACGTGCAGGTGGATCCGGCCAAGATCATGGCGATCGTGGAGACCAACCTGGCGGACCGCAGCGGCGCCTTCCGGGAACCCGACGAGGCTTCCAAGACCATCGCCAGCCACATCCTGGAATTCCTCAAGCGCGAAAAGAAGCTGGGCCGGCTCAACGGCGACCAGCCCTACCAGTCCGGGGTGGGCAACGTGGCCAACGCGGTGCTCGGCAGCATGGCCAGCGATCCGGCCCAGCCGCCGGTGTCGATCTTCACCGAAGTGATGCAGGACTCCGTGGTCCAGCTGCTGCTGAACGACAAGCTGGTGGTGGCCTCCGGGGCCGCCATGACCCTGTCCCCGGCCTGCCAGACCCTGTTCAAGGCCAACATGGACGCCTGGCGGGACAAGTTCGTGATCCGCCAGATGGAGATCTCCAACAGCGCCGGCCTGGCCCGGCGCCTGGGCATCATCGCCATGAACACCGCCCTGGAGATGGACATCTTCGGCAACGTCAATTCCACCCACGTCATGGGCACCAAGATGATGAACGGCATCGGCGGCTCCGGGGACTTCACCCGCAACGCCTTCCTGCCGATCTTCATGACCCCGTCCACGGCCAAGGGCGGCGCCATCTCCTCCATCGTGCCCATGGTCACCCACGTGGACCACACCGAGCACGACACCATGGTCTTCGTCACCGAGCAGGGCCTGGCCGACGTGCGCGGCATGGGCCCCGAGCGGCGTGCGAGGGAGATCATCGAGAAGTGTGCCCACCCCGACTACCGTCCGCTGCTCCTGGACTACCTGGAGGAAGGCCTGCGCAACGGCTCCCGCCACACCCCGGTGACCCTGGGGCGGGCTTTCGAATTCCACAAGCGGTTCCTGGAAACCGGGAGCATGATGAGCTAGGTAGTGCTCCATGCAGCGCAGATCGTTCTTGAAGGGTGCCGGGGTTGTCACCTTCCTCATCGCGGGTGGCGCGGGTGGAAATCAGCCGCTGCATCCAGGAACTGGACGACCTTTACGAAGCCATCCCGCGGCGCCACACCAACCGCGGCCCCTACCTCCCGCACCGGCCGTTCCCTCCCCCATTCATGGACGCCCTGGGCCACCTGACCAGCGACGAACCGGATGTCCGGTTTTTTCTCCGTACCGCCGAAGCGGACCGGAAGCGGATGGTGGACCTGAGCTCCGCCGCCAACCTCGAACTCTATTCCGACCCGGAGATCATCCGCGACAACGAACGCTGGCTCCGGCTCAGCTGGAACGAGGTCCAGGAACATCGTGACGGCCTTACCGTGGAGGCCTTCGGGCTGCCCTCCTTCATGACCGGCGCAGCCAAGATGATGCCCGCGTGGATGCTGCGGCGGGCCGCGGCGAGCGGGGCCAGGCGCGGCTATGCCGACCTGATGTCCAGCGCGCCGCTGATCGGCATCATCGCCGTGCGTGACCGCTATGACCGGGAACAATGTCTCCGGGCGGGGCGCATCTGCTGGCCACCGTTCACGGGCTGGCCGGGCGGCCCTGCAACGAGGCGGTGGAAATGATCGACCACGAAAAGGCCCTGGGGAAACCGGCCCGAGAGGCGGGCCTGCTGGCCGAAATCACCGGCGACCCCACCTGGCAGCCAACCTTGGTCTTCTACATGGGTTACCCGGCACTGACGGCCCATGCCAGCCCGAGGTGGCCCGTGGAGCAGGTGGTGCTTAAAACGGCTTGAACTGGCGCAGGGTCCGCGTCCGTCGGGTCGATGGTTGGGGCCATGAGCATAGATGAATTTGCAATAGCGGTCACAGTAACACAATCAATGTAACCAAAGGGTTTGTGGATGCATGATGATGAAAAATCACCCAAAGAATATGCTGGAAGCCCCCCCTTCGGCGGCCAGTCCTTCTGTGGACTTCAAAGCCGCGTTCGAAGCGTGCCCGCATCCTGCCGTCATCCTTCAGGCAGATGTACATTTCCCGGTTGCCGCAGTGAACGACCGCTACCTGGATGCGACCTGCACCCGGCGCGAGGAGCTTGTCGGACGCAGCATCTTCGATGTGTTCCGTGACGATCCGAACGATCCCAAGGCGGTCTTCGCCGGCGAGCTGCGGACCTCTCTGGCACAGGTGATGCGGGACAAGGTGGCGGATGTCATGGGCGTGGTGGGAATTGACATTCCACCCAGGAATGGCTGTGAAGATACCAAAACGAGGTATTGGAGCCCGGTCAACACCCCTGTGCTCGGGGCCGATGGAACCCTTTCTCACATCCTGCACAATTTCGAGGACATCACGGATACCGTGAATGTCCCTGAATGGGCCGCGGTCGCGTTGCCGCGCTCCCCGAAAAGGCGGTCCGAATCGTTGGCGACAGCGGAGGCGGAGGTCCGCCACCAGTCGGCAGAGTTGCAGGATGCCAACCGGGGGTTGAAGGCGGCCATGCAGGAGTCCGGGGTTCGGGAGGCCGGGCTCACCCGCATGAATGTCCGACTTCAGGAACTTGACCGGGCCAGGTTCGACTTCCTGTCCAACCTGAGCCACGAGATCCGCACGCCCTTGAACGCGATCCTGGGACTCACCCAGGTGGTCCTGGATTCAGAGCTCAACCCTCAGCAGTCGGATTACCTGAAGAAGGTGCGCTCTTCCTCCGTGGGCTTGCTCGGCATCATCAACCAGGTGCTTGACTACTCCAGACTGGAGGCGGGCCAACTCGAACTGGAGGCCAGGGACTTTTCCTTGGACGAACTGCTGCACTCCATCGCGGGGATGTTCCCTGGCGCTTTCGAAAACAAGGATATCGAGCTGGTTTTCGAGGGGCTGCCCCAGGTTCCCAGGATGCTCAACGGAGATGCCCACCGGCTCGGCCAAGTGCTGAACAACCTGGTGGGCAACGCCATGAAGTTCACCGAACATGGGGAAGTCCGGGTCCAGATCCACGCGCTGAACAAGAATCCCAAGGAGGTGCCCCTGAGGATTTCGGTCCGGGACACCGGCATCGGCATGACCCCCGGCCAGATGAAACGGTTGTTCAAGCCCTTTTCCCAGGCCGATGCTTCCACCACCCGCAGGTTCGGTGGGACAGGGCTTGGCCTGGCTCTCAGCCGCCGCCTGGTGGAACGGATGGGGGGCACCCTGCACGTCAAAAGTGTCCTGGGAGAGGGCAGCACCTTCACCTTCACGGTCAGGTTGAGCCCTGCCAAGGACCCGACCCTGGGGGCTTTTGCCGGAAACCTTAAAAAAATGCGGACCCTGATCGTGGACGATCAGGAGTCGGCGTTGGTGGCTCTGAGTGAATTACTTGCCAGTTGGGGTTTCCCGGTTTCCGCGGCACATACAGGCAAGGAGGCGCTCACCATGAAGCTCGACGGCGTCCAGTCTGGCAACCCCTTCGAATTGTTCCTCATCGATTGGAAGATGCCGGTCATGGACGGGTTCGAAGCGGCGGAGCGGATTCATGCGCAGGAAGGCAAAGAGGGACTGACTATCATTGCCATGACGGCAGCAGGACTGATTCAGGACCGGAGCGCCACCGCCGCCGCAGGCATGATCGACCATATCCCCAAGCCCATTTGCATCCAGGAACTGGTCTCCACTTTACTCCGGCACATTCCCCATGCCGAACCGCCGAAGACGCGGATGGGGCGGCCTGAAGAGCCGGACGATGCCCCCCGTTCCGGCCTGGACCTGGAGTCTGCCGCCAGGCGGATGGGCGGGGATCTGCCCCTCCTGCACCGCGCCATGATGAACTTCCTTCGGGACCATCACGATCTGGACCAGAAGCTCGGGGCCTGCCTTTCAGCCAACGGCAAGGAAGAGGCCGTCAGGTTGCTGCATACCCTCCGAGGGCACGCTGGGACGATCGGCGCGGCCAAGCTCCAGCGACTGTCCGGCCAGCTTGAAGGCGAACTTCGCGCTGCCCTGCCCCTGGCAACCCGGAAGCCCTTCGAGGATGCCCTCGAGGAGGTGCTGAGCGCCCTCCGGGCCATTCCGGAGCCTCTGGGCCCCTTGCAGGAAGGCACCCCCCACGAGCCAGGGCGGACCCGACGACTCCTTGGACAAGCTCGAACCCTTCTGGAGAATTCGGCCTATGTTCCTCGAGCGCTCCAGGACGAGATCCGGGTGGATTTGACGGGCTATGTGGACGAGCCCACGCTGGATGACCTGTTCGGGCAGGTTCAGAACTTCCGGTATTCCCAGGCAAAGGTCGCCCTCGAGCGGATCGCCTGCGCATTGCCATTCTGAACAGGTTTGGGGGGAGCGCAAGGATGACCATGGCCGGTTTGAAACCACTCGTGCTGATTGTGGATGATTCACCCGCTACCGTTGAGATATTGGGTCAGGTCCTGGGCAAGGACAATCGGATCGAGCAGGCCGTCGATGGGGCCGAGGCGCTGCAACGCGTTCAATCCGGCGAGAAACCCGACCTCATCCTTCTTGACGTGGTGATGGCCGGAATGGACGGCTATGAGGTCTGCGAACGGCTGCGGGCGAACCCGCATACCCAGGACATCCCCGTGATTTTTCTCACGGTGCGGGAGGAGGCGCAGGATCAGGAACGGGGCTTCGCCGCCGGCGGCGTGGACTACATCGCAAAACCCATCGAACCGCTGGTGGTTTGCGCCAGGGTGCGAACCCAGATCAGGCTCAAGCAACGCGCCGAACTCCTTGAATCGCTGGTTTCCGTCGACGCCCTTACAGGCGTTCCCAACCGGAAGGCGTTCGACCATTACCTGGAAACGGAGTGGAAGCGGGCTTCGCGAGGGCACTATCCGCTGGCCCTTCTCATCCTCGATGTGGACTGTTTCAAGGAGTTCAATGAGAACCAAGGGCATGAGGCCGGCGATGATTGCCTGCGCAAAATCGCCCATTCCTTGAGGGGATCACTGCTGCGTCCACAGGACTTCCTGGCCAGGTACGATGGCGGGGCCTTCGCCGCCATCCTGCCCGTATGCGACGTGCAAGGCGCGTGCAAGGTGGGGGAACAACTCCGGGTGGCTGTTGAAGCCTTGAACATCCCCAATCCCCGCTCTTCGTTTGCCGAGCATGTGACCATCAGCATTGGCCTGGCAGCGTCGATCCCATGCCAGGAGGACTCCCCTTTGGCGTTGGCTGAATGGGCGGACAAGAGCCTGCATCAGGCCAAACGCTCGGGGCGCAATAAGGTCGGAAGGGGGTCGACCCCTTGCGGGGATATCAGTCTGGCGAGCCTGGCAACGGCCGAAGAACCCGCCGTCAAGAAGCCCACCCTCCTCATCGTGGACGATTCACCCTCGGAATTGGAATTCGTGGCTGAATGCCTTGGGCCTGAATTCACCATCCTCGTCGCTCCCGATGGCCAAAAGGCTCTGGAAGTGGTTGCTCATCGAATGCCTGACCTGGTGCTGCTTGATGTGGTGATGCCCGGAATGGACGGGTATGAGGTTTGTCGCAGATTCAAAGCCGATCCCAGGCTCGAGTCGATCCCGATCATCTTCCTGACGGTCTTGGATCAGGCCATCCCCGAGGCCCAGGGCCTGGCCCTGGGCGCCGTCGACTACATCTCCAAGCCGGCAAACCCTGAACTCATACAGCTCCGGGTTCGCACCCACCTGCGCATTAAACAGCTCTATGAGCGGGAATGCGCACTGGTCAAGCTACTGCGGACATCCTTGGCAGATGTCACTGAATTACAGGGGCTGCTGCCCATGTGCGCCTGGTGCCAGAAAGTCCGCAATGATCAGGGTTACTGGGAGGGGCTGGCAGCCTATATCAGCAATCACACCGGCACCACCTGGACCCATGGGATCTGCCCCGATTGCCAGTACAAGCTTCTGCATGATCCCACTGCCTAGCCGTCGCCGCGGGACTTGGCTGGATGGCCGCCCGTGCGGACCCGCTCTGGCGTGGAGACGAGGGGACGGCACTCGATCCTGCCATCGACAGATTTTTTCGCAACGCTAATCAGGCCTTCCGGTGCACCTCCACCTGGGCCATCTTTTCGTAGTAGCGCACGAGGCTGCAGTGGTCCGCATCCCCCTGCCCGTCGGTCTTCAGCGCCTGCATCATCTCCATGACCGACGCGGTCAGGGGCAGGGGCACGCCGAGCTGGTGGGAGGTCTCCAGCACGTTGGCCAGGTCCTTGATGTGCAGGTTGATGCGGAAGCCGGGCTGGAACTTGCGGTCCATGACCAGGGGCGCCTTGGCGTCCAGCACGGTGCTGCCGGCCAGCCCGCCGCGGATGGCCTGCCACACCAGCTCCGGCTCCACGCCGGCCTTGGTGGCCAGCACCAGGGCTTCGGCCATGGCGGCGATGTTGAGCGCCACGATGATCTGGTTGGCCAGCTTGGTGACGTTGCCGGCACCGATGTCTCCGGTGCGCACCACCGATCCGGCCATGGCCTTCATGACCGGGTAGTACCGGTCGAACACCTCCTGGGGCCCGCCGACCATGACCGAAAGGGTGCCGTCGATGGCCTTGGGCTGGCCGCCGCTCACCGGCGCGTCCAGCATGTCCACCCCGTGCCCGGCCAGCTCCGCGGCCAGCTCGCGGCTCACCAGCGGCGCGATGGAACTCATGTCGATCACCACCGACCCCTTGCGGGCGCCCTCCAGGACACCCCGCTCGCCCAGGACCACCTCTTTCACCTGGGGCGAATTGGGCAGCATGGTGATGATGACCTCAGTCCGCTCCGCCACCTCCCGGGGGCTTCCGGCGGTTTCGGCCCCGGCGGCCACCAGCTCGGCCACCGCGGACGCGTTGAGGTCCAGCACCACGAGCTGGTACCCCGCCTTGATCAAGTTCAGGCTCATGGGTTTGCCCATGATGCCCAGGCCGATGAATCCGATTTTCATGACGGTTCTCCTGTGGAAGCTATTCTGGCCGTTTCCAAACGCAAATGCATGAGGAATTCCTTGTTGCCTTCGCCCCCCAGGATGGGGCTTTCGCATAGGGCCAGGGGCTTGAGCGCGGTGCCCTGGAAGAAGTTCCAGATCTCCCGCTGCACCCGCAGGTGGGTTTCCGGATCCCGCACGATCCCGCCCGAGCCCACCTCGTCCCGGCCGGCCTCGAACTGGGGCTTGACCAGCAGCACCGCGTCGGCGCCCGGGGCCAGGGAGGGGATGAGCGGGGGGATCACCAGCCGGAGCGAGATGAAGCTCAGGTCCGCCACCAGCAGCCGGCAGGATTCGGGGATCCGGGACGGGTCCCAGTAGCGCAGGTTCACCTGCTCCATGGAGACCACCCGGGAATCGCTGCGCAGGTGCCAGTCCAGCTGGTTGGTGCCCACGTCCACCGCGTAGACCCGGGCGGCCCCGCGCTGCAGCAGGCAGTCGGTGAACCCGCCGGTGCTGGCCCCGGCGTCGAAGCAGACCCAGCCGGCGGGGTCCAGGTGGAACCCGGTGAGCGCGTGGTCCAGCTTGAGGCCGCCCCGGCTCACGAACGGCAGGCCCTCGCCGCGCAGGCGCAGGGCCGCGTCCTCCGGCACCAGGGCGCCGGCCTTGGTGACCGGACGGTCCGCCACCAGCACGTCGCCCGCCATGACCCGGGCCTGGGCCTTGGCCCGGGTGGCGCACAGGCCCCGCTGGACCAGCAGCAGGTCGATCCGGATCTTAGACTTCATGGCCGGGCTCCGCCCGGCCATGAAGTGGGGGTGCGGGGGGACGTAGAGCGAGCGGATCGAGTGGGCGGTCCCACCGCTGTTACATTAGTCGCTTTCTTCTTGCGCAGCTCCCGCCGGTAGATGCTCACGTTGTGGTTGTGCTCCTCCAGGCTGGGGGCGAAGGAATGGCCGCCCTTGCCGGTGGCCACGAAGTACAGATCCGGGCTCAGGTCCGGTGCCTTGGCCGCCTCGATGGAGGCGACGCTGGGGCTGGCGATGGGGGTGGGAGGCAACCCGGCGACCTCATAGGTGTTGAACCGGCTCGCCCGGTGGATGTCCTCGGGGGCCGGGCCGGTGAAGCGCAGGTCGCCGCTCACCCAGCGGGCGTAGAGGGAGGTGGGGTCGCACTGCAGGCGCATGCCGATGCGCAGGCGCTGGGCGTAGACCCCGGCCACCCGGGGCAGTTCCTCCGGCACCGAGGTCTCCTTCTCCACCAGGCTGGCCAGGATCAGGGTCTTGTAGGGCGGCAGCACGCCCCCCTCCAGCACCGGCCGCACCTTGTCCCGGAAGGTCTCCGCCAGCATCAGGAATATCTCTTCGGGTTCCTGGGCATGGTTCACCCGGTAGGTGGCGGGCATGACCAGGCCTTCGAGGCTTTCGGCCTCCGGAAAACCACAGGCGCTGGCCAGGCGCGGGCTCTTCCAGAGCGTCCAGAACACCTCCTCGGGAATGAAGTCCCTGAAGCGGTGCTGGATGGCCCAGGCGTGGCTGCCCGGCGGCACGGTGACGTTGGTGAAGTGGATCTCCCCCCGCCTGAGCTTGCCGGCCACCTCCGCCAGGCTGGCGCGGGGATCGAAGGTGTACTCGCCGCGGATCAGCTGCAGCCTGCGGGCCCGGGCCCACAGCTTGAACAGGGCGGCGGAGCGGATGACCCCCGCCTGCTCAAGCTGGTCAGCCATGGCGTCCACGGTGGCCCCCCGCTTCACCAGCACCGTGGCCGGGGCGCCGAGGGGGCCCTGGCCCAGCCAGAGCCACAGCCCCGAGAGCGGCAGGAGGCTGAGGACAGCCGTGGCCATGAGGAGCCGGAGGGAGGTCTTGGAACGCGCCATGGTTCAAGCGTAACCGGTTCAGTCCTTCAGTTCCCGGTGCACCAGCACCAGTTTGGGAATGTCCCGGCGCAGGCGCTGGGCCAGGATCTCCACCAGCGCCACGCTGCGGTGCTGGCCTCCGGTGCAGCCGATGGCGATGTTGTGGTAGGCCCGGCCTTCCTGCTGGATGAAGGGCCAGGCCCAGAGCACCCAGTTCTCGGTGAGGGCGAGGAAGGTGGAGAACACGTCGGAATTGAGCAGGAAGTCGCGCACCGGGGCGTCCTTGCCAGTGAGTTCCCGCAGCTCGGCCACGTAGTGGGGGTTGGGCAGGAACCTGGCGTCCAGCACCATGTCCGCCTCAACCGGCGTGCCATTCTTGAAGCCGAAGCTGATCAGGCGCAGGGTGGTGCCCGAGACCGGCAGGTCGGGCAGCAGCTCGGTGATGCGCTGGCGCAGCTGGGACAGGGTCAGGGAACTGGTGTTGATGATGGCGCTGGCCATGGCCCGCACCGGCTCCAGCAGCTCCCGCTCCCGGGCGATGGCCGCGGCCACGCCCCCGTCCTGGGCCAGGAAATGGGGGCGCCGGGATTCGGAGAAACGGCGCAGGAGCACGTCGTCGTTGGCCTCCACGAACACCACATAGACCGGGATGCTGCTGTCCATGAGCCGGTCCACGAGCGGTTCCAGTTCCGCGGCGAATTCCGGGTGGCGGTTGTCCATGCCCACCGCCAGCCGGGGCCGGCTGGGATTGAGCTTGGCCTCCAGTTCCAGCAGGGGTTCCAGCAGCCGGGCGGGGACATTGTCCAGGGCCGTGCATCCGGCGTCCTCCAGGGCCCCCAGCACTGAGCGCCGCCCTGCCCCGGAAAGTCCCGTCACGATCACCAGTTCCATGGCTCTAGCGAACCACAAAGCCGGGCAAATGTCAGCAGGGAACCAGGCCCTGCGGTCCCCGGTGAATTAAAAACCGGCAAGGCCAAGACGCCGGGCCCCCCGGCTGCATCCAAAGGCTCAGGAGAAAAAACATGCGTTCGACAAAATGGCTTCCCACGGAGCTCCGGCCGGTCTGCCTGCTGGCGGCCCTGGTTCCTTTCGCAACAGGTTCCGCGCAGGGTGCGGGGTTTTCCCCGGTCCCCCAGGCCGCGCCGGCAACCGGGGAGAGCGCGCCGCCCCAGCAGGTGGGCCAGCCGGCCACCGACCTCCAGGGCATCGACGCCAGCGGCTCGGCCATCCGCCTGTCCCAGTTCAAGGGCAAGGTCATCCTGCTGGATATCTCGGCCATGTGGTGTTTCTATTGCCAGCAGGATGCCCCGGCCGTCCAGTACCTGTATAAGACCTACGGCCCCAAGGGCCTGGTGGCCGTCACCTGCCTGTCCGAGGACGCCAACGGCGCCCAGGTCACCGAGGCCGGGCTGAAGCAGTGGGCCAGCGAGTATAGCCTGACCCTGCCGGTGATGAACGACCAGAGCGGAACCTCCAGCGGGGCCGCGGAATCCGCCTACGTCAGCGTCACCGGAGGCTTCCCCACCCTGGTGATCATCGACCGGAACTTCAAGGTCCAGTACATCCAGGGGGGCCTCGACCAGGCGGCGGTGACGGCCAAGATCCAGGCGTTGCTGGCCCACTAGGAGCCTGGCCCATGCTTCGGCCCTTCGCTCCCGCCATCCTGGCCCTGGTCCTGTGCGCACCCATGGCCGCCGGCACGGTGCCCTCGTTCAGTCTGAAGCAGCTGGACGGCTCCCCGTTCCGGCTGGTGGAACACTTGAAGAAACAAGTGATCGTCCTGGATTTCTGGGCCACCTGGTGCGGACCGTGCACGAAATCCCTGAAGAAGCTCCAGGCGTTGCAGGTCAAGTACCCACAGGTGCTGGTGCTGGCGGTGACCATTGACGACGGGCGGACCATGGCCGATGTGCGTCCCTACGTGCAGGGCCGCGGGTTCACCTTCACCGTGCTGCTGGACCCCGAGGCCAGCGTGTGCCGGGTGTTCAACCCCGAGGGCAGCGTCCCGTACACCGTGGTCATCGACCGGCAGGGCGCCTTGGCCTACAACCACAGCGGCTACCTGCCCGGGGACGAGCGGGCGCTGTTCTCGGTGGTGGAAAAGCTCCTTCAGTGAAGCCCCGGGCCCTCCTGCTTGCCGCCCTGGCCGCAACG
Organism: Holophagaceae bacterium; assembly: GCA_003165415.1. Taxonomy (GTDB): domain Bacteria; phylum Acidobacteriota; class Holophagae; order Holophagales; family Holophagaceae; genus Mesoterricola. Next base: position 32,762 of record PLUC01000150.1, read on the forward strand.
GGGGCCTGGGCGGAGGAAACCCAGGACTTCACCCTGGAGGCCACCACCGACCTGCTCTACCTCCACAACCTCCTGGCCACCGGCCCCCGCGCCTTCGGGCCGCCGGCGCGGCGCGACAGCCAGTACCAGTATGGCCTTTCCCTGGTGGGCAACCTGGGCCCCTGGACCGGCGAGCTCACGGTGCGCGACGTGGACTTCTACCAGCAGGATCCGAACATCACCCTGAACCAGGGCACCAGCCGGATCTACAAGAAGTACATCAAGTTCGATGCCGCCCATTGGAACCTCCAGGCGGGCGACTTCAACACCATGCTCGGGCGGGGCCTGGTGCTTTCGGTCATCCAGAATCCGGCCATCCTCATGTTCAACACCATCGACGGGGGCGACGCGCGCTACCGGAGCGGGCGGCTGGAACTGCACGCCCTCAACGGCTCCGTCACCACCGAGAAGCAGGACCAGAGCTGGTGGGTGGAGGGCGGGGAGGCGACGGTGGAAGTGCTGCCGGGCAACCGGGTCGGGATCCGCGCCAGCAGCGTCCGGGATGAGCGCCTGCCGCGCTTCGGCCCCCCGGTGGGCCGTCGCCTGTGCCGCTCGGCCAGCCTGTCCGGCCAGGATCTGCCCGGGGGCTTCAGCTACTACGCGGAGCGGGCCCACATGGATTTCCCCGACCAGCAGCCGGCCCTCTTCCCCACCCTGGTGGACCCACGGAAGGGCGACGGCGCCTACGGCAACCTCTCCTTCCATCACCAGGCCTGGGTCCTGATGGCGGAAACCAAGAACTACAAGAACTTCGACAACGGGTTGAACAACCCGCCCCTGGCGGACCGGGACACCGAGAAGAACGACCAGTACGACGGCGCCGGCCAGCGGCTGTACGCCCAGTATTCCTTCCCGGATCCCGACCTGACGCTGTTCGGCAGCGCGGGCGCGTACCGGGACGAGAACTTCGCGGGGCACAATGTCTTCGGCGGCTTCAAGCTCCAGGACGGGTTCGACCGGTTGGACCTGGCCTGGACCTATGGCCTGAAGACCGTGTTCTTCCTGGAAAAGCGCACCGACGCCACCCTCACCTGGCGCCTCACCCCCCTGTGGAGCCTCGACCTCACCCTGCGCGACAAGCGCAACCGCCCGCCCGGCTCCGACCCCTACGAGGAGACCGACCTCACCGTCCAGGTGGGCCGCTCGCCCCGGTTCGCGGTCTACCTGATGCAGCAGCGCACCTCAGTGGCGGTGTTCGAAGCCACCCGGCTGTTCTACGGAGGCGTCCGGGTGAACTTCCGCAAGGGCTCCTACGTGGACTGCTCCGCCGGCCGGCTGCGGGGCGGGGAGGTGTGCGCCGGGGGCCAGTGCATCACCCTGCCCCCCTTCGAGGGCTGGAAGCTGGCGGCGCACTGGCGGTGGTGACTAACCCAACCGGGGCATCCGTTGTCCCGCCCATCGCGCCTTCTCGTTTCGTTCGGATCCCGTAGCGGTGCGCCGACCCACCGGTGCGTGAGAGCCTTGGCACGTGCTCGGCGGCTCCGCCGCCTGCGCGCGAGCCAAGTTCTCACGCTGGCCTTCCCCGCCTAAATTCCAGGTTGCGGTTCAATGGCAAAGGTGGCGCTGGTCTGATCCTAAAGGCCCCGGGTCCCGGAATGGTTGCCGCGAATCGTCTTCCAATGACTGGCGACGAATACAAAAACCAGGCGGGGAAGGCCAGCGTGAACTCTTGGAGCGCCCGCAGCGTAGCGAGGACGATCCAAGAGGTTCACGCACCGATGGGTCGGCGCACCGCTATGGGACCCGGACGAAACAGGAAGGCGCGATGGGCGGGACAAGGACGCCTCGGTAAGGCTAATCGTTCTCGATGCCGCCGGCGCTGAAGCGCATGACCCGCTGCACGGTGTCTCCGGACAGCCCCATCTCGGACAGGGCGCCCGACTCGTTGGGGCCCAGTTCGTGGAGCTCCTCGGGCTCCCGGAACCGGCCGTCGTCTTCGGGGACATAGGCGGGCTGCGGCTCCACCCGGTACAGGTAGCTGATGATCTCGTCCTCGTAGCCGAAGCGCATCTGCTCGAAGTAGTCGTAGCTCTCGCGCTTGTACTCCACCAGGGGATCCTTCTGGCCGTAGCCGCGGAAGCCGATGGCCTCCTTCAGGTGGTCCATGACCAGCAGGTGGCGCTTCCAGGCCGAATCGATGATCTGCAGGATGGCCCAGCGCTCGTAGTCCCGCAGGATGCGGTCGCTGCCCAGGCGGGTCTCCTTGTCCTGGTAGGCGTCCTGGACGATCTTGGCGAGGGACTCGACGGCCTCGCCCATGGCCATGGCGCCGATGGCCTCCAGGTCCACACCGGCCAGGGCGAACAGCTGCTCGAAACGCTCCTTGAAGCCCTCCATGTCGCGCAGGCCCTTTTCCGGGAGGTAGTCGTGGACCAGCCCTTCGACGATCTCCGAAGCGATGCGGAGCACGTACTCCTTGGTGTTGCCCTTGAGGATCTCGCAGCGCAGCCCGTAGAAGAAGATGCGCTGCTTGTTCATCACGTCGTCGTATTCCAGCAGGTGCTTGCGCACCTCGAAGTGGTGGGCCTCCACCCGCTTCTGGGAGCGCTCGATGGCCCGGGTGACCATGCCCGCTTCGATGGGCTCGTCGTCGACCATGCCCAGGGTGGACATCATGCTCTTGATCCGGTCGCCGCCGAAGATGCGCATCAGGTCATCCTCGAGGCTCAGGTAGAAGCGGCTGGTGCCGGGGTCGCCCTGGCGGCCGGACCGGCCGCGCAGCTGGTTGTCGATGCGCCGGCTCTCGTGGCGCTCGGTGCCCAGGATGTGCAGGCCGCCGGCGGCGATGACCTCGTGCTTCTCCGCCTCGGTCTGGGTGGCCATCTGCGCCACCAGGGCGAGGAATTCGGGAGTCTCCTTGCCGTCCTGGTCGTAGAGGTCGATCTCCTTCTTGCGGGCCTCCATGCGGGCCATGCCTTCGGGGTTGCCGCCCAGCACGATGTCGGTGCCGCGGCCGGCCATGTTGGTGGCGATGGTGACTGCGCCCTTGCGCCCGGCCTGGGCGATGATCTCCGCCTCCTTGGCGTGGTGCTTGGCGTTGAGCACCACGTGGGGGATCCGGGCCTTCTTCATGGCGTCGGAAAGGTCCTCGCTGCTCTCGATGCTGGCGGTGCCCACCAGCACCGGCTGGCCCTTGGCGTGCAGCTCCTTGATCTCCTCCACGATGGCCTTCTTCTTGCCTGCCTTGGTGGAGTAGACGGTGTCGGCGAAGTCGGTGCGGATCATCGGCATGTTGGTGGGGACGATGACCACTTCCAGCTTGTAGATCTGCAGCAGCTCCCGGGCCTCGGTCTCGGCGGTGCCGGTCATGCCGGCGAGGGTCTTGTACATCCGGAAGAAGTTCTGGAAGGTCACCGTGGCCAGGGTCTGGTTCTCGGCGTTGACCTCCACCCCTTCCTTGGCCTCGATGGCCTGGTGCAGGCCGTTGGACCAGCGGCGTCCCGGCATCATGCGCCCGGTGAACTCGTCGACGATGACCACCTCAAGGCCCTTGCCGTCCTCCTTGTCCCTGACCATGTACTCCACGTCCCGCTTGTAGAGGTTGTGGGCCAGCAGGGCCTGGTTGATGCCGTGCAGGGTCTCGATGGCGGACGGATCGTAGAGGTTGGGCACGCCCAGCAGCTGCTCGGCGTGGCGGATGCCGTCATCGCTGAGGCTCACCTGCCGGTCCTTTTCGTCCACCTTGTAGTCCACGTCCTTGACCAGCTTGGGCACCACCGCGTCGATGCGGAAGTACTTGGAGGTGTCCTCCTCGCTGGACCCGGCGATGATCAGCGGGGTCCGGGCCTCGTCGATGAGGATCGAGTCCACCTCGTCGACGATGGCGAAGATGAAGCCGCGCTGGGTGAACTCCTCCAGCGACCACTTCATGTTGTCGCGCAGGTAGTCGAACCCGATCTCGTTGTTGGTGGCGTAGGTGATGTCGCAGCCGTAGGCCTCGCGCCGCTCGTCGTCGGAAAGCCCGTGCTGGATCACCCCCACCGACAGGCCCAGCCAGTTGTAGAGCCGGCCCATCCATTCGGCGTCGCGCCGGGCCAGGTAGTCGTTCACCGTCACCAGGTGGGCGCCGCGGCCGGCCAGCCCGTGGAGGTACAGGGGCAGGGTCGCGGTGAGGGTCTTGCCCTCGCCGGTCCTCATCTCCGCCACCGCTCCGCCGTGGAGGACCATGCCGCCGATGAGCTGAACATCAAAATGACGCATGCGCAGCACGCGCCGGGAGGCTTCCCGCACCACCGCGAAGGCTTCCGGAAGGATCTCCTCCAGGGTGGCGCCCTGGGCCAGAAGTTCCTTGAAATAGGGGGTCTTGGCCTTGAGCTCGTCGTCGCTGAGCGCCTGGATTCCCGGTTCCAGGGCGTTGATCGACTGGACCTTGGCCCACAGTCGCTTCAGCTCGCGATCGTTCTTTGAGCCAATGAGTTTCTTAAGGAGGTTTTCAAGCATGCTGGAATCCAATCGCGTCAAGCTCTCGATTGTACCTTCGAAGGCCGAATTTTCCCAGCATTGGTGGTAAATTCGGCGCGCCGGGGGAAACTCCATTATTATTAATTAATTACGATTTGAAGACGAAATGACCACGAAGCGTCGACCCCGGCCGGCCACCAATGTTATCCTGCCCATGCCTTTCGCGCGGCTTTTGCCGCAGACCCCGCTGCCCAGCCTTTTTTCAAAGGCCTAAGCAACCTAGCCTCAATTCCGGAGAAAGACCATGGCCATCGAGCGCACTTTTGGCATCATCAAGCCCAACGCGGTGAAGGCCTGCCAGGTGGGGCAGATCATCAGCGAGATCGAGGGCGCGGGCTTGGCGCTGCGCGGCATGCGGCTGGCCCGGCTCACCCCGGAGATCTGCAAGGAGTTCTATCAGGAGCACGTGGCCAAGCCTTTCTACCCGAGCCTGGAGTCGTTCATGGTGGAAGGCCCGGTGGTGCTGCTCTGCCTGGAGGCGGAGCATGCCATCCAGCTCTGGCGCGACCTCATGGGCGCCACCGACCCGGCCAAGGCCGCCCCGGGCACCCTGCGCGCCCGGTTCGGCGCAGACCACACCCGCAACGCCACCCACGGCTCGGACAGCCCCGCCTCGGCCCAGCGGGAACTGGGCTTCTTCTTCGGCGCCTACGACCTGGTCTGATCGGATCAGGTCCCGTTGAACCAGGGCTGAGCCTTGTAGGTGGCGACCAGGGCCCGGGACAGGGTCTTGGCGACGATCATCAGCGGCACCGCGAAGATCAGACCGAGGATGCCGAAGGCATAGCCGAAGGCGAACATGGCCAGCAGCACCTCGAGGGGATGGAGGCCGCTGGCCCGGCCCACCCAGACCGGGGTGAAGTAGAAGCCTTCGGCCTTCTGCACCAGTTCGAACACCAGGATCACCAGCAGGATGTGGCCCCAGCCCGCGCCGCCCAGGGCCGAGAACAGCAGGGCCAGCGGCAGCGCGGTCACGTAGGGCGAATAGGGCACCACATTGCTGATGCCCGCCAGCAGGCCCAGCACCCACGGATAGGGCACCCCGAGGAACTGAAAGCCCATCCCCTGGAGGAAGGACATCACCACGGCCACGGACAGTTGCCCCCGGATGTAGCCGCCCAGCCGGTTGTTGATCTCATTGGCCAGGGACCGGACCTTGGGCCTGAACCGCTCTGGAATCAATTCATCCAGGCCGCCGGTCAGCTTGTGTCCCTCCACCAGGAGGTAGTAGATGATCAGCGGCACCAGGATCAGGGTCATCAGTTTTAGGAACCACCCCAGCAGGCCGGCCCCGGCCAGGCGCACGTCCTGGAGGAACTCCATGGGGTCCAGGGACTCCAGGGTCTGGCGCACCTTCTGGAGGATGGCGGGATGGGCGGTGAGCCAGGGCATACTCCGCTGGATGGCCTGGGCTTGCCAGGCCGGCCAGGACCCCACCAGGCGCTCCACCTGGGTCACGAAGGGCGGCACCAGCGCCCAGAGGAACAACCCGAAGGACAGGGTGAAGACCAGGATGGCCAGGACGGCCGCCCATCCCCGGGCCATGCGCCGGCCCAGCCGGCTGGTCAGGGGCTCCATCAGGTAGGCCAGCACGATGGCCACGAAGAAGGGCGCCAGCGCCTTGCGCAGGAGCCAGAGGACCACCAGCGCCCCGAGGGCGGGAAACAGGACCACCAGGGGAATCCCCAGGCGCCGGGCGGGGGAATCGTCCCCGCTCAAGGGTGCGCTTCCCCGGGGGTGGTGCTGCGGAAGAAATAATGGATGCCCGAAGCCAGGACCATGAACGCCATCAGGTAGTAGACCCAGGGCACCAGGAAGCGGTACCAGGGATAGGGGCCGATGGTGTTGAGCAGCAGGCTCAGGGAAATGGCCAGCAGCTCGACGAAGGTGGTGAGCTTGCCCAGCACGGAGGGGGTGAACTTGCTGGGATCCATATGGTCGTATGCCAGCAGGGTCACCAGGGAGATCACCACGTCCCGGGAGATGGCCAGGATGGAGACCCAGGGGGGAATCCGCACCCCCAAGGTCTCCCTTGGGAAAGCCAACAGGATGAGCGCCGTGGTGATGAGCAGCTTGTCGGCAGCCGGATCCAGAACGGCTCCCAGCGCCGATTTCTGGTTGAAGCGCCGGGCCAGGTAGCCGTCCAGGGCATCGGTCAGCCCCGCGCCCACGAACAGCATGCAGGCCTCGGGCATGTGTCCGTACCACACGGCGATGGCGAAGAACGGCACTGCGAGGATCCGCAGCAGCGTCAATACGTTGGGAAGGGTGATGACCATCGTGTCCATTGCAAGGGCATTGTATCCAAAGGGGGGCCTCGTCCAGGCATAAGTGTCTCAGTATTCCGGTTGGTTCCATGCACCGGGTGGTTGTAGACTGGAGGTAGAATTTGAGACTTGGTCTCATGTTCAACAAAAGAGGATCCCATGGAACTTATGCACGGGGCCGGCCACCTATCTCTCAGGCGTGAGGAGCCCCTGCGCATCCTCAGATCCCCGGAGATTCGATGACCACAACCCTTGCCCTGGCCGGCAATCCCAATTGCGGCAAGACGACGATCTTCAACGCCCTCACCGGCTCGCGGCAGCATGTGGGCAACTGGGCCGGGGTGACCGTGGAGCGCCGGAGCGGTTTCTTCGAAGGCCCGGACGGCCCGGTGGAGGTGGTGGACCTCCCGGGAACCTACTCCCTTTCGGCCCAGAGCGAGGACGAGCGGATCGCCGCCCGGTTCGTGGCCCACCCTTCGGTGGACGTCATCGTCAACGTGCTGGACGCCTCCAATCTCGAGCGCAACCTCTACCTCACCGCCCAGCTCCTGGAACTGCGCCGGCCCATGGTGTTCGTCCTCAACATGATGGACGACGCCGGGAAGAAGGGCCTGAAGGTGGACCTCCAGGCCCTGGAACGGCTGCTGGGGGGGCCCGTCGTCCCCACCGTGGGCAACCGGGAGGAGGGGATCCAGGCGCTCAGGTCGGCCATTGTCCGGTGCGCGGAGCTGGGGGCGGCTGCCAGCGGCAGGGTGGACTACGGGCCCGACCTGGAGCAGGAGCTTCGCCACCTCCAGCGCGAGATCGGCCGGGACGAGGATCTGGCCCGGACCTGCCCGCCCCGGTGGCTGGCCCTGCAGCTGCTGGAGCGCGCCCCGGACGCCCTGGCCCTGGCGCAGCGGAGCCACGCCCGCGCGGCCATCACCGCCCAGGTGGAGGCCAGCCTCGCCTTCCTGGAGCCGCACCTGGGCGCCGACGGCGCCACCCTGGTGGCCGAGCGGCGCTACGGCTTCAACCACGGACTGGCCTGCGAGGTGCTCCAGCGCGCCGCCTGGTCGCGCAGGGACCTCACCGCGCGGCTGGACTCGGTCCTCACCAACCGGTGGCTGGGGATTCCCATCTTCATCGGCATCATGATCGCCGTGTACACCCTCACCTTCGTCCTGGGCAAGGTCCCCCAGGACTGGATCGCCCACGGCTTCAACCTGCTCCAGGCCAGGGCGGGGAGCCAGCTGCCCCCCGGCGAGCTCTCCAGCCTCCTGGTGGACGGCATCATCCCCGGGGTGGGCGCGGTGGTGGTGTTCGTGCCCATCATCATGCTGCTCATGGGCTGCATCGCCTTCCTGGAGGACACCGGATACATGTCCCGGGCGGCCTTCATCATGGACCGCCTGATGCACCTCATGGGGCTGCACGGAAAGAGCTTCATCCCCCTGATCATGGGCACGGGCTGCAATGTCCCGGCGGTGCAGGCCACCCGCACCATCGAGGGCCGGGAGGACCGCTTCATCACCATCCTGGTGGCCCCGCTGATGTCCTGTTCCGCCCGGCTGCAGATCTACATCGTCATCGCCGGGACCTTCTTCCCGCCGGTCCAGGCCGCCTTGGCCATCCTGGCCATGCACTTCCTGGGCTTCGCCCTGGCCATGACCGTGGGCAAGCTGCTGCGGCTCACCCTGTTCCGGGCCGGCAACGCCCCCTTCGTCATGGAGCTGCCCCCGTACCGCCTGCCCGTGCTGAAGGCCACCCTCATCCACATGTGGGAGAAGGGCAGCGTGTTCCTCACCCGGGCCGGCACCACCATCCTGGCGGGCGCCACCCTGGTGTGGTTCCTGTCCCACTACCCCGGCATCTCCAACCGCTCCTGGAGCGAGGAGCTGCACCGCCAGGAGGCGGCGGTGCGGACCCTCCACCTGGATCCCGCCGAGGAGGTCAGCCGCCTGGACGACCTGGCCACGGCCCACCAGAGCCGGGTGGTGAACACCAGCCTGGCGGCCACCTTCGGCAAGGCCGTCCAGCCGGTGCTCTCGCCCATCTTCGACCCCGACCACAGCCGCCCTGAAGCCTGGAAGGACAGCATCGCTCTCACCGCCGGCTTCGTGGCCAAGGAGATCGTGGTGAGCACCATGGCGGTGATCCACCATGCCCAGCCGGGAGACCCGGAGAGCGGCGCCAGCGGCCTCCAGGACGCCCTGCGAACCCGCTCCGGACTCTCGCCGCTCACGGCGCTGGCCTTCATGGTGTTCACCCTCATCTACACCCCCTGCCTGGGCACCGTCGGCATGATCCTCAAGGAGACCCGCAGCCTCCTGTGGACCGGCTTCAGCGTGGGCTACGGCCTGGGCCTGGCCTGGCTCATGGCCTGGTTCACCGTCCTGGGCGGCCAGGCCCTGGGCTTCGGGTGAGGCGCCCATGACCCTCCAATCCTGCATCGTCCTGATCCTGGTCACGGGCTGCGTGCTCTATTTCCTCAAGGACCTCCTGCGCTCGGCCCTGGCCGGCGGCTGCGGTTCCGGCTGCGGCTCCTGCAAGACCGGATGCCCTGTGAAGAAGCTGGAAGCGGTCCAGCACGACCTGGACAAGACCCGGTCGGCCTAGACTACTTGTCCGGGTCGATCTCGCGGGCTTCCACCAGGGTGTTGATGAAGCGCTGGAGTTCGTCCTGGCCCAGGACGCCGCGGCGCTGGAGGACCTTCACGAGGCCGAGGACCAGGGCGCGGGTGCCGTACCCTTCCAGGGGACGCACGTGCTCGGACATGGCCGAGCGCTGGTGGATGATCTGGGACGGGCCCCGGTTGTTGGCCGCGGGGGGGGCCGGCGGCGCCGCGGCCTTGGGTTCGTTGAAGAAGCTGAAGGGGTTGGCGTCGGCCGGAACCGGTTCCTTGACCTGGACAGGGGTCTGGGGCTCATAGGGCGTGAGCATCAGCTCGAACGGGACCGGCAGCCCTTGGCTCGGGGTGGGCAGGGAACCCGGGTCCGTCGGCGCCGGCGGGACCCAGGTGGCCAGCCGGTTGTAGTTGTCGGCGATGGCCTGGCGCAGGGCGGTGTGCCCCGCCACCACCGGCTCGATGTTCAGCCCGGAGGCGAACCGCGCACTGTCCACCGCGTTGAGGTCCATGGGGTCGGCCATGGCCAGAACCAGCGACTTGGGCTCCTTGAAGATCACCGGCAGGATGTTCATCTGCTCCGCCAGGCGGCGCGGAATCCGCTGCAGCACCGTCACCGGGATGTCCAGGGCCTTCACGTCCAGGCGCGGCACTCCGGTCTGCTTGGCCAGGAAGTCCATCAGGGAGTCCTCGTTGATGAGGCCCTCGGCCACAAGGGTGCTGCCCAGGCGCTCCCCGGAAATGCGCTGGTGCCGCAAGGTTTCCTGCAACTGGGCGGCACTGATCAAACCCGCCTCGATGAGCAAAGTGCCCAACTTTTTGGTCTCTGGCTGCATAGGACCCGGACCTTTCCAAGCTACTATTTGGGTAGAAGTCTACCGGCTGAAGAGGTTCTGCGCCAGAAAGTTGGAAAATTATGGATAAGACCTCGGAATTGTTGATGCGGTCAACCCTCCACGACATGGCCAATATCCTGGCCGGAGTCAAGGGCATCCTGGACCTGAACGACCCGGACCAACCCATCAGCCAGAGGGACCGGCAGCGGCTGGAGGCCGTGATCGACGAGGGCGTCGCCACCCTGGACCGGGCCCGGCACCTGACCATGGCGACCCTCCCCGAGGGCGCCCTGGAGGCCGGACCGGCCTGGCGGGACCAGCTTCTGGAAGACCTGGGTCCCATGGCCACCCTGTTCCGCAGCCGCTATGAGATCTCGTTCGAGGGCGCCCCGGAGTGGGACCAGTGGCCCGGCCATCGGCTCCGGAGCTACGTCCGGGCGGTGACCCGGCAGGTCATCCCCCAGGCCAAGGGCGGGGTCATGAGCCTGGGCTGCGTCGCCGGTCCGGACGAGTGGCTGCTCCGCTGGAGCCCGGTTCCGTTCCTGCCCGAAAGCCTGGCCCAGGGACCGGAGGATGGGCCAGCCGACACCTGCGTCCGCTGGGCCGCGCGGGTCGGTTCCGCCCTGGGCGCTTCCCTTGGCTTGGAGGGGGGGGCGCTGCTCGCCCGCATTCCCAGGCAATTCCGGTGACGAAAGGCATAAAACGGCCTGACCGTTGGAGATGAGGGCCCCGGAGAGGCTAGACTAGTAGGGATACGCTTATAAGGAGTCTTTTGTGCTGATCCTGGTTCTCAACGCCGGTTCGTCTTCGCTCAAATTCAATCTCATGGACATGGACCGCGAGGAGACCCTCGCCGAAGGCATCGCGGAACGGATCGGCCTGTCCGAAGGCTTCATCCGCTGGACCATCCAGGGCGAAAAGGGTCGCATTGAACTGGACATGAACGGCCATAAGAAGGCGCTGTCGGCCATCATGGAGCAGCTGCACCAGACCGTCCTGGTGGGCGACCGTGAGGTGGGGGCCGTGGGCCACCGGGTGGTGCACGGGGCCAACAGCTTCGTGGATCCTGAGCTCATCACCCCCGCGGTGCTCACCGAGATCGAGGCGATGACCTTCTACGCCCCCCTGCACATCCCCCCCAGCCTTTCCGGCATCCGCACCGCCCAGGAGCTGTTCCCGGGCGTGCCCCAGGTGGCGGTGTTCGACACCGCCTTCCACCACACCATGCCCGACTACGCCTACACCTACGGCCTGCCCTACGAGCTTTCCCAGCGGCTGGGCCTGCGCCGTTTCGGGTTCCACGGCACCAGCCACCAGTACGTGGCCGAACAGACCGCGGTTCTGCTGGACCGCCCCTTCGACCAGCTGAAGATCGTCACCTGCCACCTGGGCAACGGCAGCAGCATCACCGCCGTGCAGAATGGCAAGTGCGTGGACACCTCCATGGGGCTCACCCCGCTGGAAGGGGTCATCATGGGCACCCGCTGCGGCAACCTGGATCCCGGCGTCATCACCACCCTGCTGGAGCAGGAGAACATGGACGGCAAGGCCCTGGCCAACCTCCTCAACAAGAAGTGCGGCCTCCTGGGCATCTCCGGGGTCTCCTCCGACTGCCGCGAGGTGGAGGAGGCCATGGGGAACAAGAACAAGCGCGCCAAACTGGCCCTGGAAACCCTCTGGTACGGGGTGCTCAAGTATGTGGGCGGCTACGCCGCCGCCATGAACGGGGTGGATGCCGTCACCTTCACCGGGGGCATCGGCGAGAACTCCAACGCGCTCCGCACCTGGGTCTGCAGCCGCCTGACCTACCTGGGCGCCAGGCTCGACGCCGCGGTCAACGACAAGCGCAGCAAGGTCGCCCGGTTCATCTCCACCCCGGATTCCGCGGTGGCGCTGGCGGTGATTCCCACCAACGAAGAACTGATGATCGCCCGGGGCACCCTGCACGCGGTGGAGAAGTAGATATTTGCCACTTTTTTGGCCTTGGCCCCGGGTCCCGGAGGGGTTAGGCTTGAGTATTGGGCCGACGTGCAGGCCCTTCAGAGGAGTTCCGTCATCACATGAGCAAGCAGCGCGGCCTTGGAAGCCTGGCAGACCTCGCCAAGATCCTGGAGGAAGCCTCCAATCCTGAATCCAACCTCAGGGAGGACAGGAAAGAAACCAAACCCAAGCCCACCTTGGCTCGCAAGAGCGGCGGGACGAAGCAGATGCGTGTGCTCGACCCCAAGCGCAAGCTCTGGTACGAGAAGCGCCTGAAGGAGCAGGTGGACGAGGCCAAGGAGAACGCCGACGTCGCCGCTCCGGCTCCGGCCCTGCACACCCCCTCCCTGACCCGGGCCGCAGCCACCCGCTTGGGCGGCAGCCTGCTGCAGAGCCTGGCCAACGTCAAGGAGCCCAAGCCCAAGGCCGAGGGCGGCAAGGGCCGCGCCGAGGCCTGGCGCCGCAAGCCGGGCGACCCGATCTTCTAGGAGCCTGTGCATGTATTATTAGGCCCCGCGGTCACTGCCGGAAGGGCAGGCCGTGCACGCCGAGGATATGTTTCCATTGTTTCGGCGACCGCCCCAGGTCCAGGCAGGCCAAGCCGTCGGCGCCGTGCAGGAGGGCCTCCGCGGCCAGGGCCTCGGCGCCCGGACACAGCCAAAGCACGGAGAGCGCCAGCCGGGCCGCGGCTTGGCACAGCACCGCGCTGGACACCTGTTCGGGCGCGGTGCTGAGCAGGATTTCGCCGGCGCCCCGCTGCTCCAGTTCGGCCATCCAGGCCAGGGCTTCCCGCCCTTCGGGACCGTCGGCCGGATCCACCAGCCAGCGGCCATCCGCGGCCAGGCAGGCGTTCACGGCCACCGCCACATGGGACCGGCCGAACGCCCCCACCGCCGCGGCCAGCAGGGGATCCTCCGCGGCCACCGAGGCGGACAGGACCACCTTGTCCGCCCCCGCCTCCAGGATCTCCTCCAGTTCCGCCCAGTCCCGCAGCGGTGCCTCCAGCGTGAAGGGGATGGACAGGGTGCCGGCCACCTCCCGGATCCACTGGGCGCCGGAGCCCGCGCCCACCCGGAACAGGATCCCGTCGGCCCCTTCCAGTTCCAGCCGCCGGGCCCAGGTTGAGGCCGGGACCGGGCCTTCCGCCGAGGCCACCTGGCCGTCGCGGACCTGCAGGACAGGAATGATGCGCTTGGCGTCCATGGGTTCCCCTCGGAGGCTGTCTATGTATTATTCGACCCCGCGCTGATGGCACCGGGCCCGGCAAGGCAAGGAAGGCGACGAAGGCGGTATAGATTATACCGCTGAGGAGCATGACGCAGCATTGCTGGGCCCGCTGCCATCAGCCCGAAGGGACGAAGAATACATAGACAGCCTCCTAGTTCAATTCCGCGGTGAGTTCCGGATCCGGCTGCTCGCCCAGGGCCTTCAGCGTCTGCGCCAGGAGCGAGAGGCCGAAGCAGCTGGACTTCTCCAGGTGGGCCTGGATGCCCACCGCGCGCCCGCGGCACTCCATGACCGAAAAGGGCCGGCCGTGGACCGCGACGCTGAGGGTCTCGCTGGTGGGCTCCAGGGCGTGGGAGTGCGCGAAGAACAGCCAGCCGCCCCGGATGTCCGGGAACAGGGGATGGTCCCGCAACTGGCGCACCGGCGACCAGCCCCAGTGCGGATCCTTGACTCCCGGCCCCAGGCGCCGGACGATGCCGGGAATCAGGCCCAGGCCGGAGCCCCTCGGCGACTCCTCGCTGCCTTCGGCCAGGAGATGCAGGCCGAGGTTGATCCCCAGCACCGGCCGGCCGTCGGCGGCCATCTGGGGCAGTTCCCGCCACCAGCCTGAGTTCTTGAGCTGGAGGCTGGCCGGATCCAGGGGCCCCGTGCCCATCAGGATGATGGGCCCCAGCGGCGCCGCCTGGTCCGGCCGCTCGGCCCGGCAGCAGCCGAAGCCCATGCGGCGCAAGGCTCCCTCCAGGGTGTGGAGGCTCTCGTTGCCCAGCTGAATGAGGGTGATCATGGGAGGTCCCCGCTTTCCAATAGGTCCATCAATCCGTCCGCCTGCAGGTCCTGGGCCTGGGCGACCAGGCCGCGGTCGGCCCCCACCGCCGCAAACCGCCAGTGCAGGTCCGGGCGCAGGTCCCGGGCCCCGCGCAGGGCGGCAGCGTCGTCGCGGGAATCCCCCACGAAGGTGATCCGCTCCGCCCGGAAGGTGTCCGCCAGCTGGATCAGTCCCTCCGGCCTCGGCTTGCGCAGGTGGGGGGCGCGGTCGCTCACCGCCGGCAGGGCGAAGCCCAGCAGGGCGAAAGCCGACGCCAGCTCTTCCGGGGGCCGTCCGGTGCAGACGGCCAGGTGGCCCTGGAACGCCGACAACTGCTCCCAGGCCACCAGGGGCCGCTCCAGCCGCCGGGTGCGGGCGTAGTGCTCGCGCACGGCGACCGTGCAGCGCGGTTCCCAGGCGCGGATCCGCGCTTCCAGCTCCGCCGGCGCGGCCCCGTCAGGCTCCGCCCCGGCCAGGGCCCCGGCGGCCAGGCGGAAGTCATTGTTGAAGCTTCCCGCCCGCTTGAGCTTCAGGTAATCCCGGTCCCCCCACGCCAGTTCCGGCGCCAGCTGGCCCAGGGCCCCGGCCACCGCCTCCATGAAGGCCCGCCCGGGATCGATGAGCACCCCGTCCACATCCAGCACCAGGAGCCTGCCCCCGGTCCTGGGCGTTTGGAACGGAACTTCGTCGGGGCTTCGCCCCGCCCCATCGGCCAGGGTCCGCACCAGCGCCGGCTGGCCCAGGGCGTAGGCCGCCCCGGGAGTCTCCCGCAGCAGGAGCACCCGTCCCGGACGGTCCACGGCCAGACGCTGGGTGCGGTCCCGGGCCGGGGCGTCATCCCCCAGGAGGACCACCAGGGGAGGCTCGGGCGCGCCGCCCGCCAGGGCCAGGAAGGGTTCCACCGCGCCGGGATCCGCCGAACCGTCGGCGCCGAGGTCCAGCCAGACCTGGTCACCGGACCGGTCGGCGGCCGGCGCCGCATCCTCCAGCGGCAGGGGACGTCCGCCCCGGTCCTCGATGCGGCGGCTCCAGCGGGGCTGGAGCGAGGGCGACAGGAATACCCGCCCGCGGGGCTGGGAGACCAGCACGGTTTCCAGCAGGTCCTGGAGGGACCGCCCGCACAGCACTCCCCCCTCCGGGGCGCCGAGGCGCGCGGCCAGCCGGCAATCTTCCTGCCTGGGCCTGGAATCGGGATCCGTTTGAAATTTCACCATCCCAGGATACCCCGCGCTGCCAAGGGCGGCAGCGTTTGAATTCCGGTGCGCGGGCCGTCAGGCGGGGAAAGCGTGGGCCGCAGCCAGGCCGTGGCCGAACAGGTGCCGGCCGGGAGTGGCGGTTTCCGCCATTTCCAGGGTCCAGGCGTTTTCGTTGGCCAGGATGGCCCGGGCCAGGTCCACGTGCAGGGCATGACCGGCGCGGTGGGCCTCCACGAAGCCTTCCAGGGGCGCGCCCAGCAGCATGAGGTCGCCCAGCAGGTCCAGGATCTTGTGCCGCACCGCCTCGTCCTCGAAGCGCAGGGAATCGTTGAGGGGGCCTTCGGGGCTGAACACCACGGCGTTGTCCAGGCTGCCGCCCTTGGCCAGCCCGCGGGAGCGCATGTACTCGATGTCCCGCTCCATGCAGAAGGTCCGGGCCCGGCCCAGGTCGCGCACGTATTTTTCCGGGGTCACGGTGAGTTCCCGGGTCTGCCGGCCGATGGCCGGGTGGTCGAAATCGATGGTGTAGGCCACGCGCAGGCCGGGATAGGGGGAGATCCGCATCCACTTGTCGCCGCTCTGCACTTCCACCGGCCGCAGGATGCGCAGGGCCGGGGCCCATACCGCCATCTGCCGGATGCCCGCCTCCTGGATGGCCCGGACCCAGGGGCCCGCGCTGCCGTCCAGGATCGGCAGTTCCGCCCCGGTGAGTTCCACCGTGAGGTGGTCGATGCCCAGCCCCATGAGGGCGGAAAGCAGGTGTTCCACGGTCTGGAGCCTGACGCCGTCCCGGACCAGGGTGGTGGCCAGGCTGCAGTCGCCCACGAACTCGGCCCGGGCCGGAATCTCCACGCCCGAAGGCAGGTGCCGGAACAGGATGCCCGAAGCGTGCTCGGCCGGACGCAGGACCACGGTGCAGGGAAGATCGCCGTGCAGCCCGTGACCGCTGAGGGTGACGGGGTGGGCGAGGGTCTGGGCGTGGCGGCTGCGGGGCATGATGGTCCTCGCAGGACTGTGAGCAAGATCCATGCCCGTAGGTAATCATTTCGAACCAATAGGGTTATATAAATTCCAGAACGCTGGACTGTGGGTCAATCGACCACACCCTGTGGCTACGTCCGTGCCCGGGACCAGTCCTCGGGGGTGGTGAGCTTCAGGTTGCTGCCCGGGGCGGGGATCAGCTTCACCCTCCGGCCCATGGCCTCCAGCAGGGACACGTCGTCGGTCCCCTCGAAGCCGCTGGCCTCGGCCCAGGCGAAGGCCTCGCGCCACAGCCCGAGCCTGGCCACCTGGGGGGTCTGGGCCCGGAAGATGCCTTCCCGGGGCTCGGTGCAAAGGATGCGGCCGGCGGGGTCCACCCGCTTGAGGGTGTCGGTGGAGGCTTCCCCCAGCACCGCGCCGTCCCAGGCGGCCAGGGCGGCCAGGGCCTCCCGCACCGGCCCCGGGGGCGGGAACGGGCGCACGGCGTCATGGATCATCACCGCGGCGCCCGGCGCGTCGGGCAGGGCGGCCAGGGCCAGGGCCACGGACCGCTGCCGGGTGTCCCCGCCGGCCACGGCCTGGCAGGGGATGCCGAAGCGCCAGCCGAGCGCCTGCTCCAGGCGATCTTCGGGCACGGCCAGGACGATCCCGGCCAGGGGCGGCATCTCCGGGACCAGGAAGGCCCGCACAGTGGCCTCCAGCAGCGGCCTGCCGCCCCAGTCCCGGAACTGTTTGGGCACCCCGCCGCCCATGCGCAGCCCGCGGCCGCCGGCCGCGATGACGAGGTAGCAGCCCTCAGTCTTGGCGGATGATGAAGGAGTCAAGACCGCGGTCCTTGCAGAACTGGGCGAGCCGCTGGGAGGCCATCCGGGCCATCTCCATGCGAGGATAGCTGCCCACCCGGATCCGCTTGACCGTGATCCCGCCCGGCCCCATGGCCTGCTGGTAGGTCACCGGGCCGAAGGCCGCCGTGAGTTCCTGGGAGAGGCGGTCGATGTTGGCGGGGTTGGCCAGGGCCGCCACCTGGATGGAGTACGGGTTGCCCTGGAGCAGCGCCGGATCCACCGGCGCCGGCCGGCCCTGGGCATCGACCGTGCGCAGGCGCACGTTGGCCACTCCGGAGTGGACCAGGCCCAGTTCCTTGGCGCCCCGCTGGGACACGTCGAGGATGCGGCTGCGGATGAAGGGGCCCCGGTCGTTCACCCGGAGCATGGTGCGTTTGCCGTTGCCCATGTTCTCCACCTCCACCACGGTGCCGAAGGGCAGCGTCCGGTGGGCGCAGGTGAGGGCGGACGGATCGTAGACTTCGCCGCTGGCGGTGACGCCGCCGGCGAAACCGTCCCCGTCGCCGCCATACCAGCTCGCCTGACCCCGCTCGAGGTAGACCTTCGCGATCTCCTGCTCCACGTCGTCGGGGCGGTCCCCGGGCGGGGTCTGGGGCGGCATCTCCCTGGCGACGGAAGCATTGGGGCTGGTGCAATGCACGGCGAACAGCAGCATGACGAACAGTGAGGCGTAGCGGGCGAACACCCTGACCTTCGGCAGGATGCTTCGGTGAATTTCAAAGGGGGCGATGGCTGCTGGGAGACCTATGACCTGGATGTCCTCGATCCAAACGTTGAACATCCGGCTCCAGTTCTGAGTTGACAGCACATTGAAATCCATGGTTCTCCGTAAAAGATCTGGGGCGGCGTTTGCCCCTGTCGGATCAGTATAGCCATTTTTTGCCGTTTGCAAATTGAAGCTGGATTCCGCGCCTCGGATTCAGAGCCGTCAGACCCGATCAACAGCACTATAATGAAGTGACATACTACAATAGAAATTATTTTACTGTATTTTGGGCAGCTCCGAAAAACGGAACTTCTTGGGCCGGTTCCGGTCCGCCAGGAACGAGGCGGGGAGGTGCTTCAACTGCTTGTCGGCCGCCAGCTGGGTCGGGAACCGGCCGTAGAGCACCTGGTAGCATACCCGCCCGTCGCGCATGGCGATGGGCAGGAGGAAGATGTCCGGGTCGCGTCCCTTGAAGATCCCCACCAGACGCTGGATGGTTTCCCCCTGGCAGGCGATCTCCAGGCGCAGGGTCCACTGGCCCGGCGGGATGGTCTTGGCCAGGCGCTGGCCCTGCCGCACGGCCAGGTCCAGGTCCCCCTTATCCAGGGCCGCCAGCCTGGCCGGGATGGAAGTGTCCACCTCCGCGGCCTTGGGCTCGGGCAGCGGCTTGGCCGGTTGCGCCGCGGGCAGAGGCACCGCCACTGCGGAGGCCGGCTGGGCCGCGGGCGGAGGCACCGCCACGCCGGAGGAGACCGGCTTGGCCGCGGGCGGCGGGACGGGGATCAGGGGCGCATGGGCGGCGGGAAAGGCCCAGGGGAGCCAGACCCTGGCCTGGGCCCGGTTGAGCCAGAGGTAGGTGACGCCTCCACCCAGGCAGGCCAGGACCAGGAGCGCCAGCAGCGTCCGGCGCAGCCCCTTGCCCGCGGGGGGCGGGACCGCCCGGGTCTCGTCCTGGAATGGCGGCAGCGCCGCCGGTGTTTGGTATTCCAGGGGAATCAGCGGGACCGGGGGCTCCTCCAGCGGCTCGGGCAGGGCCTGGATCGGCATGGCGGGGGTCGGCGGATAGTCCTGGTCGGGTTCTCTGGCCCAGCCGGAGGGCTCCGGGACGGGTTCGGGCAGTTCCAGCGCCTGGGGCAGGTACACGGGTTCCGGAATCTCCGGGGGCGGGGGTTCCTGGTCCAGGGCCTGGGAGAGGTGCTCCAGGTTGGTGGTGGGCCGCGCCGCTTCCTGGATGGTGGAGAACAGGGTGGGCACCGTTTCCGGAAAGGCTTCCGCCAGCGGGGGAGAGAGGGGCTCGGGCTCCGGCGAAAGGGCCAGGTCCAGGGCATGGCGGTCCAGGGGCGGCATCTCGTGCAGCCTGGCCCAGCCCATCTCCCGCAGGAACAGGGCGAACGCGCCCAGGCGCAGGGGCTCGGCCAGGGACTCCCGGCTCAGCTCCAGCAGGGTATGGGTGCCGTCCAGCAGGGGGGGCAGCTTGGCCAGGTCCGCCGGCAGGGTCAGGTCCATCAGGCTCCGGCCCTGGAGCACCACCACCTGGTTCAGAGGTCCCAGCAATTCCAGCAGCCCCTCCCGGTCCTGGAGGGTCAGGGTGCCGGTGAGGAACAGCTGCGGGGTGTTCATGGGCAGGCGGACCACGTTGGCGTCCAGCTCCTGCTCCTGGAAGGAAGGCTCCAGGTCGGGGCAGGCCAGAGCGCCCCGGACGATGCGCTCCACCTGGGCCTTGGCCACGTCCAGCAGATCGCGCTGGCTGATGAAGCCCATCTCGATGAGGTTCTTGCCGATGCTGAGGCCCGGCTTCAGGTTGGCCAGGGCGTAGTCCATCTGGGCCTGGCTGACCTTGCCCCGCTCCACCAGGAGGTAGGTCAGGCGGTCCTGCAGGTGGGTGCTCTGGGCGAACACCGTGTCGCCGCAGTCGATGAAGATGGTGCGCCCTGGATCCTTCCCCAGTGTCCAGATCCCCGTGGCCTTCTCGCGATAGCGCCGGAATAGATCCTGGAGGGCAAGCAAGCTCATGGCACCACCCACCTCTGAAGTTTCAGTTTGCCGACTCGGACCAGCACCGCCGTCCCGGGCCGAAGCTCCAGGGCCAGCCGCGGATCCACCACCTTCTCGCCGTCCAGGCTGACGGCGCCCTGCTGAAGCAGTCGTTCGGCCTCTTTGCGGGAACCGGCCAGCCCGCGCTCCACCAGCAGCCTGGCGAGGGGCTCCGCGCCGCCGGTGGCGGCCACCCGGATCTCGGGCACGTCCTCCGCCGAGCGCTCGGAGAACCGCTTCACCCAGCGCTCCTCGGCCAGCCCGGCCTCCCGCGCGCCGTGGAACTGGCCGACGATCTCCCGGGCCAGGGCCTTCTTGGCGTCCATGGGGTGGCCCTGCTGCATGACCGCGATCTCCCGGGGCAGCTTGTCGGTGAGCAGCAGCCACCAGTCCCACATGAGCTGGTCGGAGATGCTCATGGTCTTGCCGAACTGGTCGTCCGCGGGCTCGGTGAAGCCGATGTAGTTGCCCAGGGACTTGGACATCTTCTCCACTCCGTCCAGGCCCAGCAGCAGCGGGACCGTGAGCACGATCTGCGGCCCCTGCCCCATGGCCTCCTGCAGGTCCCGGCCGCGCATGAGGTTGAACAGCTGGTCGTTGCCGCCCAGCTCCGCGTCGGCCCGGAGCGCCACCGAGTCGTAGGCCTGCACCAGGGGATACAAAAGCTCGTGCAGGGCGATGGGCTCGCCGGCCCCCAGCCGCTTGCTGAAGTCGTTCCGCTCCAGCATCTGGGCCAGGGTGAATTGGCTCGCCAGGCGGATCCAGTCCTCGCCCCGCAGGCCGCCCATCCATTCGCTGTTGAAGCGGATCTCGGTGAGGTCCGGGTCCAGGATCTTGAACACCTGGGCCTTGTAGGTCTCGGCGTTGGCCTCGATCTCCTCCCGGCTCAGGGCGGGCCGGGTGGCCTTCTTGCCGGTGGGGTCGCCGATGAGCCCGGTGAAGTCCCCGATCAGGAAGATGACCGTGTGGCCAAGTTCCTGGAACTGGGCCATCTTGCGGATCAGCACACCATGGCCCAGGTGCAGGTCGGGCGCGGTCGGGTCGAACCCGGTCTTGATGCGCAGGGGCCTGCCTTCCTTCAGTCGGGCCAGCAGGAGGTCTTTGGTATGGCAGGTGACCGTGCCCTTCAAGAGCAGATCGAGGGCATCCAGCGGAGAAGCGTTGATCATGAAAGCATATTGGCGTACACGCCGGTTTTCATCCAGCATTGAACAAAGTTTTTCCTATAACAGGTTGCTCGCCAGCTCGGCCATCTTGCTCCGCTCCCCCTTCACCAGGGTGACGTGGCCGGCGATGTCCAGGTGCTTGAAGTGCTCGGCCAGGTAGCTGAGGCCGTTGGTGGAGGCGTCCACGTAGGGGTTGTCGATCTGGAACGGGTCGCCGGTGAGGACGATCTTGGTGCCGTCGCCGGCCCGGGTGAGGATGGTCTTCACCTCGTGGGGGGTGAGGTTCTGGGCTTCGTCCACGATGATGTACTGGTTGGGGATGCTGCGGCCGCGGATGTAGGTGAGCGGCTCGACGCTCATGTAGCCGCCCTCCTCCAGCTGGGCCGGGGTCATGGACGAGCGGCGCCGCTGCTCCATGTTGGCGGCCACGATGAAGTCCAGGTTGTCGTAGATGGGCTGCATGTACGGGCGCAGCTTCTCCGAGACGTCCCCGGGCAGGAAGCCCAGGTCGCGGCCCATGGGCATGACCGGGCGGCTCACCAGCAGCTTGTTGAAGCGCTCCTCGTCCACCACCTGCTGCAGGCCGGCGGCGATGGCCAGCAAGGTCTTGCCGGTGCCGGCCTTGCCCAGCAGGGTCACCACCTGCACCGAGTCGTCCAGCAGGAGCTCCAGGGCGAACTGCTGCTCGCGGTTGCGCGGCTTCACCCCCCAGGGGGGCATCTCCACCCGCTTCAGGGGGTGGATGCGGCCGTCGGAAACGTAGAAGCGACCCAGGGCCGTGTGGGTCTCGTTGGTGCGGTCCACCAGGGTGGCGAACTGGTTGGGGTTGAGGTTCTGGTCCGGGTCCGGCACCAGGCCGCCGTCGAACAGCATGTCCATCTTCACCGGGTCCACTTCCCAAACCACGGTGCCGGTGTAGAGCTCGTCCACCGCCACCCGGTCGGTGGTGTAGTCCTCGGCCTGGAGGCCCAGGGCGTCGGCCTTGATGCGCAGGTTGGTGTCCTTGGACACCATCACCACCTTTTCCTTGCGCACCTTCAGCTGGCCCAGGGCGCAGGCCAGGATCTGGTTGTCGGCCTTGTGCTTGTCCAGGGCCGCCAGGCCCAGGTCCAGGGGATGGGGCACCACGTCCACGGTGAGCACCCCGCCCCCCTCCATGACCACACCCTGGCTCAGGGAGCCGGTGAGCCTCAGCTTGTCCAGCTGGCGGGAGACGGCGCGGGCGTTGCGGCCGATCTCGGTCTGGTCTTTCTTGAAGGTGTCGATCTCCTCGATCACCACGATGGGAATGACGATGTCGTGTTCCTGGAAGTGACAGATGGACATGGGGTCATGGAGCAGGACATTGGTGTCCAGGACGAACACCTTTTTGCTGGATGCTGACATCGGATCGCTCCCTGGAAAAGATTTGACGTAATGAAGCCTATCATCAGAAGGAAGACAATTCCGGCCTTGAACAACCGCCCCCGCCCTTGTTAGTCTTGGGTTTCCTGCTTGACAGGTCCGGCCGGTGTAGCTCAGGGGTAGAGCAACGGTTTCGTAAACCGTAGGTCGGGGGTTCAAATCCCTCCACCGGCTCCAGAGAAGAAGCGGCCCGCCACCTGATCGTGGCGGGCCAATTCCTTTCCGTGCGGAAACCATGGCCGGGGAAACGGCATGGAGAGGCAGGGGCATTCCGCTCCGCACCGGGAGAACATAGCCATGACCCTGCATCCGAGGCCCCTCCTCCGCCTGGCGGCCGCCGTCCTGACCGCCTCCGCCCTGACCGCGACGGAGACTGACGAGCGCATCGTCACCGCGGCCCAGGGCACCTACAACTTCAAGACCTACCTGAAGGGCGACCAGATCATGGTCATATCCAGGAATGGAGCAGTCACCCTGACCGGCAAGGTCCAGGACGTGTTCCACCGGGACCTGGCCGCGGAGACCCTGGCCGGGCTGCCGGGCGTCAAGAGCGTCAACAACCAGCTGAGCCTGGTGGGCGAACCCAGCGTCATCGGCCCGGACGCCAAGCTGCGGGCCAGGGTGCAGGCGGCCCTGCTGCTCCACCGCGGGCTCAGCGGGATCGGGGCCAAGGTGCTGGTGAAGGAAGGCCAGGTGACCCTCCAGGGCGAGGCCCATAGCGCGGTCCAGAAGGTCCTGGCCACCGAATACGTCAAGGGCCTGGACGGGGTGGCCGGGGTCAGCAACGAGATGACCGTGGCCAAAGGGCCCCACCCGAAGCGGAAGGCGATCCGCAAGAAGATCGACGACGCTTCCGTGACCGCCCAGGTCAAGCTGGCCCTGCTGTTCAACCGGTCCACCAGCGCCATCCACACCAAGGTGCGCACCGACAATGGCGTGGTCACGCTGGCCGGCACCGCCGGCAGCCAGGCGGAGAAGGACCTGGTCACGCGGATCGTGGGCAACCTCGAGGGCATCCAGAAGGTGCGCAACCGGATGACCGTGGGTAATATATTGCACACTCCCTGATTGGGCACTATACTGCTCAGCATTCGACCCCCAACCCGTCGCCGGGGTCTCTCCTCGAGGACACCATGCCCAGAAAAATCGCCCTCATCGCCATCGGCGGCAACGCCCTGCTGCAGCAGAACCAGCGCGGGCTGCAGGAGGAGCAGCTGGAAAACGCGAGGCAGACGGCGGAGATGTTCGGCAACGTGATCCAGGGCGGGTATTCCCTCTGCGTGGTCCACGGCAACGGCCCCCAGGTGGGCAACATCCTCATCCAGCAGGAGACCGCCTCCAACCGCATCCCCCCGTACACCCTGGACATCTGTGACGCCATGACCCAGGGCTCCATGGGCTACATNNGCCGAGGAGCTGCAGAAGCAGAAGCGCTGGAACATGAAGGAGGACGCGGGCCGGGGCTACCGCAAGGTGGTGCCCTCGCCCAGGCCGCTGGAGATCATCCAGCTTGACGCCATCAAGCTGCTGCTGGAGGCCGGCCACTGCGTCATCGCCGGCGGCGGCGGCGGGATCCCGGTGGTCCGCGACGCCTCGGGCCTCCTGGTGGGGGTAGAGGCGGTCATCGACAAGGACAGGCTCTCCTCCCTGCTGGCCGAGCAGCTGGGCGCCGACACCTACGTCATCCTCACCGGCGTGCCCAAGGTGGCCCTGGATTTCGGCAAGCCCACCCAGCGCTGGGTGGACCGGCTCACCGCCACAGAGGCCGCCCGGCACCTGGCCGAAGGCCAATTCCCCGCCGGGTCCATGGGACCGAAGGTGGAATCGGCCCTGGCGTTCATCCGCAGCGGCGGCCGGGAGGTGCTGATCACCAGCCCCGAGGCCCTGGAAACAGAGCACTATGAAACCGTGGGAACCCGCATCGTCAGGGATTGATTTTTGGGAGCATTCATGGCGGAGATACGACTCTCGGTGTTTTCCGAAATCGGACGGCTGCGCCAGGTGGTGGTCCACCGGCCCGGCCCCGAGGTTGATCTCATGGTTCCCGACATGATGGAACGGCTCCTGTTCGACGATATCCTCTGCGGCGACCTGGCGCGCCTGGAGCATGATGTCTTCTGCCGGGTGCTGGGCCGGGTGGCCGAGGAGGTCCTGGACATCCAGGACCTGTTCGTGGAGTCCCTGGCGGACGAAGGGGTGAAGCTGGCCTTCATCGCCGACCTGCACCGGCTGGTGGGCCTGAAGGAGGAGTCCTGCGACCTGCTGCGGGCCATGCCTTCCACCCAGATGGCCCGCAGCCTCATCACCGGAATCCCCTGGGACGACAATCTGCAGCACGCCACCTGGCCGAGCACCACCTTCGACTACCGGGTGCGGCCCATCCCCAACCTCCTGTTCATGCGCGATCCCGCGGCGGTGGTGGGCCACGGCTTCAATCTCAGTTTCATGGCCACCCACGCCCGCGCCCGGGAGCCCCTGATCCTGAGCTACGTGTTCAGGCACCATCCCAGGCTGCGGCACCTGAAAGAGACCGACCGGCTGTTCGACCAGCTCACGCCCCTGCTCCAGGGCAGCATCCGCATGCCCCAGAGCCTGGAAGGGGGCGACATCCTGGTGCTGTCCGACAAGGTCCTCGCGGTGGGCTGCAGCGAACGCACCTCGGCCGACGCCGTCCACCTCCTGGCCGAAAGCCTGAGGCAGGATCTCCGCCGGGGCGAAGGCACCTTCGAGACCCTGCTCATGGTGCTGATGCCCCAGAGCCGCAGCGCCATGCACCTGGACACCATCTTCACCCGCATCAGCCAGGACGAGTGTCTCATCTACCCCCCCTTCTTCACCGAGGAGAGCCGGGAACTCCTGAATGTGGTCAAGTTCGATCTGCGGCACACGCACCTGCACACCGATGTGCAGCCCAGCTTCCTGCGGGTGCTCAAGGCCAAGGGCATCGACCTCAAGCCGGTCTATTGCGGAGGCGCCAACCCCATCCTGCAGCAGCGGGAGCAGTGGACCGACGGGGCCAACGCCTTCGCCCTGGCCCCCGGGGTGATCATGCTCTACAGCCGCAACCGGGCCACGTCCCAGGAGCTCGCTTCCGCCGGCTACCGGATCCTCATGGCGCACGAACTGGGCGCCGACCCGTCCATCGACCTGCTGGACGGCGGCAAGTACGCGATCCTCCTGGACAGCGCGGAACTGAGCCGGGCCCGGGGCGGTCCCCGCTGCATGACCATGCCCCTTTCCCGCCACAGGGAGCCGGGTGAAGGCTGATGGAAAGGGTTGAAACGTCAGAAGGCCACTTGGATACTTCCTACAGGAGAAAACCATGTCCCTGATCCAGGAGTTCAAGGCCTTCGTGGCCAAAGGCAATGTGGCGGAACTCGCCGTCGCGGTGGTGGTGGGCGGCGCCTTCAGCGACATTGTGAAGACCTTCGTCAACGCCGTGGTCATGCCTCTGGTCAGCTACGTGCTGCCGCCCAAGATGCAGTGGGAGGAATGGACCCTGGGCAAGGTGCGGATCGGCCTGGTGCTGGGCGCGACCCTGCACTTCTTCATCATCGCCCTGGTGGTGTTCCTCCTGCTGGTCAAGCTGCTGGGAATGCTCACCAGGCGCCAGGAAGAGGCCGCCGGGGAACCCGCGGCCACCCGGCCCTGCCCCGAGTGCCTGGAACCGGTGCCCCAGGCCGCCACCCGGTGCAAGTTCTGCACAAGCAAGCTGGAGCCGGTCCAATAGCCGCCGAATGATTATTCCTCCGGTTCTTCCGGCGGACGTTTCAGGAGCCGGGCGAGGATGACCAGCAGCCCGGCGGAAGGCGTTGAGCGTTTTTACTTCCCGGCCCTTGAGGGCCCGCTGGGAATGGTAGAATGATCAATCCCTCTTCCGGAGCTCCGGTGACCCATTCCCCAGAAGCCATCCATGAACCCTTGACCCTGGGCGACGCCCGGCTGTACCTGGCCACGGCCGCCATGGTCGCAGGCAATCTCGCGCTGCCCTTCGCGCTGCACCAGATCCCGGACGCGGGCAGGATGTTCCTGCCGATCTTCTTCTTCACCCTGGTGGCCGGCTGGCGCTTCGGGGCCCAGGCCGCGGTGCTCACCGCCGTGCTGTCGCCCCTGGCCAACCACTTCCTCACCGGCATGCCGCCCACCCCGGCGCTCCAGGAGATCATCCTGCAGTCCGCCCTGCTGGGCGTCCTGGCCGCCCTGGCCGCCGCCCGCTGGGGCAAGCCGACCCTGGCCCTCCTGGCCCTGGTGGTGCTGGCGCATCAGGTGCTGGTGCTGGTCCCGACCCTGCTGCACGCCGGCTGGCATCTCTGCCTGACCGCGTTCCGGTTCCGCCTGCCCGGCCTGCTGTTCCAGGTGCTGGGCGGCTTCGCGGTGCTCTGGCTGATGGGGCGCTTCCTGCCCCGGCCCAAGGGCGCCACCCGTGAGGGGTGACCCCCTCGGGCTCCTGGAACTGCCGGCGCCCCTGACGCTGCGCCTGTACCAGGACGGCAAGGTGGCGTTCTCCAGCGAAAAGCATTGGCTGCATCCCCTGTTCGACCTGGAAACCTTCTTCGCCCAGAGTGGCCTGGACCCGGCCTCTACCTGCCTGGTGGACCGGATCACCGGCCGCGCCGCGGCCTTCCTGGTGGTGCGCCTGGGCATCAGGGATCTGCGCACCCTGGTCCTCAGCCGGCGCGCCACCCCGGTGCTGGAGCGGTACGGCGTGCGGTACCAGTGCCTTGAAACCGTCGACCGGGTGCCGTGCGGCACCGAGGATCTGCTGGCCGACATCCAGGACCCGGAGGCGGCCTGGACCCTGCTGCAGAAACGCCGCTAGGGCGTGTCCTCGGTGATGAAGAAAAATGCGTAGGCCGCCACCACCGTCAACACCGCCAGGGTATAGGCCAGGGTCCGACCGTGCCACAGCCCGGTCAGCCAGTCGGTGATGTCGCTGGCCACCAGGTTGGCGGTGCCCCCCACCATCTCCATGGTGCGGCGGTAGATCTTGGAATCGTCCTGGGGGTTGCCCAGGGGACCCGCCGCGGGATCCACGGCAGTGAAGAAGACCGCCACGGCGCTGGTCAATCCCACCATCAGGATTCCCCGGACGAGGTCCAACCGTGTGCTCCGCTTCATCATAGACTCCGAGAAACCCCGTCGTTTACGGCGGTGGGGGAGAGGAGGCCAAGGGGGCCTTGTGCCTCCTCGGCAAAGGGTGTAATCTTCGTTTTGAGTTCTTTTTTAATTGCCATTATTTACGCCTATGAAACGAGCATTTCGATACGGCTTCTACCCCACCCGCGAGCAGGCGCACCTGCTTAACCGGACCTTTGGGTGCGTGCGGATGGTCTGGAACGAGACCCTTCGCACGAGCGACGCGCGCTGGAAAAACGGCGGCAGTCGTCTCACCTACCGTTTGGCCAGTTCGCATCTGACCGACCTCAAGAAGAGACTCGAATTCCAGTTTCTCAACGAAGTGAGCAGCGTTCCCCTCCAGCAGTGCCTTCGCCATCAGGAGGCGGCGTTCTCCGCCTTCTTCGCGAAGCGGGCCCGACACCCTCGGTTCAAGGGACGCCGGGGACGGCAATCGGCCGAATTCACGTCCAGCGCTTTCCGCTGGAAGGATGGCCAGCTTGCACTGGCGAAGATGAAAGAGCCCCTTGCCATCCGTTGGAGCCGCCCGCTTCCGCTGGAAGCCGTGCCCTCGACGGTCACCGTTTCCCGGGATGCTTCGGGGCGGTGGCACGTGAGCCTCCTCGTCGAGGACCCGACGGTGGTCCCCCTTCCTGCCGTCGCGGAAACGGTTGGCGTGGACCTGGGCCTGAAGGATTTTGCCGTCCTCTCGACGGGGGAACGTATTGCGCACCCCAAGCACTATCAGCGCAAGCTCGCTACCCTCACCCGCCGCCAGCGAAGGCTCAGCCGAAAGAAGAAGGGGGGAGCCAACCGCAGGAAAGCACAAGCCAAGGTGGCCAGGGCCCACGCCCATGTGGTGGACGCTAGGCGAGATTTCCTCCATAAGCTCAGCACGAACCTGGTTCGACGTTTCAAGCGCATCAGCGTGGAGGACCTGAATGTGGCGGGCATGGTCCGGAACCGATGCCTGGCCCAGAGCATCGCCACCTCGGGGTGGGCCGAATTCCGGATGCAACTGTTCTACAAATGCCAATGGTACGGACGGACCTTCGTGCAGGTTAATCGTTTTTTTCCGTCCAGCAAGACCTGTTCGACCTGTGGGCATGTTCTGGATCTCCTGGATCTTGGTACCCGGGCCTGGACCTGCCCCGAGTGCGGCACCCGGCATGATCGGGATATCAATGCCGCCATCAACATCGATTTGGCCGCTGGACGAGCGGTAAGAGTCTGTGGAGCTGATGTGAGACCAAGGCATGGAGCAATCCATATCGGGCAATCGGCGTTGAAGCAGAAAACCTCGGTTGCGAAACCGGGAATCCCCTTCGTTTAGGAAGGGGAGGACGTCAAGACTCTCCAACTCATAAGATCCCCAATGCCACCACCAGGATGCCATCCTTTTTTCGATCCTTCCTGTTACGATTTCGCCGGGAACGAGGAGAGCCCTATGAAGATTCGGGAAAACCTGGACGCCCTGATGGAAAGGCATCCGGAAATCTATGAGGCATACACCCAGTTCGGCAAGGCCGTCCACGAGCAGGGCGGCCCCCTGGACGCGCGGACCCGGTGGCTGATCAAGGTGGCCACCTCTTCGGCCCTGGGCTTCCCCAAGGCCCAGCTCACCCACATGATCAAGGCCCTGGATGCGGGCTGCACCCCGGAGGAACTGGAGCACACCATCCTGCTGCTGGCCCCCACCGCCGGCTTTCCCCGCATGATGGAGGCCATGGAGCGGCTGCGGGAATTCCTCCAGGAGGCCCGTCCCTGATGCCGCCGGCTGCCACCGGGCTGTCCCGCTGCGCCTGGTGCGGGACGGACCCCCTCTACATCGCCTACCACGACGAGGAGTGGGGCGTGCCCGCCCACGACGACCGGCGCCTGTTCGAAATGCTGGTCCTGGAGGGCGCCCAGGCCGGTCTGAGCTGGATCACCGTGCTGCGCAAGCGCGAGGCCTACCACCGGGCCTTCGCCGGATTCGATCCGGCGGCGGTGGCGGCCTTCGGCCCCGAGCGCGTGGAGGCGCTGCTCCTGGATCCCGGCATCGTGCGCAACCGGCTCAAGGTGGCCTCGGCGGTGGCCAACGCCCGGGCCTTCCTGGCGGTCCAGGACGCCTTCGGCAGCTTCGACGCCTACCTGTGGCGCGGCAATCCGCCCCGGGCGAACCATTGGCGCTCCCGGGGCGAGGTCCCTGCGGAGACCCCCGAAGCCCGGGCGCTCAGCCAGGACCTGCGCAAGCGCGGGTTCAAGTTCGTGGGACCGACCATCATGTACGCCTTCATGCAGGCCGTGGGCATGGTCGACGACCATGTGCTCGACTGCTGGAAGCGACGGTAGATGCTGCTCCCCCTCCTGATCGGGTTCGCCTTCGGATTCCTCGGCTCCATGCCCGTGGCCGGGCCGATCTCGCTGCTGGTGCTGCACCTCGGCCTGGCCCACGACTCGCGCCGCGCCATGTACGTGGCGGTCGGCGGGGCGCTGGCGGAGGGCCTGTACGCGCTCATGGCGTTCTGGGGTCTGAGCGCGGTGCTGACCCGTTACCCGATGGTCCTGCCGGCCTCCAGGATGTTGGGATCCGGCCTGCTCATGGCCCTGGGCCTGGTCATGCTGCTGACCCCCGCGCGCGAAGCGGCACCCCAGGCCCAGTCCCGGGGCAAGGGCCGCAAGCGCAGCTTCACCCTGGGCTTCCTGGTCACGGCCGTCAACCCGACCCTCATCGTCACCTGGACCGCCGCGGTGGCGGGGCTCCACGCCACCGGCCTGCTGGCC
Organism: Holophagaceae bacterium; assembly: GCA_003165415.1. Lineage (GTDB taxonomy): Bacteria > Acidobacteriota > Holophagae > Holophagales > Holophagaceae > Mesoterricola. The sequence goes on from PLUC01000150.1 coordinate 63,196, forward strand.
ATGGACCGGGCCCAGGCTTTGCCGTTCGCGGCGGCGGCCTGCTGCGGGATCATCGCCTGGTTCCTCACCCTGCTTGCCCTGGTGCGCAGATGGCAGGACCGGGTGAGCGTTCAGGCCCTGGGGCGGTTCAAGCGGAGCATGGGGGCCGTGCTGGTGGCCGTGGGAGGGTGGATGGCGCTCCGGGCGGTGCTGAACGCCTTCCACCGCTGAGTTCCCCTGCTCATCTGCCCCTCCCCGAGCCCCCCCCTCGTTCGCCATGCCCGCCACCCCCAGGCCCTTTGTCCCCATCCCCATTCCATGTGGCGGAGTAGGGCCCGGACGTGGGCTGATAGGAACCAGGCCGCTGACAGCCAAGGGCCAAAAGGAGCAGAAATGGGATGACCACGAGACGATTGAGCTTTCCCATAAGAACCTCCTCTTGTGACACGCATTTATTATAAAGAAAAAAAACGAAATAGCGACACCGTCTCAATCAATTCGAGGCGCTGCCCAGTTCATCCCAAAGCCGGTCCGACAGCACCTGGTCCACCCGGCCCTCCCGCACCACCCGGCCGTCCTTCATCACCAGCACCCGGTGGGCCATGGCCCGCACCACGTCGATGTCGTGGGTCACCAGCACGTAGGACAGGCCGTGGCGGCGCTGCAGCTGCGCCAGGAGCTGCAGCACCTGCTTCTGGATGGTGACGTCCAGGGAGCTCGTGGGCTCGTCCAGGATCACGATGCGCGGGTTCACGATCAGGGCCCGGGCGATGGCGATGCGCTGGCGCTGGCCGCCGGAGAACTCGTGGGGATAGCGGCCCAGGAGCGCCTGCGCGCTGCCGTCCTCGGCCAGGCCCACGTCGTCCAGGGCCGAGAGGATGCGCGCGCGGCGCTGGGCCTGGGTGAGGTCCGGCTCGTGGATGCTCAGGCCCTCGCCGACGATCTGCTCGATGGTCAGGCGCGGCGAGAGGGAGGAGAAGGGGTCCTGGAACACCACCTGGATCTGCCGGCGCAGGGCGCGTTTCTGCTGGCGGCCGAGGCTGGACCAGGCCTGTCCGGCCACCGAGATCTCCCCGGAGGCGGGCGTCAGGTCCAGCAGGGCCAGGGCCAGGGAGGTCTTGCCGGAACCGGATTCGCCGATCACCCCCAGGGTCTCCCCGGGGGCCAGGGTGAAGCTGGCGCCGCTCACGGCGGTGAACTCGCCCCTGCTGAACCAGCCGCGGATGCCGGGCCGGGGCACCGGATAGACCACCCCCACCGCGCGTCCTTCCAGCACACAGCCCGCCTGGGGCTCGGCCACCTCCCGCGCACATAAGCTGTCGATCAGCTTCAGGGTGTAGGGGTGCCGGGGCGTCTCCATCACCTGGCGCATGGGCCCCTGCTCCACCAGCACCCCGCGCTCCATCACCGCCACCCGGTCGGCGAAGCGGCGCACCAGGTTGAGGTCGTGGGTGATCATCAGCACCGCCAGGTTGCGCTCGACGCGGATCCGCTCCAGCAGGTCCAGGATCTGGTGGCGGATGCTCACGTCCAGGGCGGTGGTCGGCTCGTCGGCGATAAGCAGCTTGGGGTCGCAGGCCAGGGCCATGGCGATCATGGCGCGCTGGCGCTGGCCGCCGGAGAGCTGGTGCGGATAGCTGTCCACCCGCCGCTCCGGTTCGGCCACCTCCACCCGCATCAGCGCCGCGATGGCCTGGGCGCGGGCCTCGGCGCGGCCCAGCCCCTTGTGCAGCTGCAGCGCCTCCATGATCTGGGCGCCGACGGTCATGACCGGGTTGAGGGCGGTCATGGGCTCCTGGAAGATCACGGCGATGTCGTTGCCGCGCAGGGCCTGCAGTTCGTTCGGCCTCATGGCCAGCACTTCGCGCCCCTGGAAGCGGATGCTCCCCTGCAGCCGGGCCGCGTCGAACAGGCGCAGGGTGGACAGCGCGGTGACGGTCTTGCCGGAGCCGGACTCGCCCACCAGGGCCAGCTTCTCGCCCGCATCCAGGGTGAACGAGACGCTGTCCACCACCTTGCGGGCACCGAAACTGATGCTCAGGTCCTGCACCTCGAGCATCATGGCGCGTCCTCCGCGATCTCCTTGCGCGGGTCCAGCGCGTCGCGCAGGGCGTCCCCCACCAGGATCAGCAGCACCAGGGTGAACACCAGCACCGTGAAGGTGGCCAGGGAGATCCACCAGGCGTCCAGGTTGTTCTTGCCCTGGGCCAGCAGCTCGCCCAGGCTGGGGGTGCCCTCGGGCACGCCCAGGCCCAGGAAGTCCAGGCTGGTGAGCGCGCCGATGGCCCCGGCCATCTCGAACGGCACCAGGGTGATCACCGGGGTGAGGCAGTTGGGCAGGATGTGGCGGAAGATGATCACCCGGTTCCGCTGGCCCAGCGCCTTGGCGGCGCGCACGTAGTCCAGGGTGCGGTTCTTCAGGAACTCGGCGCGCACGTAGGCCGCGATCATCAGCCAGCCGAAGATGGAGATCAGCGCGACGAGCAGCCCCACGCTGGGCGCGAAGAACGCCGAGAAGATGATCAGCAGGTACAGGGTGGGCATGGCGCCCCAGATCTCCACGAACCGCTCCATGGCGATGTCGGTCCAGCCGGCGAAGTAGCCCTGGATCGCCCCGTAGAGCACCCCGAACAGGGTGGAGACGATGGTCACCGCGAACGCGAACAGCACCGACAGCCGGAAGCCGTAGAGGAGGCGCGCCAGCAGGTCGCGCCCGCGGTCGTCGGTGCCGAGCCAGTTCTGCCGGCTGGGCGGGGCCGGGTCGGGCTCCCGGGAGAAGTAGTTGATGGTGCTGTGGTGGTAGCGGTTGAGGGGGAACAGGGCGAAGTTCCCGGGCTTGGCCAGCTGCTCCCGGATGAACGGGTCCAGGAAATCCGTGGGGGTGGGGAAGTCGCCGCCGAAGGTGGTCTCGGGCAGGGTCTGCACCAGCGGCACGTACCAGTGGCCGCTGTAGCGCACCAGCAGGGGCTTGTCGTTGGACAGCACCTCGGCGAACAGGCTCAGCACCGTCAGCGCCAGGAACAGCTGCAGGCTGCGGTAGCCCAGGCGGTTGCCCTTGAACCGGGCCCAGGCCCGCTGCCAGGGAGACGGATTGGCCGGGCTTTGCCCGGCCAATCCGTGGGGGTCGAAGGGGGGACCGGAGCGAGCCACGCGAGCGGAGGCCCCCCCTTTCTTGACAAAGCGTTCAGTCATACTTCACCCGCGGATCCACCCACAGGTAGCTGAGGTCCCGGATCAGGGTGGTGACCAGGCCGATGAGGGTGAAGAAGAACAGGCTGCCCAGCACCACCGGGTAGTCGCGCCGGATCACCGACTCGTAGGAGAGCAGGCCCAGGCCGTCCAGGGAGAACAGGGTCTCGATGAGCAGGGAGCTGGAGAAGAAGGCCCCCACGAAGGCGGCCGGAAAGCCGGTCATGATCGGGATGAGCGCGTTGCGGAACACGTGCCGCCACATGACGTTCCGCTCGCTCACCCCCTTGGCCCTGGCCGTGAGCACGTACTGCTTGTGGATCTCCTCCAGCACGGAGTTCTTGGTCATGATGGTGATCACCGCGAAACTGCCCAGCACCATGGCGGTGACCGGCAGCACGATGTGCCACAGGTAGTCCATCACCTTGGCCATCATGGAGAGTTCATCCCAGTTGCTGGAGGTGAGCCCGCGCAACGGGAACCACTGGACGAAGGCCCCGCCCGAGAACAGCACCAGCAGCAGCACGCCCATGACGAAGCTGGGGATGGCGTAGCCCACCAGCACGATCAGGGTGGTGGCGGTGTCGAAGCGGCTGCCGGCCCGCACCGCCTTGGCGATGCCCAGCGGCACCGACACCAGGTAGGTGAGCAGGAAGCTCCACACCCCCAGGCTGATCGATACCGGCAGCTTCTCCCGGATGAGCTGCCAGACGTCCTCGTTGTGGAAGAAGCTCTTGCCCAGGTCGAACCGGGCGAACTGGGAGATCATCTGCACGAAGCGGGTGTGCACCGGCTTGTCGAAGCCGTACAGCTTGCGGATCTCCTGGATGCGGGCGGCGTCCACCCCCTGGCGGCCGCGGTAGCCGGCGCCGGTGGCCCGGGGTCCCTCCCCGGCCGAGTTCCGGCCCTGGAGCTGGTAGACCATCTGCTCCACCGGCCCCCCGGGCACGAACTGGATCACGGCGAAGGTGATGGTGAGGATCCCGAACAGGGTGGGGATCATCAGCAGGACCCGCTTGAGAATGTATGCCCACATGGCCTGCTCCTATCGCTTGGTCCACCAGGCGGCGATGATCCAGTTCTCGGCCTGGAAGTAGCGGGGCGCCACGGCGGGCTCCGAGAACTTCCCGGCCCGGTAGGCGATGCGGAACCCGTTGGCGTACCAGGCCGGCACGAAGTAGTGGCCGAAGCGCAGCACCCGGTCCAGGGCGCGCAGGCGGGCCACCAGCTCGGGCCGGGTGGCGGCATTGGTGGCCTCCTGCACCAGGATGTCCACCGCGGGGTCCCGCACCCCCATCAGGTTGCCCGAGCCCTCGGTGCCGGCCGAGGCCGAGGAGAACCGGTCCTTGAGGTCGCTGCCCGGCGCCTCGGTGCCCACGGTGCGGATGCTGGTGATGTCGAAGTCGAATACGTCCAGCCGCTTCTGCAGCAGCGCGAAGTCGGCCACCCGGTAGTTGCACTGGATCCCCAGCTTGGCCAGGTCCTGCATGTAGGGGTCGACGATGCGCCCCATGCTCCCTTCGCTGTCCAGGAATTCGATGGTGAGCGGCTCCCCCGCGGCGTTGCGCAGGGCCCCGTCCCGGTAGGTCCAGCCCGCCTCGTTGAGCAGGTGCTGGGCCTGGCGCAGGTTGGCCCGCAGGCTGCCGGGGGGGTCGGTGGAGGGCGGCATCGGCACCGGCTGGGTGAACACCGCCGGCGGCAGCTTGCCGCGCAGGGGCGCCAGCACGGCCAGTTCGTCGGGTCCCGGCAGGCCCTTGGCCTCGAAGTCGCTGGCGTTGAAGTAGCCCCGCACCCGGGTGTACTGGCCGTAGAAGAACTCCCGGTTCATCCATTCGAAATCCATGGCCAGCCCGATGGCCTGCCGGACCCGCGCGTCGGCGAACCGCTTGCGCCGGGTGTTGATGAGGAAGCCCTGGAAATCGCCGGCGTTGTCGCTGGGCAGATCGCGCCGGATCAGCTCGCCGTCGGTGAACTTCTTGCCCACATAAACGCGCGCCCATTCCCGGGAGGAGAACACCTGGATGTAGTCGAACTCGCCGGCCTTGAAGGCCTCGGTCTGGGCGGTGGTGTCCTTGTAGATCTTGTAGGTGACCCGGTCGAAGTTGTACTGGCCCAGACGCACGTTGAGCCGGGCGGCCCAGTAGTTGGGATCGCGCTGGTAGGTGATGTCCCGGCCGAAATCCACGTGGCCGATGCGGTACGGGCCGCTGGCGATGGGGATGTCGTCGACGATCTGGTCGAACGGCTTGCCGCTGCCCCATTCCCGGCTGAACACCGGCATGCTGCCCACGATCAGCGGCAGCTCCCGGTTGGGACGGCGGAAATGGAACTGGACGGTGCGCTCGTCCAGCACCACCGCGTCCTTGACGTCGGCGAACGTGGTCCGGTAGGCGGGGTGGGCCAGGGGCCCGGTGAGCTGGTCGAAGCTGTGCTTCACGTCGGCGGCCAGCACCGGCTTGCCGTTCTGGAAGCGGGCGGCGGGGTTGAGCCGGAAGGTGGCGGTGAGGTGGTCGTGGCTCACCGCCACATCCTCCGCCAGCAGGCCATAGGCGGTGGTGGGTTCGTCGAAGGTGCCGGTGAGCAGGCTCTCGAACATCAGGTCGGGCAGGCCCGGCGGCGCGGTGCCCTTCAGGGTGAACGGGTTGTACTTGTCGAACTGGGAGATGCGCGTGGGTGGCACCAGGGTCAGCTCGCCGCCCTTGGGGGCGGCGGGGTTAACCCACTGGAAATGATCGAAGCCGGCCGGGTACTTGATGTCGCCGAACTGGGCGTAGGCGTGGGCGGCCCAGGCCGGAGCCGTCATGAGCAGAACCGCCAGACCGCGTCGAAGGCATCGTAAAACCAAGCCTGCGTTGATTTGACTGAATCGCCCAAATGTCATGCGGCGATCATATCAGCACCGTTAGGTAGCGTTTTGATTAAACTTCTGGGCTGGGCATAAGCAGCCGTAAGGTCGCCAGTGACCTAACGGCTGCTAAGAAAAACCGTCTATAGATTCAAATGGATGACCTTCGCCGGGGGGAAGCCGTTGAAGGAGGTGCTGGAGGCGTGGCTGTAGGCGCCGATGTTCTCGCTGTAGACCAGGTCGCCCAGCTCCATGTCCGGCAGCTCCTCCGCCAGAGTGATGGTGTCCAGGGCGTCGCAGGTGGGGCCGAACACGGCGCAGAGTTCCGTGGGGCCTTCCTTGAAAGACCGCACCGGGTAGTGGCAGTGGTCGAACAGCTGGCCCGAATAGGTGTGGTAGACGCCGTCATTGATGTAGTAGCACTGCCTGCCGTCGCGGTGGGCCTTGCCGATGACTTCGGACACCGAGGTGCAGGCGGTGGCCACCAGGAAGCGGCCGGGCTCGGCCAGGATCGCCACGTCCTTGGGGAACATCCTGCTGATGGTGTCGTTGAGGATCTTGGCCAGTTCGTGCAGGGGCTTGACGTTGTCATCGTACGGGGCCGGGAAGCCGCCGCCGATGTCCAGCTGGTTCATCTTGGTGAAGCCGCGCAGCCTGGCCTCCTGGAAGATCCCCGCGGCCATGTTCAGGGCCTGGACGAAGTTCTGGAAGTTGGTGGTCTGGCTGCCCACGTGGAAGCTCAGGCCCTCCACCGTGAGCCCGGCCGCCTCGGAGGCGGCGATCAGGTCCACCGCCTCGCCCGGCTCGGCGCCGAACTTGGAGGACAGCTCCACCATCGCGCCGGTGTTGGGCACCCGCAGGCGCAGCAGCATGCCCACGTGGGGCGCGTACTTCTGGACCTTCTTGATCTCCTCGTAGTTGTCGTAGGTCACCAGCGGTTTGTACTGGTCCAGCTCCTGCAAGGTGGCGTTGGTCTTGATGGGGTGGGAGTAGATGATCTTGTCCCAGATGAAGTCCTGGCGCTGCGGGTCGGGCAAATCCTTGATGTTCTCGTGCACCAGCAGGAACTCCGGCATGGAGGCCACGTCGAAGCTGGCCCCCGCCTTGTACAGGGTGCGGATGATCTCGGGGTTGGGGTTGGCCTTGACCGCGAAGTAGGGCTGCACCCGGGGCAGCCAGCGGTTGAACTCCGCCAGGTTCTCGCGCAGCTGGTCATGGTCGATCACGAACAGAGGCGTGCCATGCTCCTTGGCCAGTTTCTCGAGCAGCGTCTTGGAGATCACAGAGGTCCTTTCTAATCCCCGCCGTCGGCGACGAGGAAGTTCTTGAATTGCCAGGGGTCGGCGGGATCCAGATCAGGCCGGTTCCAGCCGGGGAAATGGCTGGACCGGTGCTTGAGCGGGGTCCAGTCGGAGGGCGTGGAGATGTTCAGGCCCAGGTAGGGCCGGGCCCGCTCCAGCACGAACTCGTGCGGCAGGTCGTCGGGGACCAGCACGCCCCGGTCCGGGTTGCGGATGATCCAGGCGGCCGCGGCGCAGACGGAAATGGCCACCTGCAGGGTGGTGGCGTTCTGGTGCGGCAGCAGCTCCCGGGAGCGCTCGATGGTCAGGTGACTGCCGGTCCACCAGGCGTTGTAGGGATGGCCCATGAGCAGCGCGCCCAGGATATCCGCCCCGCCGGTGATCTCGTCGGTCATGATCCGCAGCTTGGGCTGCAGCGCGTAGTCGCAGCCCCGCAATTCATGCAGGGAGGCGGTGGCGTCATCGCAAGGGCAGTAGGCGTAGTGGACGGTGGGCCGGTAGATGGCCCGGCCGTCCTCCCACACGGTCAGGTGATCGGAGATGGTGAACGCTTCGCCGTGGCGGACCACCATGCCCTGGATGGGGTAGTCCGGAACCCAGGACCGCACCCGCACGTTCATGCCCATGCGGGCCAGGCAGATCTGGTTGCGGGGGCCATCCCCGTGCTCGAACGCGAGGTCGGGAAGGGTCCGCTCGTGGGTGCCCCAGCCCATTTCGGCGGTGGTGATGCCTTCTTCGCGGAAACCCTCGATGCTCCAAGTGTTGACGAACTCGTCCACCTGCTTGGGCCGAGAGCTTCTCTGGGTGTCCCGCTCGCTGCAGTGGATCACTTTCACCCCCAGCGCCATGGCCAGGCGGTTGAAGTGCCCGCCGCCCGCCAGCTCCTGCAGTTCCTCGGCCCGGGCGCCCTGGACGCGCCGGTCGGCCTGCAGCTTCCGGGCGATGTCCACCAGGCCCTGCTTGGTCCAGTGGGAGATGAGCCCGGGGTTGGCGCCGTGCTCCAGCACCGCGGTGGGGCCCGGGGTCTGCCAGCCGGCCATCATCCGGCGGATGTTCATGTGCCGCCAGTAAAGGGTCAGCTCGGTGGGATGCTTCGCACCGCCCGCGTAGGGATCCCACAGTTCCACCGAGGTGTTCACGTACAGCACGCCGTGATCATGGCACCACTGCAGGAGCTCGCAGCAGTCGATGTTCCATGCCAGATCCACCAGCAGGTCCCCCGCGCGCAGATGGCGGCCGAGCAGCGAGCCCAGGTTTTCCGGGGTGATCCGGGCCTGGGTGAAGGTCACGCCCTGGCTGATCCATTCCCCGATGGCCTCGCGCTTGTCCTCGAAGTCCATCACGGTCACGTTCCGCGGAGCCACCTGGAGCTGTCTCAGCAAAAGCGGCAGGGCACATTGCCCCACCGCACCGCAGCCCAACAGGAGGACCCGCATTTCCAGCTCTGCCATTTTATGTCATTCCTTTCCTACCCAATTCCCTGGGGAATCAGTGGATTATAAATAGCTATGAATCCAAGTATATTGGGTGTGGGACGGCAATGAAACCGAAAACCCTCATTGCCCCCTAAGCCAAACCATATCAATAAGCACCGCTAAGTCCTTTCGGGGCGCAGCGGCCGTTCCGGGCACAAGCAACCGTAGCGGAGCAGGCTCCGCAATGGTTGCTAGCGTTTGGGAGATTCATGGGGTCCGGACCGGCGGAGCCCCCTGCTGGTTCAGGCCGGGCATCCCGCGAAGCCATCAGAACAAATCATTAAGGTATTCCAGCACCTGGGCGAACCCGCCGCTGCAGAAGACCAGGGCGGACGCCGCCAGGATGCTGCCCGCCAGCCAGAGGGTGAACCGGATCAGGAAGGGGTTCATGGTGATTTTTTCCATACGACCTCCGCAGGCCTATGGCCATTAAAAGTATAGGGTCCTGGTGCTGGATGCGCCTATTTTCCTTATCCTGTTGAAGCGGCATTTGTTCTCCGTCCGCGACCGATGACCCTTCCGGGAGCGTTCTTGGCTGCCTTCTTCCAAAGCGAACTGCTCCCCCTGCTGGAGCTCAACGGACTGCTCTGGCTGTGGGTCTGGGTGGTGCCGACGCTGGTGCTGCGGTTCCCGTTCCTGCCAGGCGGCATCCTGGGCCTCGCCCTGCCCGGGGTGGTCCTGGTGCGGGCCGAGACCTACACCTTGCGCATCCTGCGGCACGAGTTGTGCCACGTGCGCCAGATGCGCCGATGGAGCCCCATGGGCGTCGGCCTGGCGCAACTGGTCCGCTACCTCCTGTTCCCGGTGGTGATCCTCCTGACCCAGCGGCGCTGGCCGGGCCTGGGCGAACTCTACCGGTCCAATCCGCTGGAGCGGGCCGCCTTCGCGGCCATGGACCGGAAGGATCCCCTGCCCCGTTATTGGGGTTCCACGCCGGGATCATAACGCCATATTCTGGGTGTATGCCCGAACTGCCTGAAGTGGAGATCACCCGCCTCGGCCTGACCCCTGAATTGGAGGGCCGGCGCATCACCGCGGTGACCCTGCGCAGGCCCGACCTGCGCTGGCCGATCCCCGGGGAGATCGCGGCCCTGCTTCCGGGGGAGTTCATCCTGGGGGTGCGCCGGCGCGCCAAGTACCTGCTGATGGACCTGGCCCCGGGCAGTGCCCTGCTGCACCTGGGCATGTCCGGAAGTCTCCGGGTGCTGGCCGGGGATGTTCCCCCGGGCCGCCACGACCACGTGGACATCGCCCTGGATTCGGGCCGGGTGATGCGGTTCAACGATCCGCGCCGCTTCGGCTGCCTGCTGTGGCAGCCCCTGGGGGAAACCCATGCCCTGCTCCGGGACCTGGGGCCCGAACCGCTGTCCGCCCAGTTCGACGGCAACCACCTGTTCCGGCTCAGCCGCGGCCGCCAGACCAGCGTCAAGGCCTTCCTCATGGATCAGGGCACGGTGGTGGGGGTCGGCAACATCTACGCCGCGGAGTCGCTGTTCCAGGCCGGCATCGCCCCGGGCCGCCCGGCCGGGGAGATCTCCCGCCCCCGCTACCACCGCCTGGCCTCGGCCGTGAAGGAGATCCTGGCCCACGCCATCCGCTGCGGCGGTACCACGTTCCGCGATTTCATCCGCCCGGACGGCCGTCCGGGCTACTTCGAACAGGAATTGTTCGTCTACGGCCGGGAGGGTGAGCTATGCCTGACGTGCGGTGGCATCCTGAAGAACAGCCGGCTGGGCAACCGGGCGACAGTCTGGTGCGGCCACTGCCAGACCTGAGGATCCTGCTCTTCGAGCCGATGCACGAGGCCGGCACCCAGCTTCTGCGGGGGGTGGGCGAGGTGGTCCTGGCCCCGGCCCTGGACGAGGACGCCCTGGTGGCGGCGGTGGGCGATGTGGACGCCATCATCATCCGCAACGTCGGCGCGGTGACCCGCAGGGTGATCGCGGCGGCTCCCCGGCTGAAGGTGATCGGACGGCACGGGACCGGGCTGGACACCATCGATATCCAGGCCGCCACCGAGCGGGGCATCCGGGTGGTCTACACCCCCGAGGCCAACGCCGAGTCGGTGGCCGAGCATTTCGTGGGCATGGCCCTGATCCTGTCCAAGCGCATGCTGGAGGCGGACGCGGCCCTGCGGGCGGGGAACTGGAATGCGCGCTACCAGTGCCAGGGCCGGGAGCTGCGGGGCAAGACCCTGGGCGTGGTGGGCTTCGGCCGCATCGGGCGTGCCACGGCGCGGATCTGCCACCACGGCTTCCACATGCAGGTCCTGTACCACAGCCGGTCGGCGGCCGCCCCCGAGGAGGAGGCCCGGTGCGGGGCGCAGCGCACGGGGCTGGAGCCGCTGCTGCGGACCGCCGACTATGTCTCGCTCAACCTGCCCCTCACCCCGGAGACGCGCCACTGCATCGGCCGGGACCAGCTCCGGATGATGCGGCCCTCCGCCTACCTGGTGAACCTGGGCCGGGGCGCCCTGTGGGACGAGACGGCGGTGCTGGAGGCCCTGGACCAGGGCTGGATCGCCGGGGCCGGGAGCGACGTGTTCGAACAGGAGCCGGCCAGCCCGGACCATCCCCTGTTCCGGCACCAGCGGTTCGTGGGCACCCCGCACATGTCGGCCCACACCGAGGAGGCCATGCGCCGGATGAGCCTGGTGGCCGAGGATGTCATCGCGGTGCTCCAGGGCCGGGAGCCACGTTGGCCGGTGAACTAGTGTGGGTCGCCTAAAATATT
>PLUC01000134.1 GCA_003165415.1 Holophagaceae bacterium
GCTGGGGGGCCTGCTGCCGCTGGGGCTGGGGCCTGGCTGGTTCCTGCCGCTGTTCCGGCCTGGCCTCCTGCTTGTTTTCAGCCCCGCCATGCTGCTCCTGCAGGGCAAAGGCCGGAGCCGCAGCCACCAGCAAGATAACGAGCACTCCGATACGTTCGAGTCCGATGGGTTTCATGTGAGCCACTCCCTCCCGTTATTTCGGGTAGGTGAAGATGATGTTGACCCTGCGGTTTTCCTTTTCGCCCTCGGCGCTGGTGTTGTAGGCGAACCGCCGGTTGTCGCCGTAGCCTCGGGCGGTCAGGCGGGAACTGGCGATGCCCAGGTTCTCCACCAGGTAGTTCACCACGTTCTGGGCTCGGCGCTGGGAGATCTCCATCGCCTGGCCCTTGGTCTTCTGAAGGTTGCCGGTGTGACCTTCCACAGTGGCGTTGACCGTGGGATTGGCTTTCAGGAAATCCGCCACCTTGCGCAGCTGGCCATCGTATTCCGGCTTGATGTCGGCCTTGTCCGTGTCGAAATCAATAAACAGGGCCATGGTCATCCTGGCGGGAACCACCGTGAGCCCCTGCACATCGGTCACGCAGGCGACGATCGCGTCAACCCGCCGGTTCTGCCGTTTTCCTTCCGCGGTGTTGTTGTCCGCCACCGGGCGGGTGTCGCCGTAGCCCATGGCCGTCAGGCGGGAAGCGTCGATATGCAGGCTGTTCTCCAGATAGCTCACCACGCCTTCGGCCCGCCGCTGGGAAAGCTTCAGATTGTATTCGGGCGCGCCCACGTTGTCGCTGTGACCCTCGATCACGGCGGTCGTGTCGGGGTACTTGGTCAGGAAGTTTCCCAGCACGGCCAGCTTTTCCTTGTCCTCGTTCCGGACGTCATCGGTGTCGATGTAGAACTCGAGGTCAAGGATGGTGCAGTACTCCTGGGTCGGCGTCTTCACCGGCACGACCACCAGCGTTTCCGCAATCGCCACGGGCGGGAGGACAGCAGGCTGGGCCGCCACCGGCGTGGGGGCCGGCGCATGCCGGCCGAACCGGGCCACCAGGCCGACCGAGAACAGGTCGATGTCGCCCCTGTTGCCGACGGCATCGTTGATCCGGTAGCGTTCCGCCTCCACGCGCATGCCCACCGTCCGGGTGAAATCGTACTGCAGCCCGCCGCCGAACTTGTAATCGAAGGCTTCCTTTTTCGGGCTGGGGTTGGTGACATTGACGAAACCGGACCCGTTGAAGGCGTCCTTGGCCTGGGCGTAGGTGACCCCCGCCCTGACGAAGGCGGAGAACCTCTTCGTGATGGGCACACTGAGCACCGGGTCAAGGTTCAGGCCCTGGATCCTGATGTCGCCGTTCAGGGTGCCGTCCGGGACGGTGGTCGCGGTGTAGCCGAAATGCCCCAGGTTGAAATAGCCGCCTTCCAGGCTGAAGTACCGGCAGAACTCGTAGCCGCCGAAGACCTTGAACCCGATGTTCTTGTTGTTGTCGTCGATGGTGCTGCTGGCGAACCCCGCTCCCAGCAGGCCGTTGGTGATGCCGGGGTCATCGATCTTGGACCTCGACTGGCCGACACTGGCGCCGGCGTACCAGCCTGTGTCCTGGGCTCGCGCGGAGGTGCTGGCGATGAGGGCAAGCGCGACCAAGCCAATCAGCCCTGGACCTTTTCCGAATCTCATGATTTTCTCCTAAGGGGGATTGTCCGTTCCAATCCAGTCGTTACGAGGCGGGGACGTTGACGGTGGTGTCCTGCAGGGCGACGGTGCCCTGGCCGATCGCGCCGGCCAGGATCCGGCCGTTGATGGTCGAGCCCGTCACACCGGTGACATTGCCGCCGGCCAGGATGGTTCCGTCGAAGATGGTGCCGACCCCGATCGTTGCCGCTGCAGTGGGAACCCAGAACACGTTCTTGGCCTGGGCCCCGTTGGCCAGCGAAACACTGGCGCCGGTGGTCAGCGAGGTACCGATCTGGAAGACCCAGACGGCGTTGACGTTGCCGCCGGCATCCAGTACGAGGGGAGTGGAAACCAGCATGGTGCTATCGGAAGTGTAGGTCCCCGGAGGAATGCCGTTCTTGTACAAGGCCCCCAGATCCGCGCCGCCGGTGATGGTGGTTCCCGGCGCGAGGCCCTTGGCGGAGTTGTAGGCGGTCAGCAGGTCGGTATAGGCCAGGGCGGATGCGCCGTCATTGGCGTCGATGTTGCCGTTCACCACTCCCGGGGGGAACCCGGTCATGGAGGTGCCCGGCTGCAGCGCCACATTCCCGTTGATCACGGAGTTTCCGGTGCTGGTGATGGCGGCGCTCGCCATGATCCCGAACGTGCTGGCCGAACCGAGGTTCACCGCGCCCGGCGCCAGGGCCAGGATCGTGCCCGTGGTGAAGGTCCAGGGGTTGGGGACCAGCCCGGCCGCCAGTTCATCGCCCGCCAAGTCAGCCGCCCCGGTGATGGTGACGGTATAGCTGGCGCTGGCTGCCAGGTCGCTCAAGGGTGTGAAGGTCGCGATGTGGTCCGCGGAGTCATAGGTGACGGTCCCGGGGATGGGCGAACCCAGCGGGGGGCCGGTGAGCTGAACGGTGAAGGTCGCCGAGGAAAGGGTGGACGGGTTCATGGCTTCGCTGAACGTCGCATTGACGGCGCTGTTGAGCGGCACCAGGGTCGCAACGTTGGCGGGGACCGTGAGGGTTATGGTGGGCGCGCTGGCCATGGAGGATCCGGTGGTGAAGACCCACACATACTTGCTGGCCGCGGGCAAGGGCGCCTGGTTGCCAGCCAGCTGGTTGCCGGACACGTCCGTAGCCGCGGTGGTGATGGTGGCGGTATAGGTGGTGTCGGCCGCGAGCACGGCCAGGGGGGTGAAGATGGCGGTCTGCGCATCGGCCGCGTAAGTCACGCTGCCCAGGGGGGACACGCCCGGCAGAGGAGTGGTCAAGGTGAAGCTGGCCGCGTTGATCGTCGCGGGGCTCATGGCCTTGGTGAAGGTGGCGGTGATGGCCGTGTTGGTGGCCACACCGGTGGTCGCACCCGGGATGGTGAGCTTCACCTGGGGCCGGGTCGTGTCTGACCCCAGACCCGTAGTGAAGGTCCAAGCGTAGTTTGCTGCCATCTGGTTTCCGTCCGTGTCCGTGGCCGCGGTGGTGACCGTCGCGGTGTAGGTCGTGCTGGGGGCCAGGGCTGCCGTGGGGGTGAAGACCGCGGTGCTGGAAGCATAGGTCACCGTGCCTGCCACGGCGGTGCTGCCGGGTCCGGTCAGGGTGAAGCTCGCCGCGTTGATCGTGCCGGGGTTCATGGGCTCGGTGAAGACGACCGAGACCGCCGAACTGGTGGCGACACCGGGGGTCGGCCCCGGGATCGTGGTGGCGGGAACGGTGAGCGTCACCTGGGGACGGATCAGGTCAGACCCGGCACCGGTGGTGAAGGACCACTTGTAGTCGCTGGCCGCGGGCAGAGGGGCCTGATTGCCGGCCAAGGGATACCCTGACGCGCTCATGGCTGCGGTGGTGATGGTGGCGTTGTAGGTGGTGTCCGCCGCCAGGTATGCGTTGGGGGTGAAGATCGCGTTGCCGGAGGCGTAGGTCACGGCGCCGACCACCGCGATCCCGCCGGGACCGGTCACGGTGAAGCTGGTTCCGTTGATGGTCGCGGGGTTCATGCTCTCCGTGAAGGCCGCGCTGAGGGCCGTGTTGGTGGGCACGGCAAGCGTCGGCCCCGGGATGGTCGTGGCCGGGACGGTGAGGGTCACCTGGGGCCCGACGATCACCGGCGTTGCGCTGTCGTTCCCGCCGAGGATCGGATCTCGATTCCCCTGGCATCCCACGGCCAAGGCGGCCACCAGGAGAGCCATGGACCACACCATGATTTTGGGATAGTTACCTAGCCTGTTCACTTGTCTCTCCTCTTGGCCGCTGCAAAAACAGAACTTTAGATCGAGGGGTCTACGCATTTTCAAAGCCAAATAATTAACGCAAAATATTTTAATGTTTAGATTGAATTCAACCTGCCATGGCCTAGCTGGTTACTTCAAAATGATTGCCCTTTCCATTCAAATGGGATGAGCTAAAGTAAGCGCCCCACGACCCGCGCCGCCCATTCCTTGAACCGATCGGCCTCGGGCCGCTTTTCCCAGTCCTTCAGGGTGATTTCGGTGGAATTCTTCAGGTCCTCCGCAAAGGCGTCCTCCATTTCCCTACCAAAAGAATCCCCCGTGACCATGACGTTGATCTCCTTGTTGTTGATGAAGCTGCGCATATCCATGTTGGTGGAACCCACCGTGGACCAGTGGCCGTCGATGACGCCGGTCTTGGCGTGCAGGATGGAGCTTTTCAGCTGGAATACGCGGATCCCCGCCTTCAGCAGTTCCTCGTAGTAGGATTGGGTGGCCTGGTGCACTATGCCGCTGTCGTTGACGTTGGTGAGGATGAGTTCCACCTGGACACCCCGGTGGGCGGCCGCCTCCAGGGCCTTCATCAGTTGGGCATCGGGTACGAAATAGGCGGCAGTGAGGTGGATGGTCTGCCTGGCCTGCTCGAAGGCTTGGACATAGGCCCGGTAGATTTCGAAATCACCCCCGGGCTGGCTGCCCACCACCAGCACGGTCTTGTCCCCGGCCGTCGCCAGGGGCGGGAAATAAACCTTGGGATCCAACCCGTGCTCCTGCTGGCTGAACCAGTTCTCCACGAACAGCAGCTGCAGGGGCGCCACCGCCGGGCCTTCGATCCGCACGTGGGTGTCGCGCCAACCGAGGCTGGAAGGTTTCTTGGACCTGCTGTGGAAGAGGGATCCCTTCGCATAGGTCTGGCTGATGTTGGCCCCGCCGGTGAAGGCCACCTTCCCGTCCACCACCAGGATCTTCCGGTGGTCCCGGTTGTTGATCTTCCACCGGCCAATTCGCAGCAGCGGGTTGAGCGGGTGGTAGGGGCACAGGTGGATGCCGGCCCGGCGCATGCGGTCGAAAAAGGCTTCGGGCGTGCCGATGGTGCCCACGCAGTCGTAGATGATGTTCACCTGCACCCCTTCCCGCTGCTTGCGCATCAGCAGGTCGGCGAACCGCAGCCCCATCTCGTCCTGGTCGAAGATGTAGGTCTCCAGATTGATGTTGTCCTTGGCCGCGGCGATGGCCGCGGCCATGGCGCCCAAGGTTTGCGGCCCGTCGAACAGCAGGGAGACCTTGTTCCCGGCGGTCCAGGAATGGCCGCTGGCGACCGCTTCCAGGGCCGCCCGGCCCGGGATGACCACTCCCGCTTCTGCCAGGCGTTTGGCCAAGAGGGCCTCCGCCTTCCCGGCCCCCCTTCCCTCCTGGATCTCGGCGGCTGGAGCGGCATCCGGGTGCAGGGGCGCTTTAAGGTAGTGGACGTCCGGCAACTGCGTACAGCCCGGGGCCGCGCAGAGCATGCCGGCCGCCAACAGGCGGAGACCCCGGCGCAGCAGGAACATCATCATGAATCCTGGAGCCCGGGTCCTGGTGGACTCACCTGCGCCAAACCAACGGATCCCGGGTGCGACGATCGCCTCGGTGGCGGCTGGTTTGGGGCTCATGGGTGGGCTTCCGGAAACTGGAGGGACTTCTCCAGGTGCATGTACCCAAGCAATTTTCGAACCGCAGTTCTATTTATTTATATACAAACAGTTAAGCAAACACCCAGGGCGGCCACCCGGTCGCCACTCCATCGAACTGATGGGAAAGGTTCTCCATATTGAGGAACTTGCAGTCATCGCTTCATCTCCCGGTAACTATAAATATTTTGAAAACAATAGGTTAGCCAATGGCATCAAAAGTGCGTTATTCCAAACCCGAATGAGGTGCCACGCCATGAACAGCTTCGCATTTTCCTCTAGGCGCCCAGGGCCGCTGTGGCTCAAGCGCAGGCTGGTTTCCCTGATCTGGCTGGTCCTGTGGTTCGGGGCCGGAGGCGGCCTCGGCCAGACCCTGGCCGGAGCGCCCGCGCCAGCCTATCAGCCGCAAACCACCACCCAGCTGCAGCAGGAGGTGGCGCCGATGGCGCTGTATCCCGATTCCCTGGTGGCGCAAGTCCTGGCGGCTTCCACCTTTCCCGAGCAGGTGGTCGAGGCCGACCGCTGGGTGCAGGCGCACCCTGATCTGAAGGGCGACGCCCTGGGCAAGGCCGTGGACCCGCAGCCCTGGGACCCCAGCGTGAAGGCCCTGACCGCCTTCCCGTCCGTCCTCGGCAACATGGACAAGAACCTGTCCTGGACCTCATCGCTCGGCGACGCCTACTACAACCAGCCGCAGGACGTGATGGACGCGGTGCAGACCATGCGCCGGCGGGCCCAGGCGTCCGGCAGCCTCAGGACCACCCCCCAGCAGACCGTGTCCACCCAGGGCCCGGCCATCACCATCGAGCCGCAAAGTCCCAACGTCGTCTACGTCCCCGCCTATGACCCCTGGTCGGACTACGGGGATCCCGTGGCGGCGTGGCCGGGCTGGTATGCGTATCCCGGCATCTGGTACAGCGGCCCGAGTCTCTCCTTCGGCATCGGTTTCGGCATCGGCTTCTTCGGCGGATACGCCTGGGGCTATCCCCACTGGGGCTTCGACTGGCGGAACCGCAACGTGATCTACAACCACAACACCTACTACTCCCGGAGCAACACCTTCTATAACCGCAACAATTTCTACCGGGGAGCCGCCGGACCGGGCGGGACCCGGCCGGGCGCCGGCGCAGGGTTCAGATCTCCGGCCGGCCCCTCCGCCGGGCGTGGCGAAGCCAGGCGTGGCGCCCCTGAATCGGCCAGGCCGTTCAACGGAAACCCCCAGGCCGCCCGGGGATTCGCTGATCCCCGCGGCCAGAGCGGTGTGCGCTCAAGCGCCTTCAGCGAGTACCAGCATGGCGGACAGGCCAGGAGCTTCTCCTCCCGCGGAAGCGCGAGCATGGGCCACGCAGCCCCGCGCGGCGGTGGCGGTGGCGGCGGCCGTCGGAAATGAAATTCTCCTTGAATCCCCGGTGCAGGCCACCTTTCAGGATGGAGCGTAACCCCATGCGTCAAGCCAAGCACAGTTTCCCCAGGTCAGCCGCGTTCGCCCTCCTTCTGGCAGCGGGCTTTCCCACCCTGGTCATGGCCCAGCAGAAGGGGCAGAAGACCTTCGCTTCCCCGGAAGCGGCGAGCAGCGCCCTGGTCAAAGCGGCGCAGGACAATGACGAACCGGCGATGGTCGAAATCCTTGGGCCCGGCGGCCGGGATCTGGTCGCGTCGGGAGACGATACCGAGGATGCCAGCAACCGCGCCAACTTCGTGCAGCGCTACCAGGAGATGCACCGGCTGGTGAAGGAACCGGATGGAACCACCACCCTGTATATCGGCGCGAGGAACTGGCCCACGCCCATTCCACTGGTGAGCAAGGGAACGGTCTGGTTCTTCGAGACCGCGGCGGCCAGGAAGGAGATCCTTTTCCGGCGCATCGGCCAGAACGAAGCCTCCACCATCCATGTCTGCCTGGAACTGGCGGCGGCGCAGAAGGAATACTATGCCGCCCAGGGCAGCCGGTACGCCCAGGCCATCTTCAGTGACGACGGGCAGCACAACGGGCTCTTCTGGAAGCCCGCTGACCGCGAACCCCAGAGCCCCATCGGTCCGCTGGTGGCCTGGGCCGAGGTCAGGGATGGCGGGAGCCGCGACGGCGCTCTGACCCCCTACCGCGGCTATCAGTACCGCATCCTGGCCCGCCAGGGGAAGGCTGCCCCGGGCGGCGCCCAGAGCTATCTGGAGGATGGGAACATGACCAAGGGCTTCGCTTTCGTGGCCTTCCCGGCCAAGTACCGGTCGTCCGGGGTGATGACCTTCATCGTCAGCAAGAACGGCGTGGTGTACCAGAAGGACCTGGGCAGGCGCACCGAGACCCTCGCCCGGGCCATGCAGGACTACAACCCCGGCCGCGGCTGGGAAATGGCTGAAGGCCAGGAGAAGGCGGCGGTGGAGCCCAACCCCTGATTCCCTATCCGCCCGCGGTCCCGGTTTGCGGCTTGCGCAGCAGGACCGCCCCCAGAGCCGCGGCGGCCAGGGCGGCCAGGCCCCCCAGCGCCAGGCCCCAGCGGGCCCCCGCGACCTCGGCGAACCAGCCCACCACGGGCCCGCCGATGGTGGTGGACCCCAGGAAGGCCACCGACCAGAGGGACATGACCCGGCCGCGCATCTGCGCTGAACTCCCCAGCTGCAGGGTGCTGTTGCCCAGGGAGGAGAAGTTGATGGAGCAGACGCCCACCGCTACCATCGCCAGGCCCGAAAGCAGCAGGGTCGGCATGAAAGCCGCGGCCAGCACCGCCAGCCCGAACAGCAGGGAGGCGCTGACCAGCTTGTACGGGGTGATGCCCTTGCGGCTGGCGAAGAAGACCCCTCCGCAGGCCGCCCCGAGCCCCATGGAAGACGTGAGGAAGGCGTAGCTCCGGGCGTCGCCCTTGAAGGTGAAGTGGGCGATCAGCGGCAGGCTGACCTGGAACTCGAACGTGAGGGTGCCGATGATGGCCATCATCAGCAGGCTGCAGCCCAGCACGGGACTGTTGGCCACATACCTGAACCCCTCCCGGATCTGCCCCTTGCGGGGCGGCACCGGGGGCGAGGTGAGCAGTTCCCCGGGATTCATCATGGCCAGCATGCCCACCACGGCGGCAAAGGAGATCCCGTTGATGATGAAACAGGGCGCCAGCCCCACCGAGGCGATGAGGATCCCGGCGATGGCCGGCCCGATGATGCGGGCCAAGTTCACCAGGATGGAGTACAAGGTGACCGCGTTGCGCACATGCTCCGGCCCCACCAGCTCGATGTGGAAGGTCTGGCGGGTGGGATTGTCGAACACATTGACCAGGCCGAGGCAGGAGGCCAGGACATACACCATCCAGACGCGCACCAGGCCGGTGGCCACGAGGGTGCCCAGGACCAGGGCGAGGACCCCGGAGATGGACTGGGTATAGAAGAGAATCTTCCGTTTGGGGATGCGGTCGGTCACGACGCCGCCGTACGGGCCGAGCAGCAGGATCGGCAGGTACTGCAGCGCGGTGGCCAGGCCCAGGGCTTTTCCGGAGTGGGTCAGGCTGAGCACCAGCCACGCCTGGGCCACGGTCTGCATGAACGTGCCCGAGGTGGATATGATCTGGCCCAGGTAATACAGGCGGTAGTTGCGGACATGAAGGGACGAGAAGGTGCCCTGGGGGAACAGGGCGGCAAGGGCTGCCAGTGGGTTCTTGAAAGCGTCGGTCACTATAGGTATGGAGGATGCTCCCGGTGGAAGGTTGAGTCTAGCCTGGCCATGACGTGGCCGGCACCAAGGCCGGCCACGTGGACTTTCCAGGGTTCAGACGGTTGCCGGTTCCGGCAGGGGGACGATATCTGCTTCCACGACCAGGGACCGGTCAGGCCGGACCAGGAACCAGGAGACCACGCCGATCAAGGCCGAGGCCGAAGTCACGAGGATGGCCGCTCTCCAGCTGAACCGGGTGGCGATCCAGGCGGTCACGATGGGCGCCAGCACGCCGCCGATGTTGCCCCACAGGTTCATCCAGCCGGACACGGAGCCGCTGTATTGGCCGCCGATGTCCAGGCAGGCCGCCCAGGAGGCGTTGAAAGTCAGGCCGAGGGATCCCAGCGATAGGCTCATCCACAGGACGTTCTGCCAGGGCACCGTGGCCACGGCCCCGAGATACAGGGTCACGCAGCAAAGGACCAGGCCGACGCTGCCGAAGGTTGTGCGGGCATGGAACTTCGACATCCCGGCCGCGACCATCTTGTCGGCCACCACGCCCGTCCCGATGGTGGTGATGAACAGGGCCAGCCAGGGCAGCGAAGCGGCAAAGCCCATCTTCGCCAGGGAAAACTTCTGCGCTTCCATAAGGTAGAGCGGCAGCCAGGCCAGGAACACGTACATGACGTAGTCGGTGATGAAATACTGGAGCGCGATGGCCCAGAACTGGTAGCTGCCCATGAACTTCCGCCAGGGAGCCAGCTTGGCCTTCTTCAAGGTGAGGGCCTGCTCCGCCGCCAGCACGGGATCCCCGCCGGCGATGAGATTCAGTTCCGCCGCATTGACATACTTGCTTTCCTTGGGGGTCTGCCGGTCGAAGATATACCACAAGGTGGCAAACAAGAGGCCGGCCAGGGAAAAGATGATGAACACCCAGCGCCATCCGAACGCGAGCATGAGCCCCACCGTGACGCCGGGGCCGATCACCGGCCCCAGGAAGGCCCCGGACAGCATCAGGGAAGATGCCTTGCCCCGCTCGAACTTGGCGAACCAGTGATAGATGCAGTTGCTGAACGACGGGAACGCCGGACCTTCGCCCAGACCGAACAAGCCCCGGATGATCAAGAAGGTGAACAGGCTGGTGCCGAAGGCGGTCAGGGCGGTGAAGGCCGACCACCAGGCCACCGCCAAAGCCGCCACCCGGCGGTGCCCGAACCGCTCGGACAGCATGCCTCCGGGAATCTGCATAATGGCATAACCGAGGAAAAATGCCGTCTGCATCCAGCCGATTCCAATTTTGGTGAAATGGAATTCCTTCATGATAACCGGAACAGCTACAGACAAATTGACTCTGTCCATATACGAAACAAAGGAAATCATGAACATGATGCCGGCCAGCACCCAGCGCATGTTTGTTGATTTCGTTCTTCCCACCGCGGCGTTCATATTACGTTCCCTCCGTCAGAGTTTTTGGGGTTGAGGAATCTGGGTCAATCTGGTTTGCACCTCTTTTGGATATATTTTCACCTGCAATGCGGCTGAGCTCAGCCAATCACGATGGCTATGACTTTCCTGGGACCGTGCATGCCTCTGAAGAGATACCCCGTTATATCACCGGTCAGGCTCGGCCCGGTAGCAAAAGAGAACTGGCTGGGGTACTTCCCCACCTGGCCGAAGTATCGGCCGACCACCGCATCGAGCACGGGAACGATGTGGTCCACGGGAATCAGCACGATGTGCGTGATCGGAGCCAGGGTCAGCAGGCGCGGATTGTCCGTGCCGTGAGCCATCCCCAGACTTCCGGTTTCGGCCACGACAAAACTCGCGCCGGTCACGGAGGCATCCGCCTGGTCAAACACGGCATCCTTGTAGGTCTGGCGGTCCTGAAACTGGCTGGGGTTCAGCACTTTCACATCATTTCCCCGCCCCCAGGAAGGCAGATCCAGCGGAGTGACCACATCATCCGTGGACGTCATGATGCATTTCAAACCCTCTTCCTTGGCGATCTGGGCCAGCTTGTCCAGGGCCTCCCGGTTGTTCCTGACCCGGAACGGCGTGTAGGCTTCCGCCGCCAGCCGCTCCATCAGGAAAGTGACCATCTCCTCGCCCTGAAGGGATTCTTCCTTCATCGGCGGCAGGGGGGGACGTTCCGGAATCGGCTGCTTGGGCGCCGCCCTCAGCTTGCCTAGGATTTCTTCTCGCGCATCCTGTGCCATGGCTTCCTCCATCTGGGAATCTTTCTTAAGTTGGGCTATTTGATTTCGTTCCAGCGCTCGCGGAAGGTCTTTTCGGCCATGGCGGGCATGTCGCGTTTCCTGAACCATCCCGTCAAGGGGCCCGGCATGCTGCTGACCACGCCTTCCCGGGCATTGCGGTTGAACAGGGGCCGGAACAGGCGCACCCCGAGATTCCAGAGTCCCGGGTTGCTGGCCCCCACGCCCCACAGCTTGAAGAACCAGCTTTCCTTGGCGGTCCGCTTCTTGGCATGGAAGCGCGGATCTTCCTTGACGTCCTTGTCCCGGTAGTTCAGGAACAGCTTCGGGTGGTCGATGCCCGCGGGGCAGACGCTGGCGCATGCGCCGCAAAGGGTGCAGGCCCGGTAGAGATCCGGCGTCCGGTTCAGTCCGAACAGCAAGGGCATCAGGGCCTGGCCCATGGGGCCCGAGTATGCCCCGCCATAGGCGTAGCCGCCGATCTGCCGGTAGACCGGACAGATGTTCAGGCAGGCCGCGCAGCGGATGCATTGCATGACTTCCCGCACGCCTTCGTCCTGGTAGATCACGCTGCGGCCGTTATCCAGGATGACGATGAAGAGTTCTTCCGGCCCGTCCAGCTCCTCCGCCTTCTTGGGCCCGCTTTCCATGGAAACATAGGCCGAAATCCTTTGGCCAGTGCAGTTGCGGGTCAGAACCCGGAGCAGGTTGATGGCATCCTGCATGGTCGGAATGACCTTTTCCAGGGACATGATGGAGATCAGGGTCCGGGGCGCGGACTTGCTGAACCGAATGTTCCCTTCGTTCTCCACATTGATAACCGTGCCGGTCTCGGCCACGGCGATGTTGACGCCCGCGATCCCCATATCCGCATGGTGGAACTTGTCCCGCAGAAACACCCGCGCGGCATACCCGAGTT
The DNA here is from genome assembly GCA_003165415.1 of Holophagaceae bacterium. Classification (GTDB taxonomy): domain Bacteria; phylum Acidobacteriota; class Holophagae; order Holophagales; family Holophagaceae; genus Mesoterricola. The sequence continues at coordinate 12,309 of PLUC01000134.1, forward strand.
CCACCGGATCCACCGTGGGCGTTTTCATGTCGGCCTTTTCCAGGAAACAATCCCGGATCTCCTCCACGGGGATGTTCATGGCGGGGGCGATGATATGGAAGGGCGGGAGATTCATCTGCTGGGCGATGAATTCCCCGAGATCGGTTTCCCAGGGCGTGATGCCGTTGGCCGTGAGGACATCGTTGAGCGCCAGTTCCTCCGTGATCATCGACTTGCCCTTGATGACGGTCTTGACCCCCCGTTCCTTGGCCACCTTCAGGATGAAGTCGTTGGCCTCTTTGGCGTCCCGGGCCCAGAACACTTTCGCGCCGTTGGCGATGGCATTGCGCTCGAACTCTTCCAGAAGTTCGGGCAGACGCTTGATCACCTCGGCGCGCACCGCCGCCGTGTATTTCTGGGCGGCCTCGGGATCGGGCAGGCTCGGCAAGCCGGCGGTGCGCTTGCGCAACAGGAATTCCGGCACCATTTTCAGGAACGGGCGCACCCGGGCCTTGTCGATTTCCACCGCGGCCAGCTGGTTGAACTCCTCGGTCCTGATCTTCATGATCTGGCCTCCTTCATGTTTTCGGCCACGAAGCTTGCAAGGTGCATGGCCTTCTTGTGCGGATGCATGCGGCTGAGGTAGCCGCCGATGTTCAGCAGGCAGCCCGGTTCGGAGAGCAGCAGAACGTCCGCCTCACTGGCCAAGTAGTTCTCCACCTTGTCCTGGACCATGGATTCGGAAATGTCCGCGTAGTTGTTGGCGAACGTTCCGCCGAACCCGCAGCAGAAATCCTCCTGGTTCATGGGCACCATCTCCGCGCCTTTCACGGCGGCGATCAGCTTTCGGGGCTGGGCGGAAATGCCCAGTTTCCGCAGGTTGTGGCAGGATTCGTGGAAGGTCACCTTGCCTTCGAAGCTGGCGCCGAAATCCTCCACTTTCAGGACATCGACCAGGTATTGCGACAGTTCAAAGACCCGGGAGGCGAGCTCGGTGGCGCGGCCGAACCACTCCGGCTCATCCCTGAGCAGTTCCGGGTAATGGAACTTGACCGTGCAGGCGCAGGAACCGGAGGGACTGACCACCACCTCGTCCTCGCCGAACAGCTTGATGAAATGCTTGGCCGCCTTCTTGGCCTCGTCCCGGTATCCGGAATTGAAGGCCGGCTGGCCGCAACAGGTCTGGCCCTGGTGATAGACCGGATCCACGCCGGCCCGGCGCAGCAGGGTTACCATCGACTCCGCGATGCCGGGAAGGAAGAGATCAACAGAGCAGGGTATGAACATCGAAACAGCATTCATTCGGACCCCCTTTATGGAGTATGCAACCTGGAACCAGGTCGAATTAAAATTCAGTGACTCAAGGAACTCAGATGGACCAGTTGGGATTTCTTATGATGTTGTCCGCTGCCTTCAGGATGTGCTCCTTGAGCACCTTGGACAGGATTTCCACCTCGCGCTGTTTCATTAATTTCATAATCACGAGGTGTTGATTGATGATATCGATTTCATCCGCCAGCGCCATGGCCGATATCCTTTGATATCGCATGATTTTTGCCCGGATACCATCGATCACGTTCTTGAGGAAGTCATTCCTGCACCGGTCCACGATCAAGAAATGCAGCTGGTAATCCATATTCGAAATGCGGCCCAGATCCACCTTCTGGCCCGCCTCGATCTTTTTTTTCTGTTTGACCCATTCGGCATAGATATCATCAATTTCTTTTTCGGAAATTTGTTCCAGGGCGGTAGGCAAAGCCGCGCACTCCAGGGCCGCCCTCACTTCAAACAGGTCGGATATCTCCTTGGTGGTCACCCGTTTGACATAGATGCCCACCCCGTTATGGATCTCCACCAGGCCTTCGCTGGCCAGCACCTTGATGGCTTCCCGGATCGGGGTCCGGCTCATGCCCAGGGCCTTGGCCACCTGGTTCTCGCTGAGATGGTCACCCGGCTTGATCAGGTTGGTGAAAATGGAGTTTTTCAGGGAATCATAGGCGATGCTGGTCCGGTTGACGGGACCCGCCTTCGCAAGACTTTTCAGCGGCGTTATTTTCTGCAAGGAAGCCACCCTTCCAATTGTACTCAGGATGTATACAGGTTAGGTTGGCGGATGCACCTGTCAAGACTATTTTGATCGCCGGCAACAGGGGGTGGCCCCGCCTGCCATACTGCCCCGTAGCGATCGACCGCTAACACTCCAGTCTGGAAAGGGTAGCCGTGATCAAGACGCGTCTGCTGCTGGGAACCTGGGCCCTGGGGCTGGTACTGGCGGCCCAGGCGCCCCGCCTGGAGCAGGGGGCCAACAACCCCATCACCGCCACCCTTCCCGACGATCCGGATCTGGCCAAGGTCATCGCGCCCCTTTCGGCGGAGATCCACGCATCCTACGGGCGGGTCATCGCCAACGCCCCTGCCGGGGTGAAGCGGCGCGGGGGCCCGGGGGAATTTCCCCTGGGCTTCCTGCTCGCCGACGTGATGCGGGAGGCCGCCGGCACCGCGGTCGGCGGAGAGGTGCGGCTCGCCGTGACCAACGCCGGCGGGATCCGGCGCGATCTTCCGGTGGGACCGGTGCATGTGGGCGACCTCTACGAGGTGATCCCCTTCGACGACGAGCTGGTGGTGGCCGACTACACCGGCGCCCAGGTGGTCGCCATCTTGAAGGAAGCCATCCGGCACAAGGGCGGGGAGCCGGTCTCGGGGGTGCGGGCCTCGGTCACGGGCTCCCGGGAGCATCCCCTGGTCTCCGTCGTCTGGAGCGACGGCACCCCCATCGACCCCGCCGGCACGTTCCGGGTGGCCACCTCCGACTACCTCCTGAACAACGCCACGTCCACCCTGAAGAAAGGCCGCAACGTGGTGCTCACCAGCATTGACATCCGGCAGGCGGCCATCGACTGGTGCGAACGCCGCGGCAGGTCGGGCAAGCCCATCCTTGCTCCCGAAGGCGTCCGCTACCTGTTCTCCCCCCCGTTCGCCGAAGCCATCAAGACCCGAACCTATTAGAGGCACCATGGAACGCCGCACCTTCATCCAGATCCTGGGAACGGCCATGGCGGCCTCCCGCCTTCCGCTCAGGGCCCAGGGCGATGATGCCGGGCGGATCACCCTGCTCCACACCAACGACACCCATTCGCGCATCGAACCTTTCGGCCCCGGGAGCGGCAGCCTCACCGGCCGGGGCGGCATCGCCCGCCGGGCGGCCCTGGTGAAGCAGATCCGCAAGGCCGTTCCCAACGTCCTGCTGCTGGACGCCGGCGACGTGTTCCAGGGCACGCCCTACTTCAATCAGTACAAGGGGTTCGTGGACTTCAAGCTCATGTCCATGTGCGGCTACGACGCCGGCACCCTGGGCAACCACGATTTCGACAACGGCGTCGACGGCCTGGTGGCTGCTCTGTCCGAGGCCCGCTTCCCCATCCTCAACTGCAACCTCGACACCCAGGGCGCCCCTGCCCTGGGCACGCGGCTGAGCCCCTGGACGCTGAAGGCGTGCCCCGGGGTCAAGGTCGGCCTCACCGGCGTGTGCGTCGATTTCAAGGGCCTGGTCTCCAGGGAGAACCATGTGGGGGTCGACTGGCGCGACCCCGTGGCGGCGCTCAAGCCCATCGTCAAGCACCTGCGCGAAGTGGAGCGGGTGGATCTGGTGGTGGTGCTTTCCCACCTGGGCTACGATCGCCGGGGCGAGGCCATCGACGACCTGAACCTGGCCCAGCTGGTTCCGGGCATCGATGTCATTATCGGCGGCCATACCCACACCTTCATGAACGCCCCCAGGACGGTCGCCAACGCCGCCGGGGAGACGGAGATCTTCCAGGTGGGCTTCGCGGGGGTGAACCTGGGCAGGATGGACCTGACGGTGCACCGGGGCGTCAAGCTGGCCTCCTCGGGAACGGCGGTGCCGGTCCTGGCCTGAAGCCGGCCCTGGCCGGCGCGGCGGCGGCCCTGTATGGCCCCCTCCACGGCGCCGCCAACGAGGCGGTGCTCAGGATGCTGGAGCAGATCGGCAGCGTTGCCAACGTGGCCGCCTTCCTGGCCAGGGTGAAACCGCGCCATGAAGCTCCCCGCCTCCATGTTCACGGTGATGTTCGCGGTACCCCGGACCAACGGCTGGGTGGCGCATTGGATGGAGCTGATGGTCGACCCGGAGCAGAAGATCTCGCGGCCCAGGCAGATCTACACCGGGTCGGAGCCCAGGGATTTCGTGACCCTGGAGGAACGCTAAGGCAGCGCCGGAAGCTCAAGCCCGGCCATTTTCTGCACCATCCTGACCACCTGGCAGCTGTAGCCGAATTCGTTGTCGTACCAGATGTACAGCACGCAATGGTTCCCCTCGGCGATGGTCGCCAGGGAATCCACCACGCCGGCATGGCGGGAACCGACGAAATCGCTGGAAACCACTTCCGGTGAATTGGTGTAGTCGATCTGGTTCTGCAGGGGTGAATCCAGGGACATGCCCCGCAGGTAGCTGTTGATCTCGGTCCCCGTCACCGGCCGGCCCAGCTCCAGGTTGAGGATGACCAGCGACACGTTGGGGGTCGGCACCCGGATGGCGTTGCCGGTGAGCTTCCCCACCAGATCCGGGATGACCTTGGCCACCGCCTTGGCGGCGCCGGTCTCGGTGATGACCATGTTCAGCGGCGCGCTGCGGCCCCGGCGGGAAGCCTTGTGGTAGTTGTCGATGAGGTTCTGGTCGTTGGTGTAGGAATGGCAGGTCTCGATGTGGCCGTGGGTGACGCCATAGCGGTCGTTGAGGGCCTTCAGGACCGGCACGATGGCGTTGGTGGTGCAGCTGGCCGCCGAGAAGATCTGCTCCTGGTCGGTGATCAAGTCATCGTTGACCCCGGCCACCACGTTGGGGATGTCCCCTTTGCCTGGGGCGGTCAGGATGACCTTGGTGATGCCCGGTGCCATGAGGTGCTTGCCCAGGCCGGCCCGGTCCCGCCACTTGCCGGTGTTGTCGATGAGGATGGCGTTGTGGATGCCGTACTGGGTGTAGTCCACGCTCTCCGGACTGTCCGCGTAGATGATGCGGATCATGTTGCCGTTGGCGATGATGGCGTTCTCTTCCTCATCGATGGTGATGATGCCGTTGAAGGGACCGTGGACGGAATCCCGCCGCAGCAGGCTGGCGCGCTTGAGGAGGTCATCCGCAGTGCCTTTGCGCACGACGGCGGCCTTGAGCCGGAATTTTCCCCCGCTGCCTGCCTTTTCGATAAGGATGCGGGCCAGCAGGCGGCCGATGCGGCCGAACCCATAGAGGACGATGTCCTGCGGTTCATCCAGGATGGGGCTCACACCCGTGTTGACACTGGCCAGTTCCCTGCGCACATAGTCTTCCGCGGACACGCCGCCGCCCCCGGTGCAGAAGCGGAAGGTCAGCTTGCCCAGGTCGATGCGCGCCGGAGCCAGATCCAGCCTGCTGATCGCCTCCAGCAGGGGCCAGGAATCCGACACCGACAGCTCGTTGTCGAGGGTGTGCCGGGCGAAGCGGTGGGCCTTGAGGATGTCGATGGCCGTGCAGTGGACCAGCGAGCGCCCATAGACGGTGGTCACGATGTTCTTGTCCCGGTAGAGGCTGCCGATGACAGGCAGCATCCGTTCCGCGGAGGCTTCCTGGATTTGCCATTCCTTGAGGTATTTGTCCTGCTTTGCGCCATTCATCGTTGACCCATCTCCTGATTGAGCTTCAATGTTGTCCTCTTTTCGGGTTTTGGGTCACACAAAAACAGCCCCCTGGGCGCGGTGCCCAGCCGCGCTAGACCATCCCCGCTCCCGTTATTCCCGCCGGTGCACTTGATTTCATTCTCGAATCGTTTCAACCTGCTTCCATACCATCGCTTCGAGGTCTTCCATGCGGGTCCCCATGATGCTGGGTGTTTCAACCCTGGTACTGGCTTTGGCCTGCACCCGGGTCAATCCCAACGCCATTCCCGCACAAGCACCCGGACCAGCACCGTCCCCCGCTGCCGAAGCTGCCCTCGACCTCCGTCTGGAATCCCAACTCGATCACCTCGTTGCCCAGATCTCGGCTGAGATGTCCGGAACCCAGAAAACGTCCATCGCGGTCATCCCGTTTTTTGACCTTGATGGGAACGTCAATGAATTAGGCAACTTATTGTCCGAAGAGCTGGTCACCAGGCTCTACAAGACAGGTAAATTCAACGTGATCGAACGGCAGATGCTGAACAGGATCCTCACTGAGCAAAAGCTTCAGGCATCCGGATTGATCGATGAAGATTCGGCCAGGAAGCTGGGCAGACTGCTTGGGGTGGAGGCCTTGGTCTCGGGCAGTGTCTCGGATCTCAGCGATCACATCAAGATCAACGCCAGGGTGATCAGCACTGAAACGGGCCAGATCTTCGGGGTCGCCTCGGCCCATGTGCTCAAGGACGAGACGCTCAACCGACTGATGGCCGCGGGACCTGGAAAGCCTGGCACCAGCGCGGCCCCTGGAAGCCAGGACGCCGATATCGCTGGCTCGTTCTCCCCCTGGATGGACGGAGAGCGCTTCGGACGGGAAATGAAGGCGCATTGGGATGCGAAGTATTTCCCGGGAAAGGTCGAAGGTCGCCTCATGAACGGAGTGCCGGAATTCCGCGCGACCTTGAATCCGTTCCCCAAGGGACCCTGGCAGTTCTTCTGGTGGTTCGGTATACCCAGGCCCCAGTACGAAGACAAGCGAGCCGAATTGTTGGCCAAGGGTTTCAAGGAAACCAGCCTTCAGGTCTTCAGCGGCGTTGATGGATTGCCTTACTACCAGACCTGCTGGTTCAAGTCTTTTCAGCATTGAGGCGTCAAGCTGTCCGACCGTGCAGGCCTATGAAAACGCTTGTTGGGCGGGAGAGGCTCAGCGCAATTCATACCAAACGCCCCGGCCAGCGCCGTGCTGATTCAGGTGGCCGCGTTCGACCAAGGTGCGGAAATGCTTTTTGAGCGTGTTGCGACTGGCGCCGGTCAGGTTGACGACCTCGCCCATCCTGACGCGCCCGTGCTCCCGGGCTAGTGTCACGATGTTCTTGTCCCGGTAGAGGCTGCCGATGACAGGCAGCATCCGTTCCGCGGAGGCCTCCTGGATTTGCCATTCCTTGAGGTATTTGTCCTGCTTTGCACCATTCATCGTTGGCCCATCTCCTGATTGAGCTTCAATGTTGTCCTCTTTTCGGGTTTTGGGTCACACAAAAACGGCCCCCGAAAGGGGGCCGTCCCTGCAGTTTGGACATTCCGT
>PLUC01000083.1 GCA_003165415.1 Holophagaceae bacterium
CTTTGGAGGTACACACGATTTCCAGTCGTGCACCTTCGGCCACTCGGTCACCTCTCCCTGATTCGCTTGCGCTTGAGGCTCAGTCTTGACTTTGGCGGAGAGAGAGGGATTCGAACCCCCGAACGGCTCACACCGTCACCTGATTTCGAGTCAGGCGCCTTCAACCACTCGGCCATCTCTCCAGGGTTGCCAGTATATCAGGGTTTCCGCCGGAGACTGAAGCCCTGAGTGGCGGTCAGGGCTGGGGCATCAGCCAGTGGCCCCGGGTGGCGGCCACGGGGCGCTGGGGGTCGTCCTGCCAGAGGCTGGCCTGGACGAGGGACACGCGGTTGCCCAGGCGGATGGTGATGGCCTGGGCGTAGGTGTCCATCGGACGGGCCGGGCGGAGGTAGTCGATGGAGAAATCCACGGCCTTGGGGACGCCCTTGCTCAGGGGCGGGTGGCTGGCCACCAGGTGCAGCATCATGACGGTTTCGCCGAAACCGGCCAGGACTCCGCCGTGCAACGCCGGCAACCGGGGGTTGCCGATCAGGTCCTCCCGGAACGGCAGGCGGTAAAGGGGGCCGGCATTGGGCTGGGGATGCTGCACGACGCCCAGGAAATCCACGTAGGGGGAACGCCCGGCGGGAAGCGCTGGAAGGGAGATGGCCTGGGGGGGCATCCGGGGGCCCGGGTCGCCCTCTGGACTGGAGGGGGCGCGGCGGGTCTGGCGCGCGGCACGCATGAAGGTGGCGTTGACCAGCGCGATCACGTCGTCACTGCCGGGCTGGCGCAGCTGGGCGGTCACGAACGCGACGCTGCGGGACAATCGGTGGCAGTGGGCACTGCAGACCAGGTCCCTGCCGGCGTCGGCGGAACGGAGGTAGTCCGTGCGCAGGTCCAGGGTCGCGAAGGCGCCCAGCTCGCTGGCGGAGGTCCCGGCGGCGAATCCGCAGGCGGTATCGGCCAGGGCGCACAGGGCGCCGGTGTGGATCCGGTTGCGCACGGGGTCTCCGCACCAGGTGGGACGGGCGGGCAAGGCGAGGCTGACCCGGCCCGGTTCGGCCGAGGTGACGATCATCCCGGACGTCCGGGAGAAGGGGATGATCTCCATGCGCCGGTCGCACCATGCTTGGATGTCCTGTCCGGGGGTGGGGCCTTGCAGAGGAATCATTGGGCTTCTCGGCGACCAGTCTACCGCGTCGCACCGTCCCGGGCCTTTTCCACCAGCAGGCGCCGGGCCGCGTCCAGGATCCTGGCCACGGGCTCGCGCCGGTAGGCCCAACGCTCATCCGGGCCCGGGGGATGGATAGTCATGGCGGCGTTGGCTTCGAACAACAGCACCCGGCCCTCCCGGTCCAGGCCGAAGTCGATGCCCACGTAGTCCAGGGCCAGGGTGTCGCGGATGGCCTCCAGGGCGCGGACGGCGCGCTCGCCGAGCACGGCCGGCATGTCCTGCAGGAACGCGGCGTCCTCGGCCCGGTGCTCCGGGTATTCGGCCATGTCGGCGCTGAAGTAGTGGATCTTCCAGTGGCCGGAAATGGCGGCGTGGGCGGGGTAGAGGTGGCCGCCGACCATCATCACCCGGTACTTGCGGGCCTTTCCGTCCGCTCCGCGGGCGTCGAGGTACTGGATCAGGGACAGCTTCCTGCCGGGCAGGCTCGCGAGGGTCTTCTGGATGTCGCCAGCGCCTTCGATCAGGTGGAAATGGAGGCCCGCATGGTACCCGGGCGCCCGCACCAGCAGGGGAAAGGTGAAGCCGTGGGCGGCGATGACGGCGCTGGCGTCGGCACCGGCCAGGGTTTCCGCCGGCAGGTCCAGGGTGGCCGGGGTGACGACCCCGGGAATGGCGGAAAGGCGGGCGGCGTTGTCGGCGCGGCCGGTGGCCAGGACCGCGGCCGGGAGGTTCAGGACCGGTGCCTGGGAGCGGGCGACGATCTTCCCGGCGGAGCGCAGGGCGGCGGCGCAGAGGTCGGCGTCGCCGATGGCGTTGACCACCAGGCGGTGCGGCGGCAAGGGCTGGGCGTCGTCGAAGTACTCGGCCACGATCACCGTGACCAGGAAGACCCGGTTGTCCAGCAGGGCCTGGAACGGCGCGTTGCCGCGGGCGGCGGAGATGAGCAGCAGCACCGGCATCGGTTCGGTGGTGCCCAGGTAGGGCAGGACGGTCACTGCGCTCCGCTGGAAACCCGCCCGCTGGTGGGCCTGCGCCCCCTCTTCGTCCCCGGCCTCCAGCAGCAGCAGCGCCAGGCCCTGGTGCGCTTCCGGGTGGTCCGGGTCCAGTTCCAGGGCGGTTTCGTACTGGCCGCGGGCGGCCTCCACGTCGCCCTGCTCGCGCAGGAGGTTGGCCAGGTTGACCCGGCCCATGGGCTGCCCGGGGTGCCGCGCCACCGCCTCGGCGTAGGCCATGCGCGCCGCGGTGCGGTAGCCCGTCTCGCAGAGCAGGGCGCCGAGGTTGTTGAGCGCCCCGAAATGACCGGGGTCCTGTTCGAGGATCCGGAGGTACTCCTGCCGGGCGGGCTCGGTGCGGCCAAGCAGGGTGAGCATCCGCGCCCGGTCGAAGCGGGCCTCGAGGTCGTCCCCGGCCTTGGCCAGGCGGGCTTCGGCCTGCTCGAGGGCCTTCAGGTGCGCAAGATGGGGCGGCCACATGGTCAACGCTTCCTCCGGAAGAACCCCTGCAGCTGCTCCCGGCACTCCGGCTCCAGCAGCCCCCCCTGGAAATCCATCTTGTGGTTCAGGTTGGCGTCCCGCAGGTAACCCTCCAGCCGGCTCACCCCCACCTTGGGATCCGGCGCGCCGAACACCACCCGGGCCACCCGGGCCTGGATCAGGGCGCCGAAGCACATGAGGCAGGGCTCCAGGGTCACGTAGAGGGTGGCCCCGGGCATGCGGTAGTTGCGCAGCCAGGCGCCGGCGCTGCGCAGGGCCATGATCTCCGCGTGGGCGGTGGGGTCGTTGCTGTCCACCGGGCAGTTGTGGCCCACGGCCACCAGGTTGTTGTCCATGACCAGGACGGCGCCGATGGGGACTTCGTCACGGCGGTCGGCCCGCTCGGCCTCCTCGATGGCGAGCTTCATGAAATGAATGTCATCGCCCGTCCACATTCAGTCGCTCCGGGAAAGTGTCCTCCCCATCATCTCGCCAAACTCGCGTTCCAGCTCGGCTTGTTCCTGGGTGCAGCCCAGGGCGGCCAGGGCCTCCCGCAGCGGCTGGAACACGGCGGTCTTCTCCTGCTGGCGCCGCTCCATGATCCAGCTCTGCTCGCCCCGGTAGAGGTTGCGCAGGGGACGGTGGTCCAGGGTGTCCCAGACCGAGCGGAACCAGTCGCGCATGGCGCTGAAGCTGCCCTGGCGCTTCAGTTCCGCGGCCACCGCCCGCTGCACTTCATAGGGCAGCCAGGAGCGCCAGTCGCCTCGTGGGCTCCAGAAGGCGGTGCTCTGGGCCAGGGTCAGCACCGAAGGCTGGGCGGGGTGGAACCGGGCCCAGCTGATCCAGGCCCGCCACAGGTAGGTGCGGTTCGGCCAGGTGCGGATCTGCTGCTCCAGGAGGGGCAGGGCCCGCTGGGCGGCCTCGCCCCACAGGCTGGGGTCGGGCTTCCAGCCGGCCTTGGGGTCAAACTCCAGGACCACCAGGGCCTTGGCGGAATCTTCGGCCAGGGTCGGCTCCAGCCAGCGGTTGGGCATGCGCCGCATGAGCAGATCGGCGCGCTCCCGGCGCGCGGCCAGGTGCTCGGGGTGGGCCGCCACCAGGGCCTGCAGCCGCTGCAGCAGGGTGGGCCCCTCCCCTTCCAGGATGCCGGCCAGGGCCCTGGGTTCCGGGAGGTGGTCGCCCGTGGCCCGCAGGTCCTGGCCCCGGAACAGTGCCCAGCGCGGGCTGGCCGCCCAGCCGTAGCGGGCCCGGAGCTTGTCGAAGGTCGCCCGGTCAGCAGCTTCCCACTGCAACTCCCCGGGGGACCAGGGGGCCAGCTCCGGGGTGTGCCGCAGGGCGGTCCAGGCGACGATCCACTTGGGCATGCCGGCCACCACCAGGCGCAGCGGGGGCGCCGGGACCGGCATGGCGGGGGGCTCGGCGTCCCGTCCCAGGGCCTGGGTGAGCAGCATGCGCCAGGCGCCGGGGTCGCTGCCCGGGCCGGTGAACAGCGCCCCCCGGGTGAGCAGGACCTCCCGCACCCCCTGGCTGCCGCCCCAGTGCCGGGCCTCGCCCAGGGCGGCGCCGGCCAGGTCCCAGGTGCCCAGCCGGGCCAAGGCGATGCCGCGCTGGGCCTGGATCGCGCTCTGCAGGTGGCAGTAGCCGTCCCAGGCATGGGCGGACATGGGCTCCGGCATGCTTTGGGGGGCCAGGTCGGACAGCAGCCTCAGGGCGCCGTCCCAGTCGTTGCGCCGGTAGCTGGGCTCCAGGAACCGGGTGAGCATGGACGGCTCAGGCCAGGGCTGGCCGGGCACCGGAGCGCAGAGTCCGGCAAGGTTGCCCAGGGGCAGGCCGGCGGCGTCCGTGGTCTCCACCCAGAAGGTGGCCAGGTCCAGTTCGTAGGGATCGTCCCGGAGCGCCTGTTCCAGGCTGCGGGCCGCCTGGGCGCAAAGCTTGCGCATGCGCGTGGACTGGCCCACATCGTAGAGGGCCAGGTGGGAGGCCACCGCGCCGGCCTCCTGCTCCCAGCCGGGCAGATTGATGAGTTTTTCGAAGGCATCGGCCACACCGGCGTACAGATCGTCAGCCATGGCATCGCCCTTGCCCGGGGCGAGGCTGACCCGGTGGTTGGTGAGGCTGGTCCTGGCCGCGGGGTCGGGGTGCCAGGCCGGAATGAGCACTTTGCCTTCCCGGTCCAGGGCCAGGAGCCTGACCCGCAATTCCTGGAAGGTCTGGATCACCTCCTCCAGGCGGGCTTCGCCCTGGTCCTGGTGCTCCCGGAGGAACTGGTCCCGGGTCTCCCAGCGGGGCATGGCGCCGGTGCCATGGATGACGTCCAGGACCTGGTCGCCCCTGGGCCGGCCGCGGCCCGAGCCGGCCTCGTCCCCCGCGGGGGACAGCAGCAGCCAGTGGGCTTCGGTGCCCCAGCCTTTCTGGGCCCACAGGTCCTGGGCCGCCGGGGCCGCGAGCGTTTCCAGGCTGCAGTCGCCAGCGGTGAGGAGCTTGCGGAAGGTGGAATCCTGGTAGGCGTCCAGGCTGGCGAAGTCACCCTGGCGCACGCACAGGGTCCACCGGGTCAGGCGGGGATCCGCGGAGCGCCGGCGCTGGACGAAGTCGCTCCAGGGGGAGGCGGCGGCCAGGGTGCAAGTGAGGAAGAGGGCGGAAAGCAGGTGTGAGAAGCGCATTAACTTCTAATGCGTCAATAGGCGTCCAGGATTCAAGCCGTCGGAAAAAGGTTTGCCCAGAATGGCGTCGGCGGCCCGCTGGCCCACCGCCAGCCCGGAGGTCATGCCGTGCCCGCCCAGGCCCGCCACCCAGAACAGGCTGGGCTGGAGCGGGTCGGGACCGAGCACGAAACTCCGGTCCGGGGCGAACGTGCGCAGGCCGCACCAGATCCGAGCGATGGGCGCCTCGGCCAGGGCGGGGATGAGCTCCTTCAGGGAGGCGGCCAGCTCCTCCAGGACCGAGTCATCATTGTCCGGCTGTCGGCCCCGGGGCGGCAGGTCCACGGTGGTCTCTTCGCAAGCGCAAAGGAGCGCGCCGCCGGATTCCGGCCGGATGTACAGCGGCCGGTCCGCCCACCAGGCCCATGGCTGGTCCGCCGGGCAGGGGGCGGTGCTCCATACCAGGTGCCGGCGCAGGGGCTGGAACGGGATGTCCAGGCCCCCGGTCATGCGCCCCACTTCCCGGGCCCAGCCGCCGGCGGCGTTCACCACGATCCGGGCCCGGATCGGGCCCTGGTCGGTGACCACCCGGAACCCCGCCGGGCCCGGGGTGATGTCCTGCACCTGGCAGCCGAAGCGCAGCCGGGCCCCGGAGGCCCGGGCGGTGTCGGCGCAGTGGCGCAGCACCGCGTCGATGTCGATGACCCCGTCCCCGGGCAGGTGCAGCCACTCGGCGGCCCGCAGCCCCGGAATGGGGGAGCCGGAGCCCTGGGCCGCTTCCAGCCCGAAGGCCCGGGCCTCCGCGGCCAGGGCGCGGGTGCCGCCCGGCTCCGCCCCCAACAGGTATCCTCCGGAGGCGCGCATGAGCCCGGCCCGCTGCAGCCGGTCCGCGCCCTGGGTAGTGAGGGCTGTATGCTCGGCCCGGCCGGTGAGCCGGCGGGCGATGCCGGCGTTGTGCCCGCTGGCGTAGAACCCCGGCAGGGCCTCCCGTTCCACCAGGGTCACCCCGCCCTGGCCGGCCAGGGCCAAGTGGCAGGCGGTGGACAGGCCGGCGATGCCGCCACCAATGATGAGGACTTCAACAGATTCTTCGTCCATTCCACACTCCGCCCCCAGTTTGCCAGCCTTGACCGGATTGCGGGCGGAGAGCATGCTTGGAACACCCCACCCCCATAGGGGGGGGATAAGGAGGCCATCATGGTCCGACTGAAGATCTCCGGCATGAGCTGCAGCCACTGCGTGGGCCACGTGCGCGAGGCCCTGGCCGGGGTAGCCGGGGTGACCGGGCCAGTGGAGGTGAGCCTGGAGCGGGGCGAGGCCTCGGTGGCCGGGAACGCCGATCCCCAGGCACTGGTGGCCGCGGTGGCGGCCGAAGGCTATAGCGCCGTCCTGGTGCCCTGAGCCATGGGCCCGGAGCAAGGCTGCTGCGGGGGGGGCCTGCGCCTGGACCCGGCGGTGCGGGAGGATGCCCGGCGCCGGCTGCTGTCGGTGCGGGGCCACGTGGAAGGCATCCTGCGCATGCTGGAGGACGAATCGGTCTACTGCCCGGACGTGCTCAAGCAGGTGAAGGCGGTGCACGGAGCCCTGGACAAGGTGGGGGCCATGGTCCTGCGCAGCCACCTTCTGCGTCACGTGGTCACCGCCGTTGAACGCGGCGACGAGGACCGGATCGTTTCTGAACTTCTGGAACTTCTCAAGTACCGCTAGGGGGCAGCATGGCCGTCCGCACGTATCGGGTGGAGGGGATGACCTGCGCCACTTGCGTGAAGCGGGTAGAGAAGGCCCTGGCCGGGGTGCCGGGGGTGGATTCGGTCCAGGTGAACCTGGCCACCGAGGAGGCCGTGGTGCGCTCCCGCGGCGTGGCCGACGGCGCCCTGGCCGCGGCGCTGACCGCGAGGGGCTACCGGCTGCTGCCGCCCCAGGCGCCGGATCCCCACGACGGCAACGTCCGCCGGGCCGGCTACCGGGTGGCGGCGGCCTGGGTCCTCACCCTGCCGCTCATGGCGGGGATGGTCCCGGGGCTGCATTGGCACCTGCCCTGGCCGGTCCAGGCGGCGCTGGCCGCTCTGGCGGCGCTGGGCGCCGGCAGCGGGTTCTTCCTGCGGGCGGCGCGCCAGGCCCTGGTCCTGGAAACCAGCATGGACACCCTCATCGCCCTGGGCGCCTCGGTGACCCTGGGCTTCGGGATCCACGAGGGGCTGCGCGGGGCGCCGCACCCGCCGTTCGAGACCGCCGCCGGTCTGGTGGCGTTCCTGCTCACCGGCAAATACCTGGAGGCCCGGGCCAAGCACCGCGCCACCCACAGCCTGGGGGACCTGCTGCGGCTGGCCCCGGCCACGTCCCTGCGCCTGGAGCCGGACGGTTCCGAGCAGACCGTCGCCACCAGCGAGATCCGGCCCGGGGACCGGGTGCGGGTGAAGCCGGGCTCGGCGGTGCCGGTGGACGGGGTGGTCCTGGAAGGCCGGGCGGAGGTGGAGGAGGCGCTGCTCACCGGGGAACCCCTGCCCGTGGCCAAGGGGCCCGGGGACCCGGTGCTCGCCGGGGCCCTGGTGCACGGCGGCGCCCTGGAGCTGCGCGCCGCCGCCGCGGGCCAGGACACCTGGCTGGCGAAGCTGGCCCAGCAGGTGGCCCAGGCCCAGGGTTCCCGGGCCCCGGCCCAGGAGCTGGCCGACAAGGTCTCGGCGGTGTTCGTGCCCACGGTGCTGGGCTTGGCCGCGCTCACCCTCGCCGGGTGGTGGTGGCATGCCGGGACCCTGGCCCTGGCCTGGCGGCCGGCGGTGACCCTGCTGGTGATCGCCTGCCCCTGCGCCCTGGGGCTGGCCACCCCGGTGGCCATGGCCGCGGCCCTGGGCACCGCCGCCCGCAACGGGCTGCTGGTGCGGGACGCCGCCGCCATGGAGGCGCTGGCCCGGATCACCGACCTGGCCCTGGACAAGACCGGCACCCTCACCCAGGGCCACCCGGCCCTGGTGGCCGTGACCGGCCCGGACCGGGTGGCCGTGACCGGCTCGGACCGGGACCTGGTCCTGCGCCTGGCCGCGGCCCTGGAGCGGGATTCCGAGCACCCGGTGGCCCGGGGCATCCGCGCCGCCGCGGAAGGACTGCCCAGGGCCGCGGTGGCAGACTTCCGCAGCTACCCCGCCCTGGGCGTGGAGGGCCGGGTGGAGGGCCGCGACCTGCGCCTGGGCAACGCCGAGTTCCTGGGCCTGCCGCTGCCGGATCCGGAGATGGGAATGGCGGTGGGCCTGGCCGAAGGCGGGCGGCTGCTGGGCGCCCTGGTCCTGGCCGACCCCCAGCGGCCTGAGGCCAAGTCGGCGGTGGCCGCCCTGGCCGCCCAGGGCCTGCGCCTGCACCTGCTCAGCGGCGATCGGCCGGAGGCGGCCGCGGCCCTGGCGGCCGAGCTGGGCATCCAAAACGTCCAGGGCGGTTGCACCCCCGCCGGCAAGCAGGCGCGCATCCGCGAGCTGCAGGCCCAGGGTGCGGTGGTGGCGTTCGTGGGCGACGGGGTGAACGACGGCCCCGCCCTGGCCCAGGCGGACGCCGGCATCAGCCTGCCCGGGCTGGACGCGGCCCAGGCGGCGGCGCCGCTGAACCTGCTGCGGGAGGGCCTGGAGCCGCTGCTCCAGGCGCGGCGCCTGGCCCTGCGCACCCGCCGGGTGATCCGGGAGAACCTGGCTTGGGCCTTCGGCTACAACCTGGTGCTGGTGCCGCTGGCGGCGTTCAACCTGCTGGACCGCTTCGGCGGGCCCATGCTGGCCGGGGCGGCCATGGGGCTCAGTTCGCTGACGGTGGTGCTGAACGCGCTCAGGCTGAGGGACTGAAAACGGACTTCCTTATCCGTTACATCGCGGATAGCCTTTTCATGAGGTATGTGCAGCGTGCGCCGGTGCATCCAGATATTCACCCTCCTGCTGGCGATCCTTTCCGGGTCGCTGGCGGGGCTGCGCCTGCCCGGGCCCGAGCCTGACCGGTGCTGCGGCTGCGCCCCCATGCCCGCCCAGCCCTGCCCCTGCCGGATGCCGGTGCGCTCCCCGGGGCCGGACGCCCCCTGCGGTCTGGCCGCCACCGCCCCCGTGGCCATCCTCGCGGACCCCTGCCGGCAGGCCCAGACCCGTCCGCTCCGCCGCGAACCCTCGCCCTGCCCGCAGTTCCTCCTGGCCCAGACCGGGTCCCGGCTGCCCCGCACCGATCCTTCGGGGCTCGCCCATCCAGGCCCCACGTCGCCGCCCGGGCCGACCCTGGACCGCCCGGTCCTGCTCTCGGTGTTCCGGATTTGAGAGGTAATCTCTACTGGCTTTAAGCAGTAAGGTGACCTTTCCACGAACCGGAGCTCCGCATGCGCATGCCTTTGCGCCTGGCCCTGAGCCTCATCCCCTTGGCGGGATGGGTCCACGCCCAGGTACCCCCCACCCCCGCCGCTGCCCTGGATTCCGCCGCCGGCGACGATCCCCTTCTCCTTTCCCTGATCCAGGAAGCCATGGCCCGGAATCCCGACCTGGGCCAGGCCCGGGCCCTGGTGGACGCGGACCGGGAGCGCATCCCCCAGGCCAGGGCCCTGCCCGACCCCACCCTGACCCTGGGCATCCAGAACGACGGCTTCAACCGCATCGAGGTGGGCCGCATGGACACCAGCTACTACGAAGTGATGGTCACCCAGGGCCTGCCCTGGCCGGGCAAGCGCGCCCTGCGCGGCGAGGTGGCCCAGCTGGGCGCCCAGGCCACGGACCTGGCCGTGGCCCGCACCCGGCTTTCCCTGGAGGCCGACGTCCGGCGCGGCTACACCGGCCTGCTGCTGGTGCGCAGCCAGCTCCGGCTGCTGGAGGACCAGGCGCTGTTCCTGAAGCAGGCCGAAGCCACGGCCCGGAGCCTCTACGAAGTGGGCCAGGGCGCCCAGGCGGACCTGCTCAGGGCCCAGCTGGAACGCACCCGGCTCGACCAGACCCGGGCCCGGCTCCGGGCCGAGGAGCGCATCACCCAGGGCCAGATCAACCGGCTGCGGAGCGCGGCGCCCGACCAGCCCGTCCCCACCCCGCGGACCCTGGAGCAGCTCCCGGATCCCCGGCCCATGCCCGCGGACTTCCAGGCCAAGGCCGAAGCCGACAGTCCCGAGATGAAGTCGGCCCGCCTGGGCATCCAGCAGGCCCAGCGCAGCCTCGACCTGGCCAGGCTGGACCGCCACCCCGACTTTTCCGTGAGCGCGGGACTGATGCCCAGGGGCGCAATCGAACCCATGTGGACCGCCAGCGTCGGCATCACCCTGCCGCTGTGGCAGAAGAACAAGCAGAAACGGGCTGTGGCCGAACAGGAGTACCGGCAGAGCGCCTCGGGCTTCGAGCTGGAAAAGGTGCGCTGCCTGCTGGCCCAGCGGATCCAGGAGCGCGAAAGCGACCTTGCGGGGTCGCTGCAGGTGCTCCGGCTCTACCGGGAGGGCTTGCTGGTGCAGAGCGAAGGCACATTCCGGGCCACCCTCGCCCAGTACACCGTCGGCAAGGTGCCGTTCCTGTCGGTGCTGGAAGCCCTGAACGGCTGGATCGCGGACCAGAGCGGCCTGCTCCAGGCTCAGGCCCAGGCCCAGGCCACCCGCATCGCCCTGCTGGAATTGAACCTCGGGCCCACCCCCGGCATCGGCGCCACCGCCCTGGCGGGCAGCGCCATGGGCCCGGCCCCGGGCGGCACCGCTGCCAGGGCCGGCGCCGCCAAGGCCGCCGGCGAGCCGGATTCCTCATCAAATTCCTCAGGTTCCATGTGAAGAGGTACGCCCCCATGAGCGCAGATTCCCGCCCGAAGTCCCCGTTCCTCCGCACCGCCGCCCTGATGCTCATGGCCCTGGCCGCGGGCCTCTGGTTCGGCCGCCGGCACCGGACCGGCCCGCCCCCGGCGGCTCCGGCGGCCGCGGTCCAGGACCCCATCGTGTTCTACCGCAACCCCATGGATCCCAAGATCACCTCCCCGACCTTCATGAAGGACGAGATGGGCATGGACTACCTCCCCGTCCACGCCAGCGAGCTCAAGGGGGAAGCCGGTCCCGCCGTGCCGGGCCTGGCCGGGGTGCGGATCGACAGCGACCGCCAGCAGCTCATCGGCCTCACCACCGCCCCGGTGGCCTCCGGCCCGGTGGGCGGCGAGATCCGCACCACGGCGCGGGTGGCGGTGGACGAGACCCGCATCCGCCACATCCACGTGAAGGTGGACGGCTACGTGGAGAAGCTGTTCGTGGACTTCGTCGGCATGCCGGTGGCCAAGGGCGCCCCGCTGTTCACCTTCTTCAGCCCGGACTTCGTGAGCGCCCAGGAGGACTACCTGCTGGCCGTCAGGACCCAGAAGAGCCTGCAGGGCGGCCCGCTCCAGGCCAGCGGCGGCGACCTGGTGGCGGCCTCCCGCCGGCGCATGGCGCTCTGGGACATTCCCGCCGGCGAGCTGGCGCGCCTGGAGCAGAGCGGCGCGGCGCGCAAGTCGCTCACCCTGTTCTCCCCCATCAACGGCGTGGTGACCGCCAAGACGGCGGTCGAAGGCATGCGCCTGACCCCCGCCGACACCCCGTTCGAGATCACCGACCTGGGCCAGGTGTGGGGCGTGGCCGACGTCTACGAGCCCGAGCTGCCGCGGGTGCAGGTGGGCATGCCCGCCGAGCTGGCCCTGGACTCGTTCCCGGGCCGGACCTTCCACGGCCGGGTGGCCTTCATCGATCCCCAGGTGGATCCCAAGAGCCGCACGGTCAAGGTGCGGGTGCAGCTGCCCAACCCCAAGGGCGAGCTCAAGCCGGAGATGTTCGGCGAGATGGTGCTGAAGAGCCAGACCCGCCAGGGCCTGACGGTGCCGGTGGACGCCGTGCTGGATTCCGGCGCCCGCAAGATCGTGTTCGTGGCCCTGGGCGACGGCCGGTTCGAGCCCAGGGAGGTGGAGACCGGCTCCAACCTGGGCGAGGCGGTGGAGATCCGCAGCGGGCTCAAGGCCGGCGAATCCGTGGTCACCCGGGCCAACTTCCTGGTGGACTCCGAATCCCGGCTGCGGGCCGCCCTGGCCCAGTTCGCCGCCAAGCCCCAGGAGAAGCCATGATCAAGACCATCATCCGGTTCTCCGCCGGGCACAAGTTCCTGGTGCTGGGCGCGGGGCTCATCGCCCTGTTCATCTCGTTCTGGGCCATGCGCACCATCCCCCTGGACGCCCTGCCGGACCTGAGCGACACCCAGGTCATCGTCTACTCCAAGTGGGACCGCAGCCCCGACCAGGTGGAGGACCAGGTCACCTACCCCATCGTCACCGCCCTGCTGGGCGCGCCCCGGGTCAAGGCGGTGCGGGGCCTTTCGGATTTCGGCTTCTCCTACGTCTACGTGATCTTCGAGGACGGCACCGACATCTACTGGGCACGCTCGCGGGTGCTGGAGTACCTGAGCAAGATCACCGCCTCCCTTCCCCCGACGGTGAAGACCGAACTGGGGCCGGACGCCACCGGGGTGGGCTGGGTCTATCAGTACGCCCTGGTGGACCCCAGCCACCAGCACAGCAACGACGAGCTGAAATCCACCCAGGACTGGTTCCTGCGCTACGCCCTGCAGTCGGTGCCCGGGGTGGCGGAAGTGGCCTCCGTGGGCGGCCAGTCCCGGCAGTTCCAGGTGAGCCTCAACCCCAACAAGATGGCCGCGTACCGGATCACCATCGACAAGGTGATCGCCGCGGTGAAGGCGGCCAACAATGAGGGCGGCGGCCGGCTGGTGGAGTACAGCGGCCGGGAGTACATGATCCGCGGCCGCGGCTATGCCAAGACCACCCAGGACCTGGAGAGCGCCGTGCTCAAGGCCGAGAACGGCACCCCGGTCCGGCTCGGCGACGTGGCCACGGTCAGCCTGGGCCCGGAAATGCGCCGGGGCCTGGCCGACCTGGACGGCCAGGGCGACGCCGTGGGCGGCATCGTGGTCATGCGCCAGGGGGAGAACGCCCTGCACGTCATCGACAGGGTCAAGGAGAAGCTGGAGCAGCTCAAGCCCTCCCTGCCCGCCGGGGTCCAGGTGGTGCCGGTCTACGACCGCTCCACCCTCATCGAGCGGGCCATCACCACGGTGAAGGACAAGCTCATCGAGGAGATGTTCGTGGTCTCCCTGGTGATCCTGGTGTTCCTCTGGCACATCCCCTCGGCCATCATCCCCATCGTCACCATCCCCCTGGCGGTGGCCCTGGCCTTCATCCCCATGCTGCTCATCGGCCAGAACGCCAACCTCATGTCCCTGGCCGGCATCGCCATCTCCATCGGCGTGCTGGTGGACGGCGCCATCGTCGAGGTGGAGAACGCCTACAAGAAGCTGGAGCACTGGAACAGCTCGGGGCGCCCGGGGGACTTCCACCAGGTGCGCCTGGAGGCCCTGCTGGAGGTGGGCCCCAGCGTGTTCTTCTCGCTGCTGGTGATCGCCATCGCCTTCATGCCGGTGTTCACCCTGGTGGACCAGGAAGGGCGGCTGTTCCGGCCCCTGGCCTACTCCAAGAACCTGGCCATGGCCATTGCCGCGCTCCTGGCCATCACCGTGGATCCGGCCATGCGCATGCTGTTCGCGCGCATGGACCCGTTCCGGTTCAAGCCCAGATGGCTGGCCTGGAGCGCGACCCAGATCCTGGTGGGCAAGTACTATCCCGAGGAGAAGCACCCCATCAGCGCCCTGCTGCACCGGATCTACGAGCCGCCCTGCCGCTTCGTGCTCCGGCACGCCAAGGCCACCATCGCCGCGGCGCTGCTGCTGGTGGCGGTCACGGTCCCGGTGTTCCTGGGGCTCGGTTCCGAGTTCATGCCCAGGCTGGGGGAGGGCACCCTCCTGTACATGCCCTCCACCCTGCCCGGCATCAGCGAGACCGAGGCCCAGCGCCTGCTCCAGGTCCAGGACCGGCTGATCCGCACCGTGCCGGAAGTGGACCGGGTGTTCGGCAAGGCCGGCCGGGCCGACACCGCCACCGATCCGGCCCCGTTCTCCATGATGGAGACTTTGATCCAGCTCAAGCCCGAGGACCAATGGCGCGAGAAGCCCCGCTGGTTCTCCTCCTGGGCGCCGGACTGGCTCAAGGGCCTGCTCCGGCCGTTCTGGCGCGACCGGCTCACCGAGGAGGAGATCGTGGCCGACCTGGACCGGACCGTCCAGCTTCCCGCGGTCTCCAACGCCTGGACCATGCCGATCAAGGCCCGCATCGACATGCTGGCCACCGGCATCCGCACCCCGGTGGGGCTCAAGGTCAACGGCGCCGACCTGAAAGTGATCCAGGACATCGCCGTGCAGGCCGAGCAGATCCTGCTGCGGGTGCCGGGCACCCGCAGCGCCCTGGCCGAGCGCACCGCCGAAGGCTACTTCCTGGACTTCGAGCTCAAGCGCGACCAGCTGGCCCGCTACGGGCTCAGCGTGGAGGAGGCCAACATGATGGTCCTGACCGCCATCGGCGGCGAAAACCAGACCACCGTCTTCGACGGCCGGGCCCGCTACCCGGTGAACGTGCGCTACGCCCGGGACTACCGGGAGTCCCTGTCCTCCCTCAACCGGGTGCTGGTGCCCCTGGCCAACGGCAACACCATCCCCATGGAGGAGATCGCCGAGCTCAAGCTGGTGGAGGGCCCGGGCATGATCCGCGACGAGAACGGCATGCTCAACGGCTACGTGCTGGTGGATTTCGACACCTCCAAGACCGACGTGGGCACCTTTGTCCAGCACGCCAAGGCCGCCATCGACCGGGAGCTGAAGCTGCCGGCGGGCTATAGCCTCACCTGGAGCGGCCAGTTCGAGAACATGATCCGGGTGAAGGAGCGGCTGAAGCTGATCCTGCCCATCACCCTGGTGCTGATCTTCGGGCTGCTGTACGCCAACACCCGGAGCGGCTTCAAGGCCGGGCTGGTGATGCTGGCGGTGCCGTTCTCCGCCATCGGGGCCTTCTGGCTCATGTGGGTCCTCCACTACAACATGTCCATCGCGGTCTGGGTGGGGCTCATCGCCCTGCTGGGGCTGGACGCCGAGACCGGGGTGTTCATGCTGCTGTTCCTGGATCTTTCCCATGACGAGGCCAGGGCCGCCGGGCGCCTGCGCACCACCGGCGACCTGGTGGAAGCCATCATCCACGGCGCGGTGAAGCGGGTGCGGCCCAAGGCCATGACCGTCTGCGCCGCGTTCATGGGCCTGCTGCCGATCATGTGGTCCACCGGCACCGGGGCCGACGTGATGAAGCGCATCGCCGCGCCCATGGTGGGGGGATTGGCCACCAGCTTCATCCTTGAACTGCTGGTCTACCCCGCCGTCTACTACCTGTGGAAACGCCATGAAGTTACCGAGGGCCCTGTGACCCTTCCATCCGTCTGAGGCCTTGCCCAGACTTCTGCAAAGGAAACACCATGCTCAACCTCATCTTCACCCTCGCCGTCCTCGCGGCCCCCGCCTCTAAGCCCGCCACCAACGTCCAGTGCCCGGTGCTGGGGAGCAAGGTGGACGCCAAGAGCCCCACGGTGGTCGTGCGCGGCAGGGAATACCGGGTCTGTTGCGCGGGCTGCGACAGCGAGCTCAAGGCCAAGCCGGACAAGTTCCTGAAGGCGGACGGCACGCCCCGGAACGCGAAATAGGGACTTCCGGACCATGCGAAAAGTCGTCGACCTGTCCAGGATCCAGGTGGTCACGGAATCGACCGTCCTGGACGGGGCGGGCGACGCCAGGGAAGATCAGTCCGAAAACCCGCAGGCCAACCCCTCCTCGATCCCGGCGTAGGCCCGGTCCAGCTGCTCGTCGGTGATGCAGAACGGCGGCAGCAGGTAGAGGGTGTTGCCCAGGGGCCGCAGCAGCAGCCCGCGCCGCAGGAAGAACCGCTTCATCCGGGCGTCGAGCTCCGAGCCGTAGCCCTGCTCGGGCGCCACCACGTCGAAGGCGGCGATGGTGCCCTGGATGCGCAGCCGGGCGGCCCTTGGGCTGGCGGCCACCACCCGGGCCAGGGCGGTGCGGTGGCGCTGCTCGATCCGGGCCCGGGCCTGGGCGCAGGCGGGGTCGAGAAGCAGGTCCAGGGAGGCCAGGGCGGCGGCGCAGCCCAGGGGGTTGGCGGTGAAGGAGTGGCCGTGCAGGAAGGCCTTGTCGATGCTGGGGTCCAGGAAGGCCTGGTGCACGGCTTCGGTGGCGATGGTGAGGCTCATGGGCAGGGCGCCGCCGGTGAGGCCCTTGGACAGGCAGATGAGGTCGGGGGACACGCCGGCCTCGATGCAGGCGAAGGGCGCGCCCAGGCGGCCGAAGCCGGTCATCACTTCGTCCAGGATCACCAGGATGCCCCGGGCCCGCAGCCGCTGCACCACGCCGCGCAGGAAGACCGGCCGGTGCATGCGCATGCCGCAGGCGCCCTGGACCAGGGGCTCGATGATGGCGGCGGCGGTCTGGGCGCCGAACTGGTCCAGGTGCTGGTCCAGCCGGGCCAGGGCGGCGGCCTCCCGGGCCTCCACGGCCTCGTCCTCCAGCCAGGTGGCGGCCACCGGCAGCACGTCCACCGGGAACAGCAGCTCCCGCCAGGCCTCGAAGAAGTGCGAGGACACGCCCGCCGACATGGCTCCGACGGTGTCACCGTGGTAGCCGCCGTCGAAGGCCAGGAACCGGCCGCGGTCCTCCCCGCGGTTGCGGCAGGCCTGAAGGGCCATCTTCAGCGCCACTTCCACCGCGGTGGAGCCGTTGTCGGAAAAGAAGCAGCGCCGCAGCCCGTGCGGCAGGAGGGCGGTGAGGCGCTGGCAGAGGGTCACGGCGGGCTCGTGGGTGAAACCGGCGAAGATCACCTGTTCCAGGCGTCCGGCCTGGTCGCCGATGGCCCGGGCGATGGCGGGGTGGCCGTGGCCGTGCAGGGTCACCCACCAGGAGGAGATCAGGTCCAGGATCTCCCGGCCCTGGAAATCCGTCAGGGTCGCGCCCTGGGCCGAAGCGATGGGCACGGGCTCCGGGGCGGTGAGCACCTGGGTGAAGGGGTGCCAGAGCAGGGTGCGGTCGAGTTCCAGAAGTTCGGAGGTTTCCATCAGAGGCCTTTGAGGGATGACAGGTTGAGCCGGGCGGCGGCCTCGGCCAGGGCGGCCGGGGTCAGGGGGTCCAGCCGGGGGATGCGGCCCAGGATGGGCGCGCCCCCCAACCGGCGCACGGCTTCGATGTTCTGGGGGTGGTCGGGCCCGCTGAAGATCACCCCGGCCACCGGCAGCCCCCGCCGGCGCAGGGCTTCCAGGGAGAGCAGGGTGTGGTTGATGGTGCCCAGGCCGGTGCGGGCGGCCAGCACGATGGGCAGGGCCAGGCGCTGGGCCAGGTCGATCATCAGGGTTTCCGGGTCCAGGGGCACCAGCAGGCCGCCGGCGGCCTCCACCACCAGGAAGCGGTCCCGGGCGGGCAGCAGTATCCTGCCGGGATCGATGCGCGCGCCTTCGGCCGCGGCGGCCTGGTCGGGGGAGAGCGGGGCCTGGAATACGTACGCCGGCGGCGGGAAATCGGCTGGGTGGCGGCCGGTGAGCCAGGCCACGGTGCCGGTGTCGCCCCCGGGCAGATCCCCCCGAGAACGCATGCGTTCTCGGGGATCTAAGGACAGGGCGCCGCTCTGCACCGGCTTCCAGTAGTCCGCCCCCAACGCGGCCACCAGCGCGGCGGCGACGATGGTCTTGCCGGCGTCGGTGTCGGTTCCAGCCACGAACACGCCTCGGGGCATCACGGTTCCTTTCTCCAGATGACGGTCAGGACATCGTAGGTGGCGGTGAACGGGCCGGCGCCTCCGGCCCGCAGGATCCGGCCCAGGGCGGCCGGTGAAAGGGCCGGATGGCCCGGGGCGGCGGTGCGGGCGCCGGTGAGGCGCAGGTGGTCCAGGAACCCCTTGAGGCTGCCGCAGCGGTGGGGCAAGGGCTGGCGCAGGACGGCGCACCCCGGGAGCGCCGCGGCCAGGGCTTCGGCCGACGGGTAGGCGGGGGTGCCGGGCTCGGCCCCGGCGGAATGGCACTGCCGGCGCCACTCGGGGAAGGTGCCGGCGCCCAGGGTGGTGACGGCCAGCACGCCGCCGGGCCGCAGCAGGCCGTGCAGGCGGGTGAGCCCGGCGGCCAGGTCGCCGAACCACTGCACGGCCAGGCTGGACACGATCAGGTCGAAGCTCCGTTCCGGCAGGTCCGGGAACTCGCCGTCCATGACCCGCAGGACGACGCCGGGCAGGTTCCGCCGGGCGCAGGCCGCCACCATGTTCGGGGCGAGGTCGGTGGCCAGCCACCGGCATCCGGGCAGCCCCGGGGCCAGGGCGTCGGTGAGGAACCCGGTGCCGCAGCCGATCTCCAGCACCTCCGGCGCCAGCCGCGGGGACAGGGCCAGGACCCGCGCGGCCAGGTCCCGGGCCACCCGGAACTGGGGGCCGGCATGCCCCTCGTAGGTGGCGGCGGCGGCGTCGAAGCGCCGGAGGATGCTGTCGTTCCAGGCGTTCACAGGCCCAGGCCCTCTTCGATGACCCGCGCCACCGCCCCGGGCCGGGTCAGGGGCAGGGCGTGCCCGCCCTCGGCCAGCAGCCGCAGGGCGCCGGGGAAGGCCTGGCGGGACATGGCCTCGGGCACCAGGGGATCGTCCGCCGCGGCGCAGGCCAGCACCGGCTGGCGCTCCGGGAGGGCCCGGGCGTCCTGGTCGCGCATGCGCAGCAGATCGGCGCAGAGGCGGTCCAGGTCCGGAACGCCTTCGGGCACGGCCGTCCCCAGGCGGCCGTGGAAGGCCTGGAGCACTTCCACGGGCGCCTCCCGCAGGCGCTTGTGCATGCGCTCCAGCACCCGCGCGGGGGTGCCGTGGGGGAAGTCCCCGGCCGCGCTGAAGCGGGGAAAGCCGTTCACCGCCACCAGCGGAATGCCCGCCAGGTCCGGGTGGGTCATGGCCCACAGGCACCCGAAGGAGTGGCCGGCCACCAGGTCCAGGGCCGGCGGCAGCTGGGCGCGGGCGGGGCCGAAATAGCCCAGGTCCAGGGCCAGCCAGGTGTGGCCGGGCAGGGCGGCGCGCAGGGGGTCCCACAGCGCGGGGGCGAAGCCCCAGCCGTGGACCAGCAGGATCCGGCTCATGCGCCCGTCCTCCCCAGGGCCTGGAAGGCGTGGATGAGCTGGTCGATGTCGGCCGCCGAGTGGGCCGCGCTGAGGGTCAGCCGCAGCCGTCCGGTGCCGGGCGGCACAGTGGGGGGCCGGATGCCCACGGCCAGGATGCCCAGGTGCTCCATGGCCCGGGAGGCGGCCAGGGTCTCGGCGTCCGGGCCGATGATGGCGGGGATGATCTGGGTGTCCGAGGCCAGGGTGTCGATGCCCAGCCGGCGCAGGGCGGCGCGCACCCGGTCCGCCTGCCGGAACAGGTGCGCGCGCCGGTCGTCCAGGGCCGGCAGCAGCTCCAGGGCCTTCAGCGCCGCCGCCGCCACCGGGGGCGGCAGGGCGGTGCTGAAGATGAAGCCGCGGCACCGGTTCACCAGCCAGTCGCGGAGCAGGCCGTCGCAGGCGACGAAGGCGCCGTAGCCGCCCAGGGCCTTGCCGAAGGTGCCCATGACCATGTCCACCTGGCCCTTCACCGCCGGCTCGGCGCACAGGCCGGCCCCGGAGGGGCCCAGCACGCCGGTGGCGTGGGCCTCGTCCACGTAGAGGAAGGCCCCGTGCCGGCGCGCCAGGGCCGCCAGGCCCGGCAGGTCGGCCCGGTCGCCGTCCATGCTGAACACGCTCTCGGTGAGGATCAGCCGGAACCGGCCCGGGTCGGCGCACTGCTCCAGCAGCTCCCCCAGGTGGCCCAGGTCGTTGTGGCGGAACCGCTGGGTGCGGACGCCGGCCACCCGCAGGCCCTCGTACATGGATGCGTGGGCCAGCCGGTCGGTGTACACCAGGGGCGCGCCGCCCGCCGCCTGGGGGTCCAGCAGGGCCGCCAGCACCGCCGCGTTGGTCTGGAAGCCCGAGCCCATCACCAGGGCCGCGGCCGTGCCTTTCAGGGCGCACAGCGCCTGCTCCAGCCGTTCGTGCACGGGGAAGGTGCCGCACACCAGCCGGGAGGCGGTGGCGCCCACCCCCAGGCTGGAACCCCGGGCCGCGGCCGCGGCCAGGCGGGGGTCCCGGGCCAGGCCCAGGTAGTCGTTGCTGGAGAAATTGATGAGCCGGCGTCCCTGGCGCTCCACCGCCATGGCGTCCAGGGGCACCGCCGGGACGAGGCTCCGGCGCCGGGAATCGCGCTCGAGCTGCTCCAGGGCCTGGGTCAACTTGTCTCTGTAGTCTTGATGCATCGGGCCAACCAGCCTTCAACATCAACAGTTTTGAGGTTTTCAAGCAAGCCCAAATTCCCCCGTTCACGTTATAGTTCCTGGATGCCGACCCTGGAAACCGACCGTCTGGTCATCAGGCACTTCGAGTACGGCGATTGCGACTTCGTCGTCCGGCTCTTCAACGAGCCGTCGTTCATCCGGAACGTGGAGGACAAGGGCGTCCGGACTCCGGCCCAGGCGGCCTTCTTCCTCACCCGGGGGCCCATGGCCAGCTACCAGCAGCATGGCCACGGCCTGTACCTGGTGGCGCTCAAGGATTCCGGGCGGCCCATCGGCATGTGCGGCCTGCTCAAGCGCAACCACGTGCCGGATGTGGATCTCGGCTACGCGCTCCTGCCCGAGTTCTGGGGCCGGGGCTACGCCATCGAAGCCGCCGCCGCCGTGCTGGACTTCGGCCGCCGGTCCCTGGGCCTGCGCGTGGCCTCGGCCCTGGTGGCGCCCGACAACACCCGGTCCGTCACCCTGCTCACCAACCTCGGCTTCGCCTTCGCCCAGTGGCTGCCGTTGCCCGGCGGCTCCGGGGCGCTGGCCGTGTATTCCCGCGATCTCAGCTGTGCACCGGACGCAGCGGAAGGGTGATGCTGAAGCGGCTGCCCGGGACCAGGGGGCGGTAGCGGGCCTCGCCGCCGTGGTCGTCGGCGATCCGGCGGACGATGGCCAGCCCCAGGCCGGTGCCCCGCTGCTTGGTGGANNCCGGGGCCGTCGTCCTCCACCTCCAGGTGGGCCACCGGCCCGTCCTGGCGCAGGACCACCCGGATCCGGCCCAGCCCGGCCCGCCCATCGGAGCCCTGGCTCTCCAGGGCGCCGATGGCGTTGTCCACCATGTTGAGCAGGGCCCGCTTGACCATGTCCCGGTCCCAGAAGGCCGCCAGCGGCGCGGCGGGCAGGACCACCTCCCAGGTAATGCGGGCGTGGGTGGGCACGAACAGGGCCATGGACTGCCGCACCAGCTCCACCGCGTCCAGTTCCTCGGGCCGGGGCACCGGCAGCTTGGCGAAGCGCGAGAAGCTGTCCACCAGCTGGGTGAGGCTAGCCACCTCGGCCAGGATGGTCTCGGCCCCCTCCGCCACCGCCTGGGGGTCCAGCCGCCCTTCCCGGCTCCGCCGGAGCATGCGCTGGGTGGTGAGCTTGATGGGGGTGAGGGGGTTCTTCACTTCGTGGGCCATGCGCCGGGCCACCTCCTGCCACGCGGCGCGCTTCTCGGCCTGGGCCAGGAGGGACAGGTCCTCCAGCACCGCCAGCTCCCCGCCGCCGGTGAGGGGGATCACCACGGCCCGGATGGGGCGCCCCTCCCCTTCCCCGCCGATGCGCATCTCCTCCGTTATGGGCCGGCGGGTCTCCCGCACCTGCAGCAGGATTTCCGGCAGCCGCCCGCAGCGGGGCTGCAGGGCCAGATCCTCCCAGACGGTGCCGCCGGCCGCCCAGTCCTCCACCCCGAACCAGCGCCGGGCCACCGAGTTGAAGGTGCGCAGGACGCCGCCCACCTGCCAGCTCAAGATGCCCACCGGAAGGGCCTCCAGCAGCTGGTCCAGGTAGGCCCGCTGGCGTTCCAGGCGCTCGCTCTGGGCCTCGATGGCGGAGCGGTTCTGGAGCAGGTCCCGGGTCATGGTGTTGAAGCTGCGCGAGAGCAGGGCCAGTTCGTCCTCGCCCTGTTCGGGCAGCGACACTTCCAGGTCGCCCTGGCCCACCCGCTGGGCGGCCTTGGCCAGGGCGCGGACCGGCTCGGCGATGGTGCGGGCGATGGCCAGGCCGGTCCACACCGCCGAGAACAGGGTGAGCAGGGTGAGGAACAGGAAGGTGCTCTGGGGCAGCGTCTCCAGGGTCTCGCGGCCGGTGGACATCTGGAACGCCTCCTGGTAGCGGCGCTCCAGCCGGACCATCCCGTCCAGGGTCTCCCGGGGCACGAACACGCCCACCACCAGGCACGTGCCCCCGGGATCGGGGGGGCCGATCTCCAGGTGCCATTCCCCCGCCTCGGTGAGCCGGGTTTCCTGGCCCCTGGGCAGGGGATCCAGGCTGGGCGGCTTCAGCTTCGGGGCCACCGAGACCTCGGGCTCCTGGGACGGCCGGACCCTGGCCAGCAGATCGAAATCCAGGGTGCTCCGCTGCTGGTCCAGGGGGATGGGGGAATCCGGCGGGATGTGGGCGGCGGCGCCGTGCAGGCGCAGGTCCATCTGGGCGCGGAAGGCCTCCGCCAGCTTGCGGCCGTCCTGGATCACCTCCTGGGTGTCCGGCAGGAACCAGCGGTCCACGTTCTTGCGGATGAAGGTGCGGCCGATGAGGAACAGCATCAGGCTGGGGCCGAGGCCCACCAGGAACAGCGCCACCACCAGCCGGGTGCGGATCCGCGCCCCCAGGATGCCGCTGCGCCGCTCGAAGTAGAGCTTGGCCAGGCTGCGGGCCACGATGAACAGCAGGGTGCCGATGGCCAGGACGTTGGCCAGCCCCAGGGCCAGCAGCGCCCACCGGCTGGGCGCGTCGATGCCCGACTCCACCTGGGCCGACAGCAGCCGGTAGCACCGGAAGATCACCCAGATCAGCACGCCCAGGCCCACCGCGAAGTAGAGGCGGTTCAGCTCGGGATTGCGCCTTGCTCTGGGGACCATCCTATGAGCCTAGACCGTAACCTGGGCCTCCACCAGATCCTGGATGGTGATCAGGGGAAATCCGTGGCGCTCCGCGAACTCCCGCAAGGCCGGGCCGCGCATCATGGTGCCGTCGGGGTTCATCAGTTCGCACAGCACGGCCGCCGGCCTCAGGTCGGCCATGCGAGCGAGCTCCACCGATCCCTCGGTGTGGCCGCGGCGGCCCTGGAGGCCGTCGCGGTGGGCGCGCAGGGGGAAGACGTGGCCGGGACGGGCCAGGTGATCCGGGCGCGCCCCGGGGTGGATGGCCGCGCGGATGGTGGCCACCCGGTCGTGGGCGGAAACGCCGGTGGTGATCCCCCGCCTGGCCTCGATGGAGACCGTGAAGGCGGTTCCATGGTTGTTCTCGTTGCGCTCCACCATCTGCGGCAGCTCCAGCCGCCGGGCCAGGTCGTCCTCGATGCAGAGGCAGACGATGCCGCTGCACTCCCGGATCATCATCGCCATGATCTCTTCGCTGATCATTTCCGCGGCGATGATCAGGTCCCCTTCGTTCTCCCGGTCGGGATCATCCTGCAGGATCACCGCCCGCCCCTCCCGGAACGCGCGAATCGCTTCGGTCACACGGTCTCTGCCCATGCCTGGCTCCTTCTCCCATCCGGACTGTGACCGTCGGCTCCGGACTCGGACCGGATCTGCTGACCCCGCCAAGGGCGGGCGCTCGCGGGCTCGGCGGGTCCTCGGACCCGGCCCTACCGCCGGTGGGGACTTTCACCCCGCCCCGAAAGATGTTGGTTCGTTGCCGTGAAAAGCAACCTGGACATTATGGCGCGGCGCGCTGCCAACCTGGTCACAATCCACGCTTCCACGCCACGAAGAACAGCCGCTTGAACGGCATCAGCACCTTCCCGTCCGCCGCCGCCGGGAAATCCCCCCGGCACGCCTCCAGCACCTCCGCCTTGAACTCCGTCCTGGCCGCCGCGTCTGGCAGCCGCTCCAGGTAGGGCCGCATGCCGGTGCCCTCNNNGGCGCCCCGGAGCTTGGTGCCGCCCTTGGCCGGCACCTGCACGGCCAGGCAGCCGCCGGGGGCGAGCCAGCCCATGAGCCTGGGCAGCAGCCGGGCGTGGTCCGGGAGCCACTGCAGCACCGCGTTGGAGAACACCAGGTCCAGGGGCGCCGCGGGCTGGTGGCTCTCGGCGCCGGCCAGGATCCAGGTGCCGGCGGGGTGGCTGGCCCGGGCCTGGGCGATCATCTCCGGGGAACTGTCCAGGCCGGCCAGCTCGGCCTCCGGCCAGCGGTCCCTCAGCACGGCGGTGCTGTTGCCCGGGCCGCAGCCCAGGTCCAGGATCCGCCGGGGCGAGCCCGGGATCTGGGCGCACAGGTCCACCGCCGGCCGGGTGCGCTCGGCCCCGAATTTCAGGTACTGCCCAGGGTTCCATGACGGCATGGCCGGCCTCCTCAGCGTTTCCCGCTCAGCAATCGTTTTACCACCATGCCCAGGCGGATGAGGTCCTGTTCGGACTTTTCCGACCAGCAGGCGGCGTTGAGCCGGATGTAATCGTCGAACTTGTGGGTGGGCGAAAAAAGATAGCCGGGGGCGATGGCGATGAACGCCTTCAGGGCCTCCTGGTAGAGCAGCAGGGAATCCAGCTTGCCGGGCAGCTGCAGCCAGAGCACGAAGCCGCCGCCGGGCTCGGTGATGCGGGTGCCTTCGGGGAAATGGGCGAGGATCGCCTGGGACATGGCGCTGACCTTCTCGCCATAGGCCCGGCGGATCTTCCGCAGGTGCTGGTCGTAGCCGCCGTTCTCCAGGAACCGGGAGATGGCCATCTGGGGCAGGATCGAGGTGCGCATGTTCAGCGCCCACTTCCTGGACTGCACCTCCCGGTAGAACTTCCCCGGGGAGACCCAGCCGATCCTGAACCCGGCCGAGATGTCCTTGGAGAACGAGGAGCAGAGCAGCACCAGCCCGTCCCGGTCGTAGCTCTTGGCGGCCCGGGGCCGGCGCTCGCCGAAATACAGTTCCCCGTTGATGTCGTTCTCGATCAGGGGCACGCCGTGCCGGGCCAGCAGGTTCACCAGCTCCTCCTTGTCCGGGTCGGAGATGAGGCTGCCGGTGGGGTTGCTGAAGTTCGGCACCGCCAGCACCGCCTTGATGGGGTGGTTCTCCAGGGCGAACGCCAGGGCTTCCAGGCTCATGCCCGTGCGCGGGTGGGAAGGGATCTCCAGGGCGCGCAGGTGCTGCGCCTCCAGCGCCAGCAGGATGCCGAAGTAGGTGGGGGACTCGATGGCCACCAGGTCTCCCGGCTGGCACACCGCCTGCAGGCACAGGTTCATGGCTTCGGTGCAGCCGGCGGTGACCACCAGTTCCGCGGGCGCGAGCTCACAGCCGTAGCTGAAGGCGCGCTGGGCCACCTGGATCCGCAGCGCCTCGTTGCCCTGCACCGCCACGCCCATGTCGTGGGAGAGCTTACCGTCCCGGGCAAGCTCCGCCAGGATCCGGTTGAGCTTCACCGTGGGCAGCAGATCCGGATTGGGGGAGGCGGCGCCGAACTGGGCGTAGTTGAGCTTGAGGTTGTCGTGGATGAGCTGCAGGGAGACCTCGTCGATGCTCACCTTGGCCGGATCCCCCTGGTGCCTCTGGAAGTCGGGCTCGGGAACCGGCTTCCTGGGCTGCAGCTTCACGTAGTAGCCGGACTGCGGCCTGGCCTCGATCACCCCGCGGTTCTCCAGCAGCCGGTAGGCCTGCAGCACCGTGGAAAAGCTGATCTCCTGCTGGACGCTGGCCTCCCGGATGGAGGGGATGCGGGCCCCCACGGGGAAGGTGCCGGCGCGCACCTGGTCCTCCAGATCCTGGGCGAATTTCTCATACAAGGGAACCTTCCTGGGGTCTCGCATCATCTACTCCACGGGTCGAGACGGGGCCATGCGCGCGCGGAAGTCGGCCCTGGGCTTCACCAGTACAGTTGATCAGGAATCACCAATAACAATCAAACTGTTTTTGAACTGTTATGGTATTAATTCTAATGTACTACTACTGTTATTCAGACCTTTTAACTTCTATATTTCTACTGGGAGGCGGAAACCACGCCTCCAGATCCAAAAGGAGCAAGCCATGACCACCGAGACCATCAAGCTCATGACCCTGGGGCTGTATGGACGAAAGAACGTGATCCGCAGCGGCCTCGTCGGCAGGAACCGCACCGAAGTGCTCAGGAACCTGGGCGGCAGCAGCCTCCGTTGCACCTCCGGCTCCCTCTGGGTGACCATCGAAGGCGACCCGAAGGACTACGTCCTCACCCAGGACCAGAGCCTGGCCATTCCCAACCTGGGCAAGGTGATCCTCAGCGGGCCCGGATCTTACCAGGTCTAGCAACCGTTGCGGAGCTTGCTCGCTACGGTTGCTTGTGCCCGGAACGGCCGCTGCGCCCCGAACGGACCTAACGGTGCTAATCTCCCCGCGAGTACAGCGCCGCCGACTCTCCGTCACGGTAATAGCCCTTGCGCACGCCCCGGTAGACCCAGCCTTCGCTCTCGTAGAGGGACCGGGCGGCGCTGTTGGAGATACGGACCTCCAGGTGCAGCACCTCGACCTTGAGGCGCGCCAGCTGCGCCTGGGCGTGGCGCAGCAGCCTGCGTCCGTGGCCGCTCCGGCGCAGCTCCACGGCCACGCCGATGCGCAGCAGCTCGGCCTCCTGCACCTCCGGGATGATCCGCCAGCGGGTGAAGCCGTAGGGGTAGGTGGCCCAGATGTGCTCGTATTCATCCAGGGGGCCCCAGGCTTCGCCGAAGCAGGCCCGGTCGATGGCCTCCACCCAGGCCGGCACCCGGGATCCCGGCGCCAGGTGGATGGCCCCGCTCACCGTGGGCGGCCTTGTCTCAGGGCTTCGGAAAGGTGCGCGGAGGCCTCCGGGAAATTCACCTCGGCATCGGTCTCCCTGAGGTAGAAGGGGACCAGGGGCGCTTCGGGGGGCTCCAGGGGCCGGGTGCGGCACAGGGCGGCCAGCCCGGCCAGGGTGGCCTCGCCCTCGTCCGCCAGGGCCTGGGGCGGCCGGGACACATGCTCGGCCACCCGCTCCCGGAACGATGCGGGCGCCCACCAGGCGCCGTCCCCCACCAGCCCGCCCAGCCCGGCCAGAGGCTGCTTCAGGGCCGGAGTGATGGGCCCGTCCTTCCACAACTGCAGGAAGGCCTCCTGGCGCTGGCCGTCCAGGATGATCCACACCGGACCCTGGACGCCCGCCTGGCGCAGGGCCCCGGCCCTCAGCTCGAAGGCGGAGAAGCCCCAGGTGGGCAGCCCGGTGAGGGCCAGGCCCTCGGCCGTGGCCACCCCGATGCGCAGGGAGGTGAAGCCGCCCGGCCCCACGCAGGCCACCACCCCGGAGAGGCGGGCGGGGGCGCACTGGGCCTCAGCCATGAGTTCCTCCAGGGCCGGCAGCAGGGTCGCGCTGTGGCTCCGACCGGGGCCCCCCGCCACCCAGCGGGTCCAGGCCCGGCCCCCGGGGCCCGGCTCGACCAAGGCCAGGTGCAGGCGTTCGGTGGTGGTGTCCAGTCCCAGGATCACGGCGCTTCACTCCCTCTTCAGCTTAACGCCGGGACACAGAAAAGCGGCCCCCGGGAACGGGGGCCGCTTGCGCCGGCGAATGCACAGCCCATGGGGAGCCTAGACGTTCTTGATGACCTTGCCCGCCTGGATGCAGGAGGTGCAGACGCGGATGCGCTTGGGCGCGCCGTCCACCAGGGCCCGCACCCGCTGCAGGTTCGGATTCCAGCGGCGCAGCGTGATGTTGTTGGCATGGGAAACGTTGTGCCCGAACTGGGGCTTCTTTCCGCAGACTTCGCACTGACGGGACATGGGAACCTCACGTTTTCGAATACGGCCAAAGCCAAAGAAGAACCAGTCTAGCAAATCCAGCCGGTAAGGCAAGGACATATTGCCGAGCGCCCCGGATTCGTCCATGGTAGAGGGCTCTTCCTGGAGCACCCGTGGATCCTGCCCTCTGGGCCCTGGCCTTCACCCTGCTGCCCTGGCCCGAGCGCCAGAAGGCCGCGCTCTGGGCCAGCCTCCAGGCCGGCCTGGAGCCCGGCCTGGCCCCGGAAGGGCGGCGGGACCTGGAGCGGCTGGCCCGGGAACTGCCCCGGCACCGGGCCGAGGCCGCGGAGCGGGGAGCCCGGCTGCTGCTGCCGGGGGACGAGGGGGTGGACCGCCTGCTGGAGCCGCTGCCTTACCCGGTGGCCCTCTGGGTCCGGGGCACCCTGCCCCCCGCCGGCCCGGCCCTGGCCATGGTGGGCAGCCGGGAGGCGGCCCGGCCGGCCCTGGAACGGGCCCGGCACTGGGGCCGCACGCTGACGGCCGCGGGGGTGGCGGTCCTGTCCGGCCTGGCCCGGGGCATCGACGGCGCCGCCCACCGGGGCGCCCTGGAGGCCGGGGCCACCTGGGGCATCCTGGGCTCCGGCCTGGACCACCCCTATCCCCCGGAGCACGCCGGCCTGATGGACCGTATCGTGGCCGCCGGGGGCGGGGTGCTCACCCCCTTCCCCCTGGCCGCCCGGCCCCTGAAGTGGCATTTCCCCCGGCGCAACCTGATCCTCGCCGCCTGGACCCAGGGGGTGGTGCTGGTGGCGGCCCGCTATGCCTCCGGGTCCCTGGTCACCGCCAAGCTGGCCCTGGATCTGGGCAAGGAGCTGTGGGCCTGTCCGGGAGCGCCGGAGGACCTCCTGGCCGAAGGCCCCAACCGCCTGCTCCGGGAAGGGGCGGCGAAAGTATGCCTTAGCGCACAAGATATCGTGGAGGATATAAGGTTTTTACGATGGGGCTTGACAAACGCCCCATGAAAGGCCCCATCATCCTCGGTTGGAGACTCAATTGACCAAGCTCGTGATTGTCGAAAGTCCGTCCAAGGCGAAAACCATCACCAAATACCTCGGGAAGGGGTTCACGGTGAAGGCCAGCGTGGGTCATATCCGCGATCTCCCCAAGAAACTGGGGGTGGATATTGAAAACGGCTTCCAGGAGGAGTACGAGATCCCGGCCGGCAAGGCCAAGGTGGTGACCGAGCTCAAGGCCGCCGCCAAGAAGGCCACCGAAATCATTCTGGCGACCGATCCCGACCGCGAGGGGGAGGCCATCTCCTGGCACCTGCTGGAGGCCATCAAGCCGCCCAAGGGCATGCCCGTGAGCCGGGTGCTGTTCAACGAGATCACCCCGGCCGGGATCGCCAAGGCCATGGCCGCGCCCACCGTCATCAACAAGAAGCTGGTGGACGCCCAGCGGGCCCGGCGGGTGCTGGACCGGCTGGTGGGCTACAAGGTGTCCCAGGTGCTCTGGGAAAAGGTCCGCCGCGGGCTCTCCGCCGGCCGGGTGCAGAGCGTCACCGTGCGCCTGATCGTGGACCGGGAGCGGGAGATTCAGGCCTTCAACCCGGTGGAGTACTGGGTGCTGAAGGGCAAGTTCGCCGCCAAGCTGCCGCCCCAGTTCTGGATGAAGCTGGCCCGCATCAGCGGCGCCCCGGTGCAGCTGGGCAACAAAGAGACCCGGCGCCGCATCGGCACCGAGGCCGAAGCCCACAGCCTGCGCGACATGATCCTCAAGGCCGCCTGGAAGGTCACCAGCCTGGAGACCAAGGAGAAGAGGCGCAACCCCTCCGCCCCGTTCACCACCGCCAAGCTGCAGCAGGAATCCGCCCAGAAGCTGCGCATGAGCGTCACCCGCACCATGCAGAACGCCCAGCGCCTCTACGAGGGCGTGGACTTCGGCGAAGGCCCGGTGGGCCTCATCACCTACATGCGCACCGATTCCCCCCGCCTGGCCCCCGAGGCCATCGAGGCGGTGCGCGCCTACGTGGGCAAGCACTACGGCAAGGACTACCTGCCGGCCAAGGCCCGGATCTACAAGGGCAAGGCCGCCGCCCAGGACGCCCACGAAGCCATCCGGCCCACCGACATCGAGCGCACCCCGGAGAGCCTCAAGAACCGCCTGGAACCGGACCAGTTCCGGCTCTACGCGCTGATCTGGCGGCGCACCGTGGCCTCCCAGATGGAAGCCGCCCGGCTGGACGAGACCGTGGTGGAATCCGCCGCGACCCTGCCGAACAAAGAGGAGGCCGTGTTCCAGGCCAAGGGCGAGATCGAGCGGTTCCCGGGCTGGCTCGCGGTCTACCGCACCGAGACCGAGGAGCAGAAGGCCGAGGAGATCAATGACGCCACCACCGAGGAAGAGCCGGAGGAGAGCGTCGGCCTGCCCCCGCTCAAGGTGGGCATGACCCTGGCCCTGAAGGACCTGGAGACCGAGCAGCAGTTCACCAAGCCCCCGGCGCGGTTCTCCGAGGCAACCCTGGTGAAGGAGCTGGAAGAGGACGGCATCGGCCGGCCCTCCACCTACGCCAGCATCATCGCCACCATCCAGGACCGGGACTACGTGAAGAAGCTCGAGGGGCGCTTCAAGCCCACTGAACTGGGCTGTCTGGTCACCGACCTGCTGGTGCAGGGGTTCCGGGAGCTGATGGAGCCCACCTACACCTCCGGCCTGGAAGGGCAGCTGGACCGCATCGAAGGCGGGGAGCTGACCTTCCTGAAGGCGATGAAGAACTTCTACGGCCCCTTCGAGAAGCTGCTTATGCGAGCTGGCACCGACATGGCCAACCTCAAGGCCGGCATCCAGACCGAGAAGGTTTGCAAGAAGTGCGGAGCGCCCATGCTCAAGCGCATCGGCAAGAACGGCCTGTTCCTGGGCTGCTCGCGCTACCCCGACTGCGACCACACCGAGGAGCCCGAGCAGATGGAGGAGCCCGAGGACGCCCCCGAGTGCCCGCTGTGCGGCTCCACCCCCATGCAGCTGCGCAAGGGCCAGTTCGGCCCCTTCTGGGCCTGCACCAAATACCCTGCCTGCAAGGGCATCCGTAAGGCCGACCCCAAGGGCATCCCGGTGCCCGCCGACGTGGTGCTGGAGGAGAAGTGCCCCACCTGCGGCAAGCACTACGTCAAGCGCTACGGCCGCTATGGCGAGTTCACCTGCTGCGTGGACTACCCCAAGTGCAAGACCGTCAAGAAGGAGATCCTGGGCGTCCCCTGCCCCAAGTGCGGCGGCGACCTGAGCCCCAGGAAGACCCGCTTCGGCAAGATCTTCTATGGCTGCACCAACTACCCCAAATGCGATTTCACCGCCTGGGACAAGCCGGTGCCCCGGTCCTGCCCCGCCTGCAAGGGCAAGTACATGGTGGAAAAGACCCGCAAGCCCAGGGGCAAGGACCCGGTCACGGTGCTGCTTTGCCCCGCCTGCGCCCACGAGGAGCCACTGGGATGAGCCACGAGATCCGCCGCAAAGATCGAGCGCTGACGGAAGCCGAAGCCTACGCCATCCTCAGGGAGGGCGGAGACGGCGTCCTGGCCACCTGGGGCGAGGACGGCTATCCCTACGCCGTGCCCATGAACCACGTGCTGGCCGACGGAGCGCTGTACCTGCACAGCGCCCGCACCGGGCACAAGCTGGACAACCTCGCTTTCTGCGACAAGGTCTCGTACTGCGTGGTGACCGAGCGGGAGGTGGTGCCCGCCGAAGTGAGCACCAA
Organism: Holophagaceae bacterium; assembly: GCA_003165415.1. Lineage (GTDB taxonomy): Bacteria > Acidobacteriota > Holophagae > Holophagales > Holophagaceae > Mesoterricola. The sequence goes on from PLUC01000083.1 coordinate 31,684, forward strand.
CTACCGCAGCGCCGTGGTGTTCGGCCGGGCCGGGCGAGTGGAGGATCCCGAAGAGAAGCGCCGGGGCCTCATGGCCCTGCTGCACCGGTTCACCCCGGAGCACATGGAGAACGGCCTGAAGGAACTGGAGCGGGATTTCGAGCACACGGTCCTGCTGCGCATCGACATCCACCGTATCACCGGCAAGGCCCGCAAGAAAGCCGTTTGAACGGCCGGCCCGGTTGACGGGACTGGATTCCCTGCCCACACTTTGAAGGTTGGTTCACCGGGAGTGCACATGGAATTTGTGGAGTGGACTGAGAAGTACACCGTAGGCAATCCCCTGGTGGACGCCTACCACCACATCTTCTTCCAGATGGTGGACGAGTTCCGCACCGCCCTGGCCCAGGACGTCCCGCCCAACATGGAGGACCGCATCGCCTTCCTGGTGGACTACACCATCATGCATTTCGAGTCCGAGGAGAAGCTGATGGAGAAGGTCGGCTATCCGGACTTCGAAGCCCACCGGGAGACCCACCACCTGTTCCGGGACAAGATGCTGGACCTGCAGCGGCGCTACCGGCTGGATCCCGGCGCGGTGAAGGCGGACGAGCTGCTCTGCCTGGTCCAGGACTGGTTCGCCAACCACATCCTGGGCACGGACATGGAATTCAAGCCGTACGTGGGGAAGAACTAACAGGTCGGTCCCGGCACTCCGGTTCTGGGGCGCGGCGTGAGCCTGGCGCCCGGAAGGAGGGGGGACCATGCGAAACCCATTGCAGGTGATTCCTTGGCTGGGCCTCACCGCCTGTTCGGCCCTTTGGGCCGGGTACGGCGAAACGGTCACGGTGGACCAGCGCGCCATGAAGAAGCTGGCCCCTGGCTGGGTGGTGATCTCGGAACGCTGGACCGACCGGAGGATCTACGAGCCCCATTGGCCCACCCGGCATGAGCTGACCCTGCGTGACCTGAACGGGGCGCCCTGGGGAGCCACCGAGGAGGTCACGGCGGCCTCGCCGCGGCTCGGAGAAACCTTGATCACAAGGCTTCGAGAGATCGCAAAAAGCCGTCAGGCCGGCGAGCACGTCTGGAAATCCTGGAAAGCGCTAACTCCATGGCTGAGGTCCGAGATGCGCAAGCGTCCCAGGCCTTGGTCGGTGCAGAGCGGCGGCGAAAGCCATCCTGGTGGAGGTTTGCCTCCACCTGCGACAGTCCCCTCATCTGGGCGCTTCGGTGTCCGGACACCAGCCGTTCTCGCTGTTGGAACGGCGGCCCCGGAAACGGGGTGGACGAAGAACCATATCAATCAGGGCTTTTGCTCATGAATTGTAGGCAATTCGAACAACGGTTCGGGCTCTGGCTGCTGGCCATGGTCGCGCCGCTGGCGGTCCTTCCTGTCTTACCTATAAATTGATAGAATCACCCCTTAACCACTTTCCCCAGCGAAAAATAGCCGGGAGCCCGTAGACTGTCCCGAGCTTCTTCGGGAGGTCCCCTTGCGCAGCCTTGCCATCACCGCCCTGGTCCTGCTGGCCGGCTCTCTCTTGCCCAGCCATGCAGCCGGATCCTGGATGGACAGCTCCATGGGCCTGCTCCAGGGCGAGCTGACGGCCCGGTTCGGCACCGAGCAGAGGCCGAGGATCCGGCGCGGCCTGGCCCAGGTGGCACGGTTCTGGCGGCCCCAGGACGGCGGGGCGGGGGAGTTCGAAGCCTTCGTACGCGACCAGTTCGCCGGAGAACCCAGGACCCTGGACGACCTGTTCGCGCGCATGGAAGGCGTCATGGAGAGCCTGGAGGGGCACCTGCTGGAGATCGGCCGGGATTTCCGCCTGGGCTCCGACCTGGACCTGGGGCCCATGCTGCCGGTGGACGCCATCCTCGCCGGCTTCGACCCCGGAGCCCACGTCACCGAGGATTTATTCGGCGACAAGCTGGCCTTCGCCGTGCTGCTGAACTTCCCCCTCACCACCCTGGAGGAACGGGTCCGGGACGGCGGCGCCTGGACCAGCCGCCAGTGGGCCGAGGCCTGGCTGGCGGAGCGGTTCTGCCGGCGGGTGCCGGCCGAAGTGAACCAGGCTGCGGCCGAGGCCTCGGCGGCGGCGGAGCGGTATATCGCCGGCTGCAACATCCGCATGGACCACCTGGTGGACGCCCGAGACCGGCGCCTGTTTCCCCCCGGGAAGCGGCTGCTGTGCCACTGGAACCTCCGGGACGAGATCAAGGCCCAGTACGCCGAAGGGCCGGCCGGGCTCCCCCGCCAGCGGGAGATCCAGAAGGTCATGGAGCGCATCATCACCCAGACCATCCCCGCCGTGGTCATCGACAACCCCGGGGTGGACTGGGACCCCGAAACCAACGCCGTGCGCCTCGCCCCGGGCCAGGCCGGGCCGGTGGACTCCGCCCCCGACGCCGCCCGCTACCGGATGCTGCTGGGGATGTTCCAGGCCGCCCGGAAGCTGGACCCCTACTCCCCCATGGCGCCCACCGCCATCGCCCGGAGCTTCGACCAGGACCGGCAGCTGCCCGAAGCCCGGGTGCGGGAGCTGCTGGAAGCGGTGTGCGGCTCCCCCCTGGTGGCGCGCACGGCCGGCCTGATCCGCGCCCGCCTGGGCCGCCCGCTGGAGCCCTTCGACATCTGGTACAACGGCTTCCGCCCCGGGTCCGGGCATTCGGAGGCCGACCTGGACGCCCTGGTGCGCAGGCGCTATCCCACCGCCGAAGCCTACCGGAAGGACATGCCCCGGCTGCTGCGGGTCCTGGGCTTCGCCCCGGAAAAGGCGGACTGGCTGGCCGGCAACATCGAGGTGGAGCCGGCCCGGGGCTCGGGCCACGCGCTGGAGGCCAGGCGCCGGGGCGACCATCCCCGCCTGCGCACCCGGGTCGGCCCGGAGGGGATGGACTACAAGGGCTTCAACATCGCCGTGCACGAGAACGGCCACGCCGTGGAGCAGAGCTTTTCCCTGAACGGAGTCGAGCACCCGCTCATGGCGGGCGTGCCCAATACCGCCTGCACCGAGGCCCTGGCCTTCTTGTTCCAGTCCCGGGACCTGGAGCTCCTGGGCCTGCCCGGGCCCGATGCCCAGGGCCGGGCCCTGGAAGCCCTCAACGACTTCTGGAGCACCTACGAGATCGCCGGGGCGGCCATGGTGGACATGGCCGTCTGGCACTGGCTGTACGAGCATCCCGACGCCGCCGCCCCGGACCTGGAGGCGGCTCTCATCGCCATCGCCAAGGACGTCTGGAACCGCCACTATGCGCCGGTGCTCGGGCACAGGGACTGCGTGCTCCTGGCCGTCTACAGCCACATGATCGACAGCCCCCTCTACCTGCCCGACTACCCCATCGGCCACATGATCGCCTGCCAGATCCAGCGCAGGATCCACCAGACCGGAAACCTGGGCGAGACCTTCGAGCGCTGCGCGCGCCTGGGCCGGCTCACCCCGGACCTGTGGATGGTGCGCGCCACCGGCAGCCCGCTGGGGCCCGAGGCCCTGCTGGAGGCCGCGGCTGGAGCCTTGAAGAACCTAGGCCAATGAATCCAGGTCCCGGGCCATCTGCCGCGCGGGGGTAGGGAACGCCAGTTCCCCGTAGTACTCCCACCGGTCCACCAGGTCGCCCAAGATGGCGGCCAGCACCGCGGTCCCGCTGCCAAAGACCAGGCATGGCAGGAGGAAGCCCAGGACGATCCGGAGTACGCTGAACAGGGGCCGCCACCTGCGGCCGCGCCTGCGGAAGTGCGCCTTGCGGCTCAGGTACAGGCCCGCCTTGAGCGCCCCGGCGGCCAGCGCCAGGGGCCAGTAACCGGTCAGCAGGCCGGTGAAGTACAGGCCGTTGAACAGGACATGGGCGCTGTGGAAGTCCAGGCGGGTGGTGCGCACCGCCAACTGGTAGACCCGGTCCACCGCCAACAGCGCGGCGAAACCCGCCGCGGCCGCCGCCCAGGCCAGGCCGCGGGCCCGGGGGAAGGCCACCGGGCCCAGGGCCGTCAGCCCCAGGAAGGCCAGGACCAGGGCCACCTCCCGGCTGAGCCAGGAGCGCCGCAGGTTGCCCAGGGCCCGCCAGGCCCGCGCGGGACGGCCCAGATGCAACGTGCTGAGAGCGAGGCACAGGGCGCCGGCCCAGAGCAGGAGCGAGGGAAAGGGCAAAGGCCGCGGGAGGATACCCCCGGCCCCGGCCGCCGCGGCGGCCACCAGGGCCACCAGGACCGACAGGAGGGTGGTGAAGGCCACCAGGGGCCACTCGCCCCGGGCGTCCAGCCCGCGCTCCGGCATCCGCAGCAGGACCCGCCGGCACCGGGCCAGGAGCCCGGGATCCGGCGGCGCGGTGAGCACGGGGGGCAGGCGCAGGCCCGGGACGAAGCGGATGGAGGGGCCCAGCTGGGTCCTGGGAAACCCCGGGGGCAGGCTGGCCATGGGCGCATCGTCCCGGGGCTCGAAGCCCAGGGCCCCGGTGGGGCACCGGGCCACGCAGGCCGGCTCCAGCCCCCGTTCCCAGCGCCCCAGGCAGAAGTCGCACTTCGCCGCCGTCCCCTGGTCCGGGTCGAACCGGGGGGCATCGTGCGGGCAGACCCAGGTGCAGTAGCGGCAGCCCCAGGCCGTTGAAGGTGTGCACCTGGCGCAGGGGCACGGCCAGGCGGCGCTCCATCCGGCAGGCCAGCACACAGGTTTCGCAGCCCAGGCAGCGGCCGGGGTCGAAGCGGAACTGGACCGGCCCGGTCACGACCACGGCTCCACCCGCACCAGGTTGTCGTGGAAGGCCGCGCCGTGGCCCATGTCCGTCTCCCGGCCCAGGGAGAGCAGGTTCACCGCGCCGCCGTGCTCCCCGCCGTAGCCGTTGCAGGCCACCACGCAGCCCTGGCGCAGGCCCAGCTCGATGCGGACCGGGAGGATCAGCTCGCCCCGGTCGTTGGCCACCCGCACCCGGTCGCCGGCGCGGATCCCCCTGGCCTCGGCGTCCTCCAGGCTCATGGCCAGCCCGGGGCCGGGGTCCAGGGCGCGCAGGGCTGGGTGCTGGAGGAACTGGCTGTGGATGCCGTTCTTGTTGTTGGGGGTGAGCAGGCGCAGCAGGGGGCCGGGCACCGCCGATTCCCGCGGCGGCCGGTAGTCCGGGAGGGAATCCACGCCCCAGCGCAGGACCGCCTCCTCGGACAGCAGCTCGATCCGGCCCGAAGGGGTGGGGAACGACAGCGTGGCGAAGGCCACCTCTTGGGCGCCGGGGGCCAGCACCGGCCCCTCCCGCAGGCGCTCCAGGGAGAGATCCGGGAAGGGCCGCAGCCTGGCCTCCAGCCAGCGCTCCACTTCCGCGTCCCCGGGCCCGGGCAGACCCTCCGTGGGCAGGCCCAGGCGCCGGGCCAGGTGCCAGTAGATCTCGGTCTCGGGCTTCACCTCCGGCGGCGGCTCCACCACCTTCTGCCGGATCTGCAGGTAGGGGTGCCCGTAGGCGCCGATGACATCGGTCTGCTCGAACAGGGACTTGGCGGGCAGCACCAGGTCCGCCTCCCGGGCGGTGTCGGTGAGGCGGCTGTCCACCACCACCCGGAACGCCAGGGCCCGGAAGGCCGCCCGCACCCGGGCGGTGTCGGGGTTCTGGGTGAGCGGATTGGCCCGCTCCACCCAGGCGGCCCGCAGTGGCGGGCCGTCCTGGGCCGCCATGTCCCGGCCCAGCCGGGCCGCGGACACCGAGACCCGCACCAGGGGGTCCGGCACCTGGGGCGGGCAGCAGCCCAGGGGCTCCCTGGCGGCGCCGAACAGGTCCGTCTGCAGGTCGGCGTAGACCCAGCCCGCGCCCGGCCGGCCCACATTGCCGGTGATGGCCAGCAGCGCCATCAGGGCGCGCATGGTCTGGCCGCCGTTGCTGGTGCGCTGCATGCCGAAGCCGGCGCAGAGGGTGACCGGCTTGACCGTGCCCAGTTCCAGGGCCAGGGCCTGGAGATGGGCCTGGGCCACGCCGGTGACCGCGGCGGTGCGTGCCGGGGTCAAGGCCGCGACGCTGCGGGCGAAGGGCTCGAACCCGAGCACGTGGTCCCGGATGAACTCCCGGTCGGTGAGCTCCCGGCTGATGATCAGGTGGGCCAGGCCCAGGGCCAGGGCGCCGTCGGTGCCGGGCCGGGGCTGCACCAGCAGGTGGGCCCGCTCGGCGGTCTCGGTGCGCCGGGGGTCGATCACCACGCAGCGGGCGCCCCGCTCCAGGGCCTGGTCCAGGAACACCATCTGGTGCAGGTTGGTGGCCGCCGGGTTCTTGCCCCACAGGACCACCAGCCTGGCGTTGGCCAGGTCCCAGGGGGCGTTGTGCCGGTTGGCGCCCAGGGTGGTCCGGGTGGCCTCCAGCCCCGCCGGCCAGCATAGGTCGCCGTAGCTGGTGGTGCACCCGCCGAACCGGCGCCAGAAGTCCAGGCCCACGCCGTTGAGCAGGCCCTTGCTGCCGCTGCCGGCATAGTAGAGGACACTCCTGGGACCGAAACGGCGGCGCAGGTCCAGGAGCCGTTCGGCCATGACGTCCAGGGCCTCGTCCCAGGAAACCGGACGGAACCCGCCGTCCGGCCTTCGCCGGTGCGGCCGCAGCAGGCGCGCGGGATCCGCTTCCAGGTAGCTGAGCCCTTTCAGGCAGGGCCCGCCGGGGGTGGCGCGGTTGCCGGGGTGGGCCTCCAGGGCGGTGACCCGGCCGTCCTCCACGGTCACCCGCAGGCCGCAGGTGCCGTAGCAGTTCCGGGGACAGGCTGAAGTGAAGATGGGCATGAGCGCTTCGCTCCGTCCCGGGGGAGGGTCTTTTGGCAATTCCAATGGTGGGCCGGTTCCGGCAAACTGGTGGTATGACAAAATCCTACTACGCCGGCCAAGATCTGGATGCCCCCTGTGGGCGATGCAAAGGGGAGACCAGGCACCGCATCCTCTCCATCACCGACGGGGTGCCGGAGAAGATCATCTGCGTAAGCTGCAAGTCCGTACATAAGTTCCGGACCGAGAAGGTGGAGAAGCCCGCCTCGCCGGCCCACCCCGCCCGGCCCACCCAGGCCTCCCGAGCCGCTTCGCCGAGGGCCTCCGCGTCCCCATCCCGGTTCCAGGAGCTCATGGTGGCCGAGCAGGCCGGGGCCAAGGCCGTCACCTATACCGTCTCCACCCGCTGGGACGAGGGGATGTGGATGGACCATCCCAGCTTCGGCCTGGGCAAGGTACAGAAGCGGTTGGGGCGGAAGGTGGACGTGCTGTTCCGGGATGGGCTGAAGACGCTGTTGAGCGCCTAGCGGCATCTCTGGCCTGGAACCTTGTCTTATTCGTTGTGGGTCCCAGCGGATTCCCGTTCACGCACGCGAACTGGTTCAGCGACTTCGGATCCACCCCCTGGTCGCTGTTCAGGAACTGGTGCCAGGCCGGGCTGTAGAACATCCCCTTCAGGTAGATCAGGCCGTTCGGCTTGGTCTGGAGAGACTACTCAATCCGCACCTTCCATCTGTTTGGTGATGGCAGCGATGGTTGCTGCCACGACGTTCTGGAGGGACCCCGTTGGGCACTCAGCATTACCGCCGCCGCAATCGGCATTCCGATTGCCTCCCGATCCACAGAAACTCGCCACGTCCTGCCACGGGCGCCCTGATCGCAAAGGGCGTGCTGTAGCGGAGCGGAGGCGCGGCCATTGCCCAGGACGAGCCGCCCGGCGCCTTCGATGGGGTGGGTCGGCGCGCTGGTTGGCGCAGGCACGCATGCCTATCACTCGCGCTCCGTACTATCTCCAGGGATTGAGCACGCCAGGAGTTAATCAATTCGGACCTTCCAAATAAACTGGTCCCTTTGAGAAGCCCCTGTCTGTTTTGCATAAAACTCTATTGAAAAGCTCCGCGTGTTGTATCTAGTCTTGATTGCTCTGGCCGCTTGAACAATCTTTCGTTGCTCCATTGGATCAATAACCTCGTAGACCGTCACCACCGAGTGCCGATTACCAGAAGCGCAATAGTAATTTTTTTCATATTCATAACGACTTGATTTTGTATATGGGTAAGCTTCTCCAAGTTTTTTGTAAATAAAAATCCTTTCATCAGCATCCGTCGTACTTGGAAATCCATTCAAAAGTGGCAAGTAATCGGATGCGAACAAAACCTCATACCATTTCCTTGATTCTGGCTTAATTCCTAACGTCATAAAAATGGAAACAATAATGACCAACCCAAACAAAATTAGGATAATCCGAACCAACCTCATTTTGCCCATGGATTCGCTCCCATACCGCCCCACTTACTATCTAGCCCAGCATTAGTCAATACCTGATTTGCCCACCCTGTACAGTTGTAGGAATGACTCCAAAAGCCATTATTCAACTCATAGGATTTAGGGTTCCAGTTCATTTCCTGCTCAACGCGCTCCAAAGTTCTGGCATCTACCCAATACGCTCGAGCGGGAATGGGGTCGTGAGGGTGACCGGTATCATCCTTCCATGAACCTGGAACCGTAACAAAGGCTGAAGCGTAATGGTATTTCGGTAAAGGATAATACCCCCTTGTTATATTTGGGGTTTCGAGAAATGTATGGGGGATAATGCTTCCGGTGTAGTCACACATGAAAACTGGGTAAAGGGGTCCATTCTGGTTTGTTTGCGACAATTACTCATCTATTAACATTGTAACTAAACATACTGAAATCAATATACCTATTAAACCAATTATTAATGCCAACGCAGCTGATGATTGTGATTAAAATTTTAATTTAAATCGAATATAAACAAAATTTAACACTTCAAATAAAATCATTGGTACAACAAATGATAATAGAAATTTCACATAAGTTCCGGTGTGGTTTTTAACATATCCAGAAGAAACAAACATGGATATTGCTACTTGTAATGCAAATATACCGATAATGACTAAGAATCTCATTCGAGTACCCACCTTCAATGGATGGTAACAAATTGTTGAATTTGCTGTGCTGTATTTAGCAATTGGTTAGTTGCTCCCCAACAATTTTGTGTTACAAGGAAATTGTAATACATCTGTGAGCTGATGCCAGCCAATGAGTAAAATGCAGAATAAACATATTGAACCAATCCTGAATCGCCGACCTTATTCAATGTAGTTCCTGACCATAAAGCATCATATGCTGCATTAATATCTTCTGGTCTATTTTTATACCACATTCCCGGCTCTCCTTCATTTCCCCAGCTATAGGTATTAAGCACGCTACCGTCACTAGTTTTACTGTGGCGTCCGTGTCCCAGTCAACTGCCGGTCTTTTTCTAAAGGGCTGGTGGACGAGGAGGCATAGCGACTCCTGCCCGCTGTGGCCCCCGCCGTTTCTAGAATGAAGGGAACCGCACTCGAGTTCCCCGCACAGAGCCTTTACCTCAGGGAGGGTTCGGGTGGACCTGGATGCAGGATGGGAAGCACGATTGGACGCCTATACGGATGGCCTTGCCGCTGCCCTGAGATCGGCGGGATGGTGCGGTTCCACCGAGGCGATGGGTCGGTACTGTCTCGGACTCCTGCTTCCGGGAGAGCGAAAAAGCATGGAGCCCATGGCCGCACGCATAGATCCGGAACACGTCCAGGCTCAATTCTTCTCGCTCCAACGCCTCATCACGGATTCCGCCTGGGACCACCAGGCCGTGCTGGATGCCGTCCGGAATTTCTGTCTGCCCCAGATCCTCACGCAGGGGCGCCTGGAGGCGTGGATAGTTGATGGCACGACCTTTCCCAAGCAGGGCACCCATTCCGTCGGCGTGGCGCACCAATACTGCGGGAACCTGGGTAAGACATGCAACTGCCAGGAGGCGGTTAGCATCTCCTTGGCCAACCACTTCGCGGGGCTGCCTGTGGCCTATCGGCTGTATCTGCCCCAAGAATGGACAGACGATCCTGCCCGATGTAAAACGGCAGGCATCCCCAAGGACGTGGTCTTCCGGAAAAAATGGTTACTGGTGGAATGGCCAACAGAGGAGTCCAAGCCCACCAGGTATTGGCTTTCAACCATGCCGGCAAACATTCCGATTAGGGATCTGGTTGACATGGCCAACCTGAGGTGGCGCATCGAGCAGGATTATGAAGAGCTGAAACAGGACGTCGGTTTGGGCGATTTCGATATGGGGAAGGAAATTTCGCCCGGCATCTTGCCGATGGGGACAGCAACCGCAAGCCGGCCGGTCTGCGGCTCCACGCTCCAGCCGGTCCCATTGGGAACCGGAATCTCCGGATCGGCCAAACGGACCAGATCCGGGAGATTGGATTGCGCCTTAAGCCATGACGCGGCCAACATCATCGTCCCCAAAAGCACCAGCGCCTTGGCCATGGCATGCAGGCAAACGTATGGCGCCATCGCACTCTCCATGCGCTTCTTCCTCCGCTCTGGATATCTATGAATTTCCCAATATTTAATGTGCATATTGTTAATAATTTTTAATGGTTATATGGAGTGACTCAGAGAAAAGAGTCAACGGCCACTATACCCAAAACCACGAGTTCGGCAATGCCCTTGACAAAATTCAATCTGCTCATTCTCAATATTTTAAATAATTAATTTATCCTATACTGATAGAGGTGACCCTTCCTTTGGAATCACCAATTAAATGAGGTTGTGATGGTGCTTTCCAGGGTGATCACGCTGCTCCTTGCCTGCTTCCTGCTGTCCTGCCAGCCCAAGGGGATGAGCCAGAGCCCCTTCCACATCGGCGTCTGCACCTCCACCGTCACCCAGGGCGAGGACGAAGTGCGCGGGGCCGAGCAGCTCATCAAGGAGTACGGCTCCGCGGCCCGGGGCGGGATGATCCGCCATATCTCCTACCCGGACGATTTCATGTCCCAGCAGGAGACCGTGATCAGCAACCTGGTCTCCCTGGCCGACGATCCACTCATGAAGGTGGTGGTGGTCTGCCAGGGGATCCCGGGGGTCGCCGAGGCCTTCCAGCGGATCCGGGCCCGGCGCCCCGACATCCTGCTGCTGACCGGGATGCCCCACGAGGATCCCCTGGTGATCCAGAAGGCCGCCAGCCTGGTGGTGGACGCCGACGTGCTCTCCCGCGGCTACACCATCCCCTGGGCCGCCCACCAGATGGGCGCCAGGACCTTGGTGCACATCTCGTTCCCCCGGCACATGTCCTACGAGACCCTGGGCCGGCGCCGGGCCATCATGGAGGCCGCCTGCAGGGACCTGGGGCTGCGCTTTGTGCTCGAAACCTCCCCCGACCCCACCTCGGAGGTGGGCGTGGCCGGGGCCCAGCAGTTCATCCTGGAGAAGGTGCCGCAGTGGCTCAGGAAGTACGGCCCCCATGGCGAGAAGGTGGCCTTCTTTTGCACCAATGACGCCCAGACCGAGCCCCTGCTCAAGCAGATCATCGCCAGCCGCAACGGCATCTTCGTGGAAGCGGACTTCCCCTCGCCGCTCATGGGCCTGCCGGGCGCCCTGGGCCTGGATCTCTCCGCCGAGAAGGGCAACTTCCCGGCCATCATGACCAAGCTCGAACAGAAGCTGCTGGCCCGGGGCGCCGGCGGCCGGATCGGCACCTGGCCTTTCAGCCTGGGTTTCACCCTCACCGCGGGCCTGGGCGAACTGGGCAAGCGGGTGGTGGAGGGCAAGGCCACCCTCGCCTCGTCCCAGGACCTGCTGGACAGCCTGGGCAAGTACACCCCGGACGCCCACTGGAAAAGCATCACCTACACCGACCTCAGCACCGGGGTGCGGGCCAGGAACGAGTTCATGGTCTACATGGACACCTACGTGTTCGGCCGGGGCTACCTGGGCACCACCAGCCTGGCCATTCCCAGGAAGTACATGAACATCAGGAAATGATGGCGAACGGCGACGGCAGGGGTTTCTCCTCCAGCGCCCACCAGTCCAGCCGGGTGATGCGGGACCCGGGAGTGCCCCGGTCCAGGATGTCCCGGAACGCCTCCAGGCGCGAAAAATCCCCGGCCGCCTCGCCGGTCACGGTGCCGTCGGGCTCGTTGCGCACCCAGCCCGAGAGTTCCAGGGCCTGGGCCTCCCGGCGCACGAAATAGCGGAAGCCGATGCCCTGCACCCGGCCGTGGACGTGGAACCCGGCCATCACGGCAGGCCCCCGCGGAAGGCGGCGTCGAAGGCCTCCCGCTGGGCCATCACTTCGGGACAGGCCATGTCCAGGCGCAGGGGGGTCAGGCTCACCTGGCCGGCCAGGGCCGCCTCCGCGTCGCTGCCGGCGCTGCGGGCGTAGGTGGGGCCCATGTCCCCCCCGATCCAGTAGTAGGGATCCCGGCGCGGGTCCAGGCGCCGCTCCACCATGTCGTGGTACGTGCGGTTGTCCTGCCCGGTGAGCTGGAAGCCCCGGGGTTCCCCCTTGGGGAAGTTGACGTTCCAGATCCGGTGGCTGGGCATGGGCATGGTCTCCCAGCGTTCCAGGAACCGGCGCAGCCAGGGCTCGATCAGGTCCATCTCGCCGTCGGGATCCAGCGAGAAGGCGGCCGCCCGGGCTCCCTGCATGCAGCCCTCGAACGCCGCCCCCACCGTGCCCGAATAGAACACGTCCTCGCCCAGGTTGAAGCCGTGGTTGACCCCGGAGAGCACCCAGTCCGGGGTCCGCGGCAGCAGCGCGCGGATCCCCAGCAGCACGCAGTCCACCGGGGTGCCGGTGCAGGCGTAGCGGTCCGGACCCAGCTCCTGGACCCGGAGAATGTCATGGAGGCTCAGGGCGCTGGAGATGGCCGAGCGGTTCCGGTCCGGCGCCACGATCACCACCCGGCCGAACCCGGCGGCCACCCGGGCCAGGGACGCCAGGCCGGGGGACCAGGCACCGTCATCGTTGGAGAGAAGGATCAGTCGTTCGGACATGGGAAGAGTCTACCTGCCTTCAAGCATTCCTTGACCCCCCGGAGCGGAAGCACTAGAATCAAACCTTCACGGCGCGTGGCGCAGCCTGGTAGCGCACTACCTTGGGGTGGTAGGGGTCGGAAGTTCGAATCTTCTCGCGCCGACCAATTTGAAAAAAAGAGGGCGGACCACCCCAGTCCGCCCTCAACTCCTGAGATGGGAAAGATTCGAACTTTCGATCGGCAGTGGCGCGCAGGTAGCCCAAGCGGAGCACGCACTGCGTGCGCAGCGGTCCGCCGCAAGGCGGATGGGCGTGCGCAGCCAATGCCGCGGGGTGAGCGCCAGCGAACCGAAGTTCGAATCTTCTCGCGCCGACCAAATTCGAATACCAGAGGGCGGACCCCCCAGTCCGCCCTCAAGTTTTGCGAGGGCAAGATTCGAACCCCCGAAATCTACCTGGTTCGCCATGGCGAGACCGAATGGAACCGCAGCCACCGGATCCAGGGATCGCTGGATTCGCCCCTGACCGAGCTGGGCCGGGAACAGGCCCAGCGCTCGGGGCGGACTCTGGCCCGGCTCGGCCTGGCCGGGCTGCCGGTATCCCTGAGCCCCCTGGGGCGTACCCGGGCCACCGCCGCCATCCTGGCCGGGGAAGTCGCCTTCGGCCCGGTGACGGTGGAGCCCCGGCTGCGGGAACTGGCGCTGGGATCCTGGGAGGGCCTGACCTTCGCCCAGGTCCAGGCGCGGTTCCCCGCCCTGCTGGAGGGGACCACCCAGCACACCTGGTATTTCCAGGCCCCCGACGGCGAAAGCTTCGAGGCGGCCAGGAACCGGGTCGGTGGCTGGCTTGGGGAACAGACCGGGCCGGTGATCGCGGTGGCCCACGGCATGATCGGCCGGGTGCTGCGCGCCCGCTACCTGGATCTGCCGCGGGAACAGGCGCTGGCCTACCCGCTGGGGCAGGACGTCATCTGGCACTTCCGGGATGGCGGGATGGCGGTGCTGCCGGTGGATTGACCGGCGCGGTGCTGGTCCAGGATGGTCAATCGCCGACCTTGTCGCCGCGCCCCCTGCGGCTTTCCAGGTTGTGGACATGCACGTGCTGGCCCTTTTGGATGTCCTTCGTGGCCAGGCCGATCGTTTCACCGTACTTGATGATGGGCGCGCCTGACCGGATCGGTTCCAGGGCGAACTTGTGCCCGAACGGGATCTTTTCGAGAACCGTGACCGTGATGGTTTCACCGTCTACGACCGTGCTGATGGCCGCGTCCGGGTCCACCTCTCTCAGCACGGTGCAGACATTATCGGTAGGCTTCATGACAACTGCATCCATCTTTGGCATGCTGTCGGCTCCTTCTGCTCACATGCTCGGTCCGATGCGCTTGATCGCGAAATCATTGAATCCCAGGATCTCCGACTTGGTCAGTTTGCCTGAAGCCACCTCGAGCATCTCCATGAAGATGGTCTCGCCAACCTGCTGGACCGTGCTTTCGCCGGAGATGATGGCACCGGCATCCAGGTCGATATTGTCATTCATCTTTTCAAACAACTTCGTGGTGGTGGACACCTTGATGGTCGGAGCGATGGGGGAACCGCAGCAGGTTCCGCGGCCGGTGGTGAACACCACCAGCTGGCAGCCTCCGGCGACCATCCCGGTGATCTGCTCCACATCCTGCCCCGGGGTGTCCATCCACACGAGCCCTTTCTGGTGGATGGGCTCCGCATATTCAATGACATCCTGCAGCGGTTTCGATCCCGCTTTGTAGATGCAGCCCAGGGATTTTTCCTCGATGGAAGACAGGCCGCCCTCGATGTTGCCGGGCGTCGGCTGGCCGCCGCGCATGTCGACCCCCATGTTGGTGGCGAGGGCTTCACAGCGTTCGATGAGATCGTTGCATTTCTTCGCGACCTGCCCATTGACGGCCCGGGCCGCCATGATGTGTTCGGCGCCGATGATTTCCGTGGTTTCGGCAAGGATGACCGTCCCGCCGGCTTCGATCAGGAGATCGCTGGCCACGCCCAGGGACGGGTTGGCGGAGATGCCCGAGCAGGCGTCGGAGCCGCCGCACTCGGTGCCGAGAATCAGCTCGGAGGCCGCGAGGGTCTCCTGCACCGCCCGGCTGGCTTCGGCGACCATGCGCCGGGCGGCGCTGGCCCCGGCCGCGGTGGCTTTGACCGAGCCGCCCTCGTCCTGGATGATGACGGTGTGGACCGGCTTGTACGGACACTGCTTCTTGATGGCCGCGGCGATGTCCTGGGCCCGGATCGTTTCGCAGCCCAGCCCGACCACCACGACCCCGTAGACGTTCGGATGCGTGCCGTGGCTGACGAGCACATGGGAGGTCAGCTCGGCGTCCGCTCCCAGCTGGGTGCAGCCATGCTGGTGCTCGACCCAGGTGGTGCCCGCGATCTGCTGGGAGATTCCCCGTGCGACCCGGTTCGCGCACACCACCGAGGGCAGGATCAGGACGTGGTTGCGGATCCCCACCTTGCCGTCTGGACGCCGATATCCTCTGAAATCCATAAGGAGACACTCCTTTTCCGGATTGCGACTGGGTTCAGCCAAGTATGATCCGCGCCGGGACGTTTGTTCTGGATTTTTGCTACCAGCGGCCGTAGTGGTCCACCAGGCCCCGCCAGAAGGCGTTCCGCTCGCGGCCGAGGCTGGTCTTGGCAACCGAGGCGGTCTGGTTGGCGCTGGTCTGCACCATGACCAGCCTGAGCTCCGGATCGACGAAAAGGTGCTGCCCGTATACCCCCAGCATGGCGAAGCGCCGGTGTTCGCCGGGAAACAGCCAGAACAGGTAGCCATAACCGAAATAGGGCGTCGCCTTGCCGGGGCGGAAGGGCTCCGGCACCCGCTTCCAGTCGGTGGCGTCCAGCAGGTATTCCTGCGGAACGATCGGTTGCGCGGACGGAAGGTCGGGCCTCGCGCCGTCGTTGGCCAGGACCACGCCCAGCCGGCCGTAGTCCTCCAGGGTCGCGTTGAAATTGCCGGACGCCACTTCCAGTCCGGTGCGGTCCGTGCGCCACAGGGCGCTGGTTTCGGCGCCGATGGCCTGCCACAGGCGCGGGGTGAGGTAGTCGGCCAGACTCTGGCCGGTGGCGGCGCGCAGCACGGCGCCCAGGACAGTGGTCTGGGCCCCGGCGTAGTTGAACCGCGTGCCGGCCGCCTCCGCGCGGGCCGTGATGTCCCGCGCCGCCGCTTCCACGCCCACCCTGCCCACCGCCGCGGCATAGCGGGCCGAGTCGTCGTTGCCGTCGTAGCGCTCGGAGAAGGCGGCTCCCGAGGCCATGCGCAGCAGATTGCGCAGGCTGGTGCCGCCATACAGGGTCCCCTTGAGCGCAGGCAGATACTGCTCGGCCCGGTCGTCCAGCGACTTGATCCTGCCCTCCGCCAGCGCCATGCCGACTCCCAGCGCCGTGATGGACTTCGCCATGGACATCGACACGAAGCGATCCGACGGTTTGCGCCCGTACTGGTAGCGCTCGAGCTGGACCACCCCGTCCTTGATGACCAGCAGCCCCATGACCCGCTGCCGGGCCAGGTAGTCGTCCACCGTCAGGCCCTGTTCCTTGCCCACGGCCCAGCGGTAGTCGGGGGTCCGGGCCACCCTGGGCAAAGGCATGGGGTGGGCCGAGGGGGCCAGGGTATGGACGTCGCCGTGGTAGAGCGGGATCCCGGCCTCGTGGGTGAACGAGCCCACCCGCACTGCTTCGTCGAAGAACCAGTTGGTGCCCTGTTTGAAATTTCCGACCGGATAGCCAGCGTCCCAGCCCAGCCGGGCTTCATCCGGCGCGGCCCCGGCGGCGGCCGTGACCGCCAGTGCGAGGATGATCTTCGCGACGATTCTTCTCATGCATCCAAACTAGCCATTTTTCCCCCTTCCGCTTTGGCAATCTCACCCGATAATTCCTCCAAGACATCCGTAGCTTTACCTGGACGGAGCTGTCCGACCCCCTTGGAACGCCTGGGTCTCTAGCTGGCGCTCCGTTCCCCCCTTCTCCAGGGAGAGTCCCATGGCCACCATGCCAAGCCGGATCGGCATCTTTTTGGCAGCTCTCGCAGTGCCCTTGTGCGCGTCCGTGACCCCGGACCGGGTGGTGCTCCGGAGCAACATTCCCGCCGCCACGGCCCTGGCGGAGCCTTTGGGCCGCCCGGATCCGGCCATGCCCATGGCGCGCATGCTCCTGTCCCTGGCCATCCCCCCGGGGGCCCAGGCCCAGCTGACATCCCTGCTGAGCCAGCAGCAGGACCCCAAGTCCCCGATCTTCCACCAGTGGCTGACCCCCGAGGCCTTCGGGGCGCGGTTCGGCCCCGGGCAGCAGGACCTCGACTCGGTGCTGGCCTGGCTCCAGGAGAACGGCTTCACCGTGGAGCAGGTGAGCGCCGGGCGACTTCGCCACCATCTATGACGTCAAGCCCCTCTACAATTCCAGCATCAACGGCACCGGGGTCGCCATCGCCATCGTCGGCCGGACCAACCCCGCCGTGTCCGATATCACCACCTTCCGCAGCCATTTCGGGCTGACCGCCAACAACCCGGCCTTCATCGTCAACGGCGCCGACCCCGGCGACCTGGGCCCGGACGAGGACGTCGAAGCGGACCTGGACATGGAATGGTCCGGCGCCGTGGCCCCCAACGCCACCGTCAAGTTCGTGATCTCCGCGTCCACCGCCAGCACGGACGGGGTGGACCTCTCGGCCCAGTACCTCGTCGACAACAACCTGGCGGCGGTCATGAGCACCAGCTTCGGCCAGTGCGAAGGCCTCATGGGCTCGGCCGAGGACGCCTTCTACAGCAACCTCTGGGCCCAGGCCGCGGCCGAAGGCATCACCGCCATGGTGGCGTCCGGGGACAACGGCGCCGCGGGCTGCGAGGGGAATTCGGGGTCGAGCCTGGGCGTCAACGGCCTGGGCTCCTCCCCCTACAACGTCTGCGTGGGCGGCACCGAGTTCAACGACGCCGCGGGCAGCTACTGGGCCGCCAGCAACGGGGCGGACCAGTCCTCGGCGCTGGGCTACATTCCGGAGACGGCCTGGAACGAGAGCGGCCTGGTCTCCGGCGGGTCGGGCGACTGGGCCACCGTCAACTTCAGCGGCACCGCCACCGACAGTTCCGCTTCCGCCACCCTGAGCTATGCCTGGAACTTCGGCGACGGCACCAGCGCCACCTATGCTGTGATCCTCACGGTCACGGACAACACCGGGGTGTCGGCCAGCGCCTCCCGCACCGTCACCGTCAACCCCCTTTAACGAAATGTGGCATGATGGTCCTTGAAACAAGGACCTCCAAATGGACAACACCCGCCTTCCCGGCTTCCTGCTGAAGGGTCTTCGCGCGCTTTGCCTGCCCTTTCTGCTGTGCGGCGCAGCGAGAGCGCAGGCTGACCCGGACCTGAGCCTGGAACCCCAGAAGCTGCAGCCGCCGCCCATGCAGATCAAGGGGGAAGCGAACCCGAATTATGCCAGCGAGCTGCGGGCCCGGCTATCCGGGCTGTCGCCGGCGGAGCGGAAGGTCTACTTCAAACAGCTGCGCCTCCAGCAGCGGTCCCTGAGCCGCTACCTGGAGCGGATGGAGTACAACTACGACCGGACCAAGACGCTCCATTCCTCCCTGGTCGGGGAGGAACCGGCCCTGGTGACCCAGGCGGAAACCCTGATGCAGGCCCAGCGACAGTCGATCCTCCAGTACCGGGCCATGGCCCGTACCATCGCCGAGCTGCGCAATCGCGAGGATTCGGTCAAGATCGACGCAGCGGACTTCAAGGCCGACCTCTATGCGGGGTTCGAGTTCGACACCCTCTACCAGGACCAGGAACAGAACAGCTCCTTCTTCTCCAAGTCCCTCCCCTTCGTGGCCCTGGATCTCCGCCACAGCTTCCACTGGCCGGAAAACGAGAAGTGGCTGGAGGCCTTCGGCACGCTCTCCTTCCAGTCCGCCAGCAAGGAGACCTCCGACACCGTGGCGGTCATCACCTCCACCGGGAACTTCAAGGGGGAGATGGGGGCCTGGCTGATGCATCCGTTCACGGAAAACGTGAGCTGGGGGGTGCTAGGCTCCACCGGGCTGGTGGGTTACACCACCCCGGAGACCGGCCCGGATCTCGCCGGCGGCGGCAACCGTGACCAGTTCCTCGCCACCTACCATCTCGGGGTCACCCTGCGACAGGAGGAGGGCCCCCTGCGCAACTCCGTGGCCGAAATCGCCTACGAGAAGGACCCGCTTTTCATCCACTCCAACCGCCTCCTGGTAAGGGGCAAGGTGGTGCTCACGCAGTTCGGCTCCTCGGGGGCCAACGGCGATTTCTACATGGAAGGCTGGGCCAGCAAGGGGCAGGTGGGCCGGGACGAGGCCGTACTGCTGCTGGGCTTGCGCCTGAGCACTCTGTCCTTCTTCCGCGACCTGGGCAGCGGCAAGCTATAGCTTGACCGGATCCGCGAGCTGGCTCAGCAGCCTGCGCAGGGCCGCCGTCACCTTGGCCACGTCGGGGCGGCGCGGGGTCTGGGGTTTCGCCTTGCCGGCGGCCTTCCGGCGCGGCACCGCCATGGCGCCCAGGCCCAGGTTCAGGCCCCGGGTCAACTGCCCGGTGAGCAGCAGCTCCCGGCAGTCCGCCACGGTGAGGCCTTCCTCCAGCCAGTTCCGGATCTTGAACAGCCGGTCCAGCTCGTCCACGTGGTAGTACCTCAGGTTGCCCTTGCTGCGCCTGGCCTGGATTTCCGGGATCACCTGCTCCCAATAGCGCAGGACCTTGGGTTTGACCCCCAGACGCCGGGCGGTTTCGCCGATCTTCAGCCAGAGGCGCTCCATCAGGTTTCTCTCGCCTCGATGCCCAGGGTCTTGAGGCGCTTGTACAGATTGGAGCGGTCCAGCCCCAGCCGCTCGGCCACCCGGGTCATGTTGCCGTTCTGGGCCTTCAGTTCCCGCTGGATGTAGGTGCCCTCGAACCATTCCCGGGCGTCCTTCAGGCTGGGGAACTCCGGGAACGAGAACGGGTCCGGCTCGCTGAGATGGCGCACCGCCAGGGCGCCCAGGTCCCGGGTGGTGATCTCGGCGCCCCGGGCCAGGATCACGGCCCGCTCCATGAGGTTCTTCAGCTCCCGCACGTTGCCCGGCCAGTTGTGCCGCAGCAGGGTCTCCCGCGCCTCGGGGGCGAGGCGCCGCAGCGGCCGCCCGTACTTGCGGGAGATGAGCCGGATGAAGGCCTCGGCCATGGGGATCAGCTCCTCGGACCGCTCGCGCAGGGGCGGGATGCGCAGCGGCACCACCGCCAGGCGGAAATACAGGTCCTCCCGGAACCGCCCGCAGCGGATCTCTTCGGTCAGGTCCTTGTTGGTGGCGGTGATGACGCGCACGTCCACCGCCTCCGCGCCCCCGCCCCCCACCGGCTCGATCCGGCCTTCCTGCAGCGCCCGCAGCACCTTGGCCTGGGTCTTGAGCGACATGTCGGCCACTTCGTCCAGGAACAGGGTGCCTTCGTGGGCCTCCTTGAACTTGCCCTTCTGGTCGCGCACGGCGCCGGTGAAGGCGCCCTTCACATGGCCGAACAGCTCGGATTCGATCAGTTCCTCGGGAATGGCCGCGCAGTTCACCTCCACGAAGGGCGAGCGCGCGCGCGCGCTCTGGTTGTGGATGAGCCGGGCCACCTCCTCCTTGCCGCTGCCGTTCTCGCCCACCAGCAGGACCCGCCCTTCGGTGGGGGCGACCAAGTCCAGGTCCGAAAGCAGGCGGCGCATGGCCGGGCTTTCGGCCATGAAGAACCGGTCCTGGTTCACTTCCCGGTACAGCCGCAGGTTCTCCTGCTCCAGGTGGCGCTGCTTGAGGGCGTTGCTCACCACCAGCAGCAGCCGGTCCAGGTCCACCGGCTTCTCCAGGAAGTCGAAGGCGCCGAGCTTGGTGGCCTGCATGGCCGTGTCGATGTTGCCGTGGCCGGAGATCATCACCACCTGCAGCTCGGGGCGCAGGGCCTTGGCCTGTTTCAGGGTCTCCAGGCCGTCGATCCCGGGCAGCCAGACGTCCAGGATCATGAGGTGCACCCCTTCGCCGTCCGAGTTCTG
This sequence comes from Holophagaceae bacterium, assembly GCA_003165415.1. Classification (GTDB taxonomy): domain Bacteria; phylum Acidobacteriota; class Holophagae; order Holophagales; family Holophagaceae; genus Mesoterricola. The sequence goes on from PLUC01000083.1 coordinate 52,480, forward strand.
GAGCAGGTCCAGGGCCTGTTCCCCGCGCTCGGCCTTGATGACGCCGTAGCCTTCCTCGGAGAGGGATTCTCCCAGAGACCGGCGGATCCCCGGCTCGTCGTCCACGATGAGGATGGTCATGAGAGGTGATATCAATGGAGCCTTTCCTTCCAAGGCTTCCTTATACTAGCGGGTGGAGCGTAGAAAATGCTTGTGGATTCACACTGCCACCTGATCGGCAGCTACCCTGCCCCGGACGGCCCCGAAGCGGTGCTGGAACGGGCGCGCCTGGCCGGCGTCGGCGGCTGCATCGCCGTGGCCACCAGCCTGGAGGATGCGCGCCTGACGCTGGACCTTTGCGCCCGGCACCCCGAGGTCCAGGCCTGCCTGGGGGTGCACCCCCACGAGGCCAGCACCTGGGGCCCGGACACCGGAGCGCGGCTGGAGGCCCTGCTGGGGGATCCCAACGCGCGCTTCGTGGGCGAGACCGGCCTGGACTGGCACTACGACCTGAGCCCGCGGGACATGCAGGAGGAGGTCTTCCGGGCCCATATCCGCTGCGCGCGTCGGCTGGCCAAGCCAGTCATGGTGCACACCCGGGAGGCGCCCACCGAGACCCTCCGGATCCTCCGGGAGGAGGGCGCGGACCAGGTGGGCGGCATCATCCACTGCTTCTCCGAGGACTGCGCGTTCGCGGCCCAGGCCCTGGACCTGGGCTTCCACCTCAGTTTCTCGGGGATCATCACCTTCCGCAACGCGGAGCCGATCCGGGAGGTGGCCGCCTGGGCCCCGGAGGACCGGATCCTGGTGGAGACCGATTCCCCCTATCTCGCCCCGGTGCCGTTCCGGGGCAGACCCAACGAACCGGCCTACGTGACCTACGTCGCGGCCCAGGTGGCGCGGCTGCGGCATCTGGGCCCCGAGCGGCTGGCCGAGATCACCACACGCAACCTGGAGGCCCTGTGCGGCTGGCCATCCTCGTCCTGACCGGCGCCCTGGCGCTCTCCGCCCAGCAGGCCCCCCTCCCGTGGAAGGGCGCGCCCGCCCTGCCCTGGCAGATGGAGGCCCCCGAACCCGCGCCCACCCCCTGCGACGCCACGCCCACCCAGTCCTATTTCGCCCTGGAGGTGCGCCTGGTCAAGGACGGCAAGGTCACCATCACCGACGATAAGGGCCTCATCCGGATGAAGCTGGGGCTGCCGGGACGGCCGGTGAAGGCCTGGCGGGACTGGGGCACCCCCATCCCAGACCTGTTGGAGCCCCTGCACTTCGCGACCCGCTCGCCCCTGCAGCGGGGGATCGGCGGCATGCCGGTGGGCGCCCCGGACTTCAGGCCGGCCCTGGAAGGCCTGCTGTGGATCCTGGACGACGACGACAGCGTCCTCACCGTGATCCACCCGGCCACCTCCCAGGTGGTCTACCTCCCGCTCCCCGGGGGCCAGGAGTTCACCCTGCTCTTCTACCCGGACCGCCTGGAGGTGCGGGAAACGGCCGGAGACCCGCAGCCCCGGGCCAGCTGGTCCCTGCACTGGCTTGTGCTGCTTCCGCGGTTCATCCAGCTGGGCAAGGACAGCACCGCCGGCAAGCCAAAAGGCACGGCGCTGCTGCCGTTTCCCAAGGATTGACCGATCAACCGTGCCGCCACCCCGGGGTCCAACCGTGAAGAGCTCGCCATGACCCAGATCCGATCCGCCTGGATTGCCCTTGTCATCCTCGCCCTGGCCCCGGGCCTCCGGGCCCAGGCGCCCATGGCGCTGGGGGAGAGCCCCGAACGCTATGCCCAGGTGAAGGTCCTGGAAGGCAACGCGATCATCCACAAGGGCGAGCAGGACGAGGCCCTGGGCCTGGGGGTCCCGGTGGCCGAAGGGGACGCGGTGGAAAGCCAGGGGCGCGGCATCTTGCAACTGGGCGACGGCAGCCGGGTCGCCTTCGAGCGCGGCACCCGGTTCCAGGTGGCCGAACTGTTCGCGGACGCCAAGGGCGTGCGGGAGGTGCTGCTGAAGCTGGAGGTCGGACGGCTCCGGATCCGCATGGGCGCCAGCAGCGGCGCGCGCGTCCGGGTGGACACCCCCGCCGGCGCCGGGACCCTGGAGAACCGCGCCGACGCCAGCTTTCAGGCCGCCGACGACCAGTCCCTGCAGCACTGGGTGACCGAGGGCCGGACCGGCTTCGCCAACCACTCCGGACGCACCCTGGTGCGGGCCGGAGAGCAGCTCCAGGTGGCCGGCGGCCAGGACGCCCTGGACCGCATCACCGACTTCAACACCTTCGACCAGGATGATTTCGACACCTGGTGCAATCCGCTGCTCAACGTGCCCCGCAGCCCCAGCGCCGCCCGGGTGCCCCCGGAGATCCGCTACTACGCCGACGACCTGGACGGCCAGGGCGACTGGAACTACGTGTCCGAATGCGGCACCTGGTGCTGGTGCCCCGCCGGCCTGCCTGCGTACTGGCGCCCCTACTGGGACGGCCGCTGGGCCTGCTACCCGGGCGGCTTGACCTGGATCAGCGCCGAGCCCTGGGGCTACGTGACCCACCACTTCGGCCGCTGGGGCTGGAACACTGGCCTGGGCTGGTACTGGATTCCGGGGATCTACTACAGCCCGGCTTGGGTGGCCTGGAACACCAGTGACGTCTATTTCGCCTGGGCCCCCCTGGGGTTCTACAACCTTCCGGTGGTCTGGGGCTACGGCCCATGGGCGGGCGGCTATGCCTGGACCGTGGTGAACATCAATTTCATCAACGCCGCCAACGTACGCCCCCGGGCCTTCACCAGCGCCGCCGTGGTGGGCACCCTCAGCCGGTCCGGCACCCTGTACCAGGGCCGCATGCTGGTCACCCCGGCCGAGTTCCGGAATCCGGCCCAGATCCAGCAGGTGGCCCGGCAGCGGACCCTGCTGCAGCAGCGCACCGCCGCCTATGCCCAGGCCGTCCCCGGCCGCGCCCTGGTGCCGGCCCAGGCCAGTGCCGGGCGCTTCGAAAGTTCCACCCCTGCCCCCCAGCCGCTCCTGCGCGTCCCGGACACCACGACCTTCAGGCCCAGCGCCAGCCAGGAGCCCTCCAGCGCCGGGCGCCCCCGGCAGGGCGAGACCAGCGGATCACCCTGGCCGGCGGCCCATACCGCGCCCTCCGGCCAGGTTGCGCCACCAGCCCATGTACACCGGTCTGGCGGTTCCGGCCATCACCACCCGTCCACCCAGGCCGGGGAGGCCCGCCCCGCGCGCGGAGAGGGCGAGCCCCGGACCGTGGCGCCCAGAGAGGAGGCCCGGCCGGCGGGCGGGATGGGCCGGGGCGGGGAATTGAAACCGCACTGAAACAGGAACAGTAAGTGATTTGCCAGCGCAGGATTTCGATCCCAGAATGATCCTGAGGCTTGTCATGACCCGCGAAGATTTCGCTGGTCCGCGTCATCTCCACGGCTGGCGGAAGGTTTCCGGAGACCTTCCCGGTCCCGATGGCTCCGCCATGGGGGTAGTTCGTGGTAATCGTCAGTCCGTGTTGGACCGAAGGCCTTCATTGCGGCGAGCTTGAGCAGGGCGTGGGCATGACAATGATGAGGCTCACGCCACGGAAGCAGGTCCGGGCATCCCAGTCGCTGCGGGAGAAGGCGCGGAAATCAGCGCTCCAGCGTCCGGTCAGGCCGAACATGGCCAGAGCGGAGGTCACGGTACCGCGTCCTCAGGTGGCCAGGAGGCCCAACAGGA